>JAISCZ010000150.1 GCA_031265205.1 Deltaproteobacteria bacterium
CTAATTACGCTAACCGAGTAACGGCTGTAATAATCCACCCCCCCAAAGCTCCCGGCTTAAAGCGCTGGCCGTTATGCGTCGCTTCTTACGCTTTCAGCGTCAAGGCTCTCAAAAATCCAAGCGCTCAAAGCTCCAGGCGTCAAGCGCTGGCCGTGAAGCGTCCAATTCTTACGGGTCCAGCGCCAAGGCTCTCAAAAGTCCAAGCGATCAAAGCTTCAAGCGTCAAACGCTGGCCGTGAAGCGTCCGCTACTTACAGATCTAGTGTCCACGCGGCTATGCCGCCCAGGCCGCTTATTCGTCAAGGCTGGCGCGCGTCAACGCGTCTAAGCGCTTAAGCTTTTAAGAGCCAAGCGCTTAAGCGTCCAGGCGTCAAAGCGTTCAAGCGCCAAAGAGCCAAGCGCCAAAGAGCCAAGCGTCTTAACGGCTCAAGCCTCAAGTGTCAGCGGCTTAAGTTCCCTTGGAGCGAAGCGCGAGAACGTCAAAGCTACGCTCCCAAACGATAGCGTTACGCCAGCGTCACGTCGACGCGCGCCCTACAGTCAATCCGTCAGGTTCCTCGGAAACAAATGGCCACGTGGCGGCGGCGCGTTCGCGCGTGGCGGAGGCAAGTTCTGAAGCGATTCGGCGGGAGGAAATATCGCGCGAATTCTCGTTGGAGTTCGCCATTTACGCGCGCCGCTCAGGGAGCGTCCGCCCGCGCGAGGCGCCCGCCACCCGAGGCGTTGGAGGATCTTTTGGCGCCACCTATATTGGCGCCACCCTTTATCGATGGGGGCGCCTGGGGCGCGCGAAAGCGCGCCCCAGGACGCCTGCGGGGGAAATTAGGCATTGGTCGATCCGCGCGCTCAAGCGAGTTAGAGACTTAAACGAGTTAGAGCCTTAAAAACGCGAAAAGCGTTTTGTCAAAAAAGTTAAGTTTTGGGAATTTTGGGCGAGGTTTATGGCTTTCGCAAAAGATGGCTCGATTTTTGTTACAATATAGTACGCCTTTATCTTGTTTCGCGACGAGATAAAGGAAGGCTGGCCCCAAATAGGCGCCGCTCGCCGCGCTCTTCCTAGCGCTTTCGCCGTCGCGGCGGTTGGGAGTAAAAAAAGGGCGCGGGCGGAAGTTAAGAGAGAGCGAAGAAGAAAAGGGAGAAAGAGCTTGTGCCTGGACCGATATCTAACGCGAGCCAGCTGGACGCTGAGTTAAACGGCGGAGGACCGCTTATTTTGGTGGTCGACGATAATCTCGCCAACCTCAAATTCGTGAGGGCCCAACTCGCGGACAGTTATCGCGTCGCCCTGGCCAAATCGGGGCCCCAGGCGCTTTCCATGGCCGCCAAGAACATTCCGGACCTCATCCTCCTGGACATAGACATGCCCGAGATGGATGGTTTCGAGACCATGGAGCTTTTCCAGAAGCACGATCTCCTCAACCGGATTCCCGTGATTTATTTGACGGCCAACCGCGACGTGGCGACGGAAATCAGGGCGCTCCAGTCCGGGGCCAAGGATTTTGTCACCAAGCCCTTCGAAAAGGATATTCTTCAGCACCGCATTAGTCTCCATATCCGCTTCAACCAATATCAACGGCACCTCGAAAACACCGTCAAAGAACTTGAGGACAGCATGGTGACCTCCTTTTCGGGGCTTATCGAGTGCCGGGACGGGAACACCGGGGGGCACGTCATCCGCACCAGGGATTACGTGGCCCTTCTGGGAAGGCTTCTTCTGGAAAAGGGACTTTTCCCGGACGACTTAAACCAGCGGGAACTGGACCTGATGACCCGAGCCGCCCCTCTCCACGATATCGGCAAAATCGGGGTCAGCGACTCCATTCTTTTGAAGGCCGGCAAGCTCACGGACTCCGAATACGAGGAGATGAAAAAGCACACGACCATTGGGGCCAAGATCATCGCGAAGATGTACCAGCGGGCGCCGACTCAACATTACTTGAGTTACGCCAAAAAGATCGCGGAAAGTCACCATGAGCGCTACGACGGGAAGGGCTATCCCAATGGCTTGGCCGGGGAAGACATCCCCCTGTGCAGCCGGGTCATGGCCATCGCCGACGTTTACGACGCCTTGGTGGAGGACCGCATTTATCGCCCCGCGCTGCCGCACTCCGAGGCCCTGAGCATCATGCGGGAAGGGCGCGGGACTAGTTTCGATCCGGTGGTGACGGACGTTTTCGTCGCGAATGACGGCCTTTTTAAACGGCGTCTCTAAGAGGCTTGGCGTGGACATTCAGAAAAAACAGATCCTGGTCGTGGACGACAACATCTCCAACCTTAAATATATCAGCGCGCAGCTCTCGGACGCCTATAAAGTGGTGATGGCCAAGAGCGGGGCCCAGGCCATGCAGATCGCCTCTAAGCAAATTCCGGATATCGCGCTTTTGGATATCGACATGCCCGAGATGGACGGGTTTGAGACCCTCGCGCGCATGCGCGAGGATCCCCTTTTGGCCAAGCTGCCGGTAATTTTTCTTTCGGCGAACAACGACCCCGCGACGGAAATTAAAGCTCTCCAGGTGGGGGCCATGGATTTTATCCCCAAGCCCTTCGAGAAGAGCATCCTGACCCACCGCCTGGATTTGCACTTAAATTTCTCCCGCTACCAGTCGAGCCTGGAAAACACCGTGCGGGAACTCGAGGACAGCATCGTCACCTCCTTTTCGGAGCTTATCGAGGCTAGAGACGAAAACACCGGGGGTCACGTCAAGAGGACTTCGGCTTACGTGGACCTTTTGGGAACGTCTTTAATCAAGAGGGGGATGTTCAAAGACGAGTTGGATCCAGGGGAGCTAGATTTGATGGTGCGCGCGGCGCCTCTCCACGACATAGGAAAGATTGGCATCAGCGACCTCATTCTCATGAAGAAAGGGAAACTCAGCGACGAGGAATACGAGGCCGTTAAAAAGCACACGGTGATCGGCGGGGAAGTGCTGCGCTCCATCTACGAGAAAACCCCCACCCAGACCTATCTTAGGTACGCGATACTAATCGCCGAGGGGCACCATGAGAGATTCGACGGCAAGGGCTATCCCTTTCAAAAAAAGGGGGAGGAAATAGAGCTTTGCAACCGCATCATGAGCGTCGCCAACGTCTACGATTCTTTGGTGACGGACCGGGTGTATCGGGAGGCCCTTTCTTACGAGAAGGCCGTGGAAATTATCGTGGGCAGCTCCGGGACCGAGTTTGATCCGAGGATCGTGGACGTGTTTAAAGACGTACACCCGGATTTTGTAGTTATAGCGGAGAATGATAAAAAACGGGAAGCGGAGAGTAAATAAAGAAAAAATAGCTTTTCAGAAGAATTCGCGAATATTCATAGGCGCTAAAATTAGAAAATAGCGTATTTCTTAGCTAAATTTAGACTAAATACTTTAGATTTCTTCACAGTTTTAAGGGCTGAGGTCGGAAAGTCCCTTTTATTTTCTAATGATTGATCGTAAATACCGAAACATATGCTAAAATGCCTATGTTCAGATTTTAGCTTCTTATCCTGGGGTCGAGGCTCTCGCCTCCCCTGGGAGGCAAAGCTTCTCGCAGGTTTTTTTAGAAAAACTCTAAGTTTGGCTCCCAGCGGATCGGGCCCATCAGCCGAGTCAATAACGCGCTCCCCTGGGTGGCGGAGAAATAACTTTTACGGTTAGGGCGATTTGCTGGAAAATTAAAGAGCTTTCAGTTTTCAAAATTATCGCCTATTCTCTCAATATCTTTCCGAACTTCGCGGTTTCTCGAAGGGCGAGCCCTTCGACATAGGTTCCCTGAAAGCCGCTTCCTTATTTTAGGATTTTAAGGAAGCGAGGCCTGGAACAGCTCTCCGTTTTTCGCCTTTGTTTACTCTATTACGCCTTTGCCTGGTACCAAAGGGGCGCGAGCGCCCCAGCCTTTGGGAGGGCGCCGTGGTGGAGAAATAGTTCTTCCCCAGCTTAAAACCCCTTAGCTTTAAGATGGGTTTGAAGGAGGATTTACCATGTCCGCTATTAACCCCCGTCAGCATAAAGATATTTTTTCTTTACGCGGCCACTCCCTCGCGGTCGTTTTGTTAGTTTTGGCTGGGCTCTGGCTCGCGGCGCCTCAGGCTTTAGGCTCTCCTATTACAGCGGATACTAGAGCGGGTCTTGCCGCTGGCAATGCTGGGGCTGGGGACATAACCTTTGGTTCTTACCCTGGGGTGACGTTTGGGGCGAGTCCGACAACGTTTCCAGATATCAGCGTAACCGCCCCCAATAAAATTGTAAGAGGGTCAACGGTTAGTAATTTTCAATCAACCATCGCGACCACCGCTGATGAACTTATCGCGCTTCTCTCTCCGAGTTCCCCGGGAAATCTTCCCGCGGTCTTAGACAGCCAATTTCAAGCAATCGCGCTTGGTTCCGTAACTGGAATGAGTTCGACCACTCTTTCGTTTATTCAAGGAAATGGGACGCGCACAGTCCCTAGCACCAACATTATCGCTAATCTAGAAATGGGTAAATGGTTTAGCGTCGCGGCGACAGGGAGCGGTTTTGGCATAACCAATACAAGGATTGGCAATGTTGATATAAATTATACTGTCACGATCACTGGCACCCCAGGAGGAGTTGTAAACTCTTTTATCGGAAGCAATTACGGAGTCTCGGGCGCGATAGGATTTGGCGATATAACGGGCAATGATTTCCACGCTATCCATATTACGATGACCAATGATTCGGCTACAGCCAACTATTTTGCGGGTGGCGGTATCTTGGGCTTGCGCTCTACTGGCACTCCCGTTCTTGGCGATCATTCCGTGACCGCGTCCCAAATTAGCGGTAATATGTTTCGGGATTTAAGCGTTACAACAATCGCGACTGGATTGAACGAATCGTTTTATATCGAAGGCGGCGGTATAATCGGGCTTGACGCTGTTTCAACGCCAGACAGACGCACGGGTAACGCCACGCTCGCCGACCTTAACAATAATATTTTTTATAATATCACCGTTGATTCTGGCGATTTTCTGATGGGCGGCGGGATAATAGGATTAAATAATAATAGCACGACTAATGATGTTAATACGACAGTGTACATAGGAAATATTATCGGAAACATTTTTGGTAGCGGAGATGCCGATGTTGCCGATGGTGGGATTAACGTTATTTCGGAGTATTCGCTTCGGGGTGGCGGCATTATTGGGCTAAACGCTCTAACCAATTCTGACACGCGTATTGATACGCTAAAAGACAATTTTTTTGGTGGGCTAACCGTTGAAGCCGGAACCTATATCCGTGGCGGCGGTATTGTTGGCATGCAAACCAATGACGATGGCGAAGACACGGGCTACACTCCAGGCTTGCCTTGCGTATTTGATTGTGTAGTTAGCTCATATATTTCTTCCGTCGAAGGAAACGTTTTTTATAATATAGACGTTAAAGCCGGCGTAATTGTATCGTCAGATCCTGCTTATGATGGAGGAGATATTATTGGCGGCGCCATTATAGGAATTCGTAGCAATAGGGGAGCCTCCAGAATATTTTCTATTGACGGAAATATTTTTTCTGAAGTTTCTATTGAAACTACCGCCACAAGCAATGCTAACGCTAACCAGCATGGTGATATTCTGGGCGGTGGCGTAATAGGTATCTCTTCAGCGGTTTCCGGAACGATAACCTATATAGCCAATAATTATTTTGATCAAATTGACCAACAGGTCGCGGGTCAAATTATTGGAGGCGGCGTTTTAGGAATTTACGCTTCGACGGCTGGATTTGGCGGAGACAACGCCTCTATCGCTTTTATAGACAATAACTGGTTTATGAATAGCGAGACAACTGTCGCTGGCGGAATAACTGGCGGTGGCGTGATTGGCGCGACAATTCACTCAACTGGATCTCAAACCTTAAGTAGCCTCGCCAGTTATGATAGAATCGCCGACAATCATTTTGTTTCTTTGGATATAACCGCGAATTCTATCACTGGTGGCGGCTTAGTTGGATTGGTGGGGTTAGGCGCTATTGATAATGTATTGCTAATAAGCTATAATAATAACGTTTTAAGAGATATTGATATAGTGACTACAGGCGCCACGGGGACCGCCCGGCAAATCCTTGGTGGAGGCGTTATCGGAACGTATTCCGCTAATGGGTTGTCATATATCGGCGAAATAGGCGACAGCTCGTTTACTGGACTGAGGGTTACAGCCGGCACCTATATTGATGGTGGCGGAATTATTGGCACCACCGGAGCCGTTGTCGGGCCACAGGATACTCTATCGGGCATTGAGCAAATAGTTAATTCCACGTTTGAGGGAAATACAATTATCGCTAATAGCGGCCAAATCATGGGAGGCATAATTTACGCGTACGGCTTAGGTCTGCCAATGACGATAACTGACAGCACTTTTCAAAATAACAATTTCACTTCGACTGTTATTGCGAGTGACTATAGTGGCACGACTCCAGCCGCGAAAGTCTATGGAACGGTAACTATTGATACTGGAATAGAGAACATGAATCCATATACTCCCTATAACACCCTTATTTTGCGAGCTACGAATGGCCATACGACACTCTTCAGCGACAACATGAAACATGACGCGGACGGGAATAATCCAAATTCAATTTATTTCGGAAATGTTTTAGGAATGAATTTCAATACCAATATTATTGATACTGTAATAGATCCACCGTCTTCAGACGCTATGCTGATAATCAACGCCGAATCCGGCGGTATCGTGCGGCTTGACGATCCTATTGAAGTTGATCAGCGAGATCCCACTCCAGTAACACCCGAAAGGCCTAGAACTTTTGGAATGGAAGTCAGTGGAGGAGGAGAGTTCATTTGGGGAGGCGAAAATATTTTACGCGTTGGAAATTATGTTGCTTCGTATCATAAGGTTCCCAACGAAATTAATTTGCGCTCGGGAAGCACGACTACTCTCCAACCTGGAATGATGGTTCAATCTCTTGGTTATGACGATGACAATGTTCTAACCGCTTCTATCGGACACGCCTTTACCTTGGAACCTGGCGCTCTATTAAATATCCATGGTAGAGACAACGCAAATAACCCTGATAGAATTTACGTGCCCTACGCGACTTTCCAGGGGAGGATGCATTTTTTCGTCGATCAAGCTACTTTTAACGACGAAGATGAGTATCTTTTGGATTTGAGGCCTCTGGGAACTGGAGTCAACGCCGCGAATATTCAAGGCGCCACGGTTACCATTGAAGATTTCGCCACCGATCCTGGACTTAGTCCGGGAGATATGTATTATCTCATTAATACTGGCGAACTGTCCACTGATGAAGATATGCTAGAAGGCGATCCCGCCAATGATCATTATATGGTAAGAGCGGGATCTTTTAGGGATTATAATTTCATCATCGATAAAAATGATATGGAGACGCTTTCTGACGGCACCGCGAGTAATAAGTATCTGGTCGCCAGGCTCCTCAATATCGCTCCAGCTAAGACCACCAAAATTATCTTGGAGGGAGTGAACGCCGGTCTCGCTTATATGGCCCACACCGGCGGCTGGCTCGCGGACCACAGCTTCCAGCAGGCTGATTTGGCCATTCGCGAAGAAAACGCTTGGAACTTCTTCGCGGGCTTTGATGTCTCCCGTTTTTGGGTCGATTCTTACGGCGACATTGATATCACTGGTTACACCTGGCTGGCCGGTTTTTCCAATAAAACTACCCACGCCGTTGGCTCCCTCCTGATAGGCGCTTTTCTGGAAGGCTCTTATTCCTCGTACGACATTACCGGCGATTTCGCCACTATCGCCCGCCCGGAAGTCGATGGGCATGGCCATATCCGCTACACCGGAGTGGGCGTTTTGGCCCGCCAGCATTTCGACAATAATTTGCGGATTGAGGGCGCGATCAGGGGAGGCCAGCTGAGAAACCATTTTCAGTCCAACAACTACATGACCAATGGCGTTAACGTGGGCTATGACCTGGAGACCAATTACTACGCCGCCCACCTTGGGCTGGGCTACGAAACGGCCTTAACCGATGTCACGAGCCTTGATTTCATCGTCAGGGGCTACTGGGCCAGACAGGTTGGCAAAGATCTCGCTCTCAACACTGGCGAAGTGGTGCTTTTAGACGACGCCAATTCTTACCGCGCCCGGGGCGGGACAAGATTGACTCACGCCGTTACCCCCAATTTCTCCGTGTATGGCGGCGCGTACTACGAGCACGAGTTTGACAACAAAACGAGCGCCACGGCCGACAATTATATCTTTGAAGATCCCGAGCTGACTGGCGGGGTTGGTATTTTTGAGATTGGCGCCATCGGCCACGCCAACAGTAACGACCGTCTTTCCGTTGAATTTGGCTTACAAGGCTACGCTGGCCATTTTAAAGGCCTTTCCGGCGGCGTGCGGGTCGGCTACGACTTTTAAGCCTTAGGCCGCGGCGGGTCTTTCCCTTTCTGGGAACGCTTCAAAAGACCCTCCAAAGCGCGTAAATCTTGGGGCGCCTCGTCGGGCCCCGCGAATTAAACCCGGGTTAGGGACGTTAAACTCTCTAGCCCGGGGTTTTTTGTCTTTGGCGCGGGCGGAGATTTGATTTTTTCTCCGACCGATTAGGGAAGCCTCTAATTATCGCCGATCAGCTTTTTCGTCACGTTTCGCAAAAATTTGCTTTTTTCCCAAGAATTCTTGATTTCGCTCGGCCTCACTCGGCTTCAACCGAACTCGCGCGAGAGCGAGCCTTGTTGGCGCAAAGGTTAACGCGAGGGTGAATTCTCGCCGGGCCTGTGCTAAGATTATTTAAAAGCCGTAAGGCTTGAGCTTGCCTAGGGTCTCTCGCGCGCTCGCGTGAGCGCCTTGGCGGCAAACCCAAGCCTTTTCCAGCCCCGCGCCTATGTTGGCTTCACTCGCGCGCGCTCATTTTTCCCTTGCCGGGGAGCGCTTGGGAAGCCAATGGCGCCTTGGGTTGAGGTCAAATCCCCTTTCTTTGCCCGCGCGCTTTTCCACGTTTGGCGGAGCGAGCCTCACGAGCGCCCGCGATCCAAGACCGTCCCGCCGATTACGCGTTTGTTATTCTTTTTCATTTCGTCTCATTTGGCTGGAATTGCTTTCAGTTAGTTTTAATTTAGCTGATAGATTGTTTTTTTGTAACTTTTACATTTATGGGTATTATTTATTCAAAATATTTTGTCGCCTGGGGAGCGTCAATCCCGCGTTTTATTATGGCGCGGAATCGCGAAGGCGCTCGTCGCGTTAAGCTTCCGTCTTTTGCTAAAGCCCTCGGATGGGCCTTGTTATCAATACCTTTTTGGATAAGTCGGCTCCGATAAGGTTCGGTATCCACTAGCAAAACCCTTGGGTATCGACTGTCGTTATGGGGAGGAAAGGCATGGCTGACGAAAAAGCGACGTTGCGGGAAGGCATTTACCTGCAAACGAAAAAAAGCACCATTGGCACCGGAAGCACCGCCAAGCACGCCGAATACCGCAATTTCTGGGCTACTCTCAAAATAGGGGATACCCACGTGGAGATGGTCCTCTTGGACGATTCCTTTTTGCTCACGGGCATCAGGGAGAAATTCGCCGTGGAGGAGCTTGAGGGCTCCAATTGGCTCTTCGTGGAGCAGGGCGAGAAGAAATACGGCCAACTCAAGCCGAAGCTGTGTAACATCTTAAATCCCGCCGCCAAGGGCGGCGCCTGCGCCGTAGCCAAGCCGGCGGCCCCCGGAAGCGCCCGCAAGAGCGCCGCGAACCCGTCAAAAAAGAACGGCTGGTGGAATAAATAGAAAATAGCCATGCCGCCTCAGCATACCCACGATTTTGTCGAAACCTATCCCGGTCTCTTGGCCGAGGGATTTGATCGGGAAACAGACCTGGCCACCTTGCAGGTCTATCTCCAGAAGTTCTCCTCGGACGAACTCATGGAAAAGCTCCTCCCCCGCTTAAGCCCTGAAGAGCTGGAGGCTTTTTTTAAACTTCTGGGCTCCACTTTAAAGAAACATTTGAGCGCGGAGGAATATCACCTCCTCTTTATCAAAGAATCCCCCGCGCGATCGCGTCAGGATTAGCCTCATTTTTCCCCGAAAGCGACGGAAATAAAGAAAGAGTTTAGCGTGACGGCTGAAATTTCGTGTTTGTAAAATTTTAGAAAAAGCTTATTTTCGTCAAAATTTCTTCTTATTAGTTTTTTTATGACGTAATACCCGAACCTCTAACGCTCCCATGGCCTTGGTCGGGGCTTAAGATGTCGCGGGCGCGCGCTTATTTGAAAGGGAGCGAGAACCGTCGTCTTCATCTAGATCCCCCCGCCCTCAGCCAGGTCACGCCGTCTCCAGTCATGGCGCGCCGCCCTCAGCCAGGTCACGCCGTCTCCAGTCATGGCGCGCCGTCCTCAGCCAAGGCGCGCTGTCTCCGGCCAGGCTACTCCGTCCTCAGTCAAGCCACGCAGTCTCCAAGTCTCCAGCCAGGGCGCGCGCCGTCCCTCTCTAAGACACGCTGTCCCCAAACAGGTCACGGCGTCCCTCGCCATGCCACGAGGCGCGTAAGCCTAACGCGCTCCCGCTCCAAGGTCCCCTTCAAACGATACCCACGCTTCAAACCACCCTATTTCCCCCAACCTCAGGCTGACCTTGTCCGCCCCGGTTTACCCTCCGGCGGGCTTTTGTTTGGCCTCGACCCGCGGCTTTAATCCAGTTCGGCGCTAATCTTTTCGGTTTTTTCTTCGACCCCCCAGACAACCCCCAGATAAAAATCATGCCTAGAGTTCTTTTTGTGAGTCTTTTGACCGCGGCGTTCTTTCTCCTTTTCCCCGCTGGAAATTCCGCCTGGGCCCGCGGCGCCGGGCCCGCGCGGACGGGGGAAACGGCACTGGATCCGCGGATGTCCATTATCCCCTCTCCCGTGGATAGAGGGGGCCCGGGAAGGGTTATTTTAAGCGATCTGGATTTAATCCATGAGCCCGCTGGCGTCTTTGACGGCAAACCCATCTTTTTCTTCGCGACGAGGAAAGGCCTCACAGGCCTTTTTGGGGCGGATATTATGTTGGAGCCAGGCCTCTACCCCTTAATCGTCAATTATATTGACGGGAGAGGCCAACCCTTCCAGTTGAGCCAGACTTTAAGGGTTCAGGACAAGGATTATGGGACCAGAAACATCAGCGTCCCCCAGAGTCAGGTGGATCTTTCAGCCGCCGATCTAGACAGGGCCGCCAAGGAAAAGGCGCTGACCGACGCGGCTTTGGCCACGGTAAGCCCTATCAAGCTTTGGCGCGGGCCATTTCTGGAGCCCGTCAAAGCCGCCATCAACAGCTCCTTTGGCCGCCAAACCCGCATGAACGGGATTTTAAACCCGCGGCCCCACGCCGGGGCCGATTACCGGGCCCCAGCGGGAGCCCCGGTCCAAGCCCCGGCGGCGGGAAGGGTTATTCTCGCGGGGGATCACTTTTTCGCGGGCAATTCCATCTATATTGACCACGGACAGGGGCTTATTTCCATGTATTTCCATCTCTCGAAGATCCTTGTTTCCGAGGGCCAGGTATTGGAGAAAGGGGAAGGCCCGATTGGCCTCGTGGGGCAAACGGGCAGGGTTACCGGGGCTCACCTCCATTACGGCGTTTATTTAAACGGCGCCCGGATAGATCCACCCGCCTTCCGCAAAATGACCGACGATTTGGAAGACTATTAGAGCCTTGAGCGCTTTTACCGTGGACGCGTCGCGGAAAAGACGATTGGCCATTAAGAGCGACCGCCAAGTGGAAGGCTCTCGGGAAAGCGCCCCCCCGCGCGGCCTTGTCTTTGGCGCGGATAATCCCGCGAGCGGAGCGGTAAAAGTCGTTTCATGGCTAGAACCCTGATCAAGTCACCCCTTCCGGCGGTAATGGTGGCTTGGGTGGCGGCAAGGGGCGGCAAATCGGCCAATTCTTGCGCGGGCTGCGCAAGAATTTCTGGCTCAGGTCTCAGGCCATGTTGAAGTCGCTTTGCCGCCGAATTCGCGGGATGTTACCGTTTCTTGGCTAGAAGCCTGATCAAATCAGCCCTTTCCGGCGGTAATGGTGGCTTGGGTGGCGGTAAGGGACTGCAAATCGGCCAATTCTTGCGCGGGCTGCGCGAAAATTTTCATCTTAAGATGGAAGTGTAAAAAGTCCCGGCAAGAGGATGGCTCCCCACTGAAGGAGATGAGCAGGGCATAGAAAAATTGGATATCTGCCAATTTTAGGGGTGGGGCGAGTTTCCCTCACTTGCATAAAATACTCTTTCTTTGCGCAGGTGACCATCCTGGGAGACAGCACCAGTCTTCAGAGAATATAATATTAAGATATAGTCCGAAATATAAATGAAATTTACGGATTATTCTTTTCTTTAATTTCTATTGAGGCTTGTTGGCTAGCAAAAAGAATCTTGTAATCGTCAGACGTAATGACAGTATCAAAGCCCCCAATATTTTCACCCTCGTGCTTATCAATACCAGTATAATTGAGGCTTGAATCTTCATAACGTTTAAATTTATAAACTGCGTCATTCATTAATGGTCCATTGAAAACACCAAGAGAAACGAGTAAGTTAAAATCTTTGACATTCAAGCCAGTAACTTTTTTAAAAAGAGTTGGCTCAAGCTGAGTTATTACATCTTTAAGACAACATTCCCTATATTCAGACAAGTACATAAATATTGGGATACGTGTAGCAAATTTAATAAGTTTTTCTTGAATTTGTTTTCTCTTAGCTTTGAACTCTTTTTCTTCATCAGAAAGTTTTTTCCTGTCTTTTGATGTTAACTCTTGACCATTTTTTTTAGTGTTTTTGACATTGTCAGTAAGATTGATAATCGTTTGGATGTCTTTATTTAGAGAACGAAACCCTTCAATATTCATTAAAGCTCGCATAGCATCTTCATTGGCCAACAGCCGGGCAAGAGTTTCATTATCCACATTGACAAGAAGAGCGCTTTCCCAACGTCTGGCTAACAGGGTGGCTGATGTACCTGATACAGCAATATCAAGAATATCGCTAGCACTAATTCGTTTCATAGTGCTACCGTCATAAGCGATTACAGGTAAAAAATTAATAAAATCTTCAACTTTTCTTTCCGGATTCCTTTCACTTACATTGAGTCGGCAGCTATAATCTGCTATCAGTTTTAAGGCACGATCAAGCGCAAAATCAAATACATAGCACTCATGTTTCATAATTTGACGTTTACCACCTTCAATATCTACTTCCCAAGGACTCTGGACTCTGAAGGCTGCCTGAAAGTATGTTTCTGGAGATGACAGATTTCGTAACATGAAGATACCTGTCCAAGGCCTTACAGTCACTCCAGTAGTTAATTTTCCGCATGATAAAGTAATAGACTTCGTTTTAAGAGGATTTTCCATAGATTTAAGCACAGGCTTTAAAGCATCTACACCAATTCCAGCGCTGTTTCCAGCGCAGACATTGACTGCATAGTCATCGAAGAAACTATTAGAACGATGATTTAATAAATTTCGCATCGCAAAGCATGAGGAAACATTAGGTAAAAACCAAAGTGTATGTGTGATAATATTTAATAACCTTTTATTTGAAAAGGGCATTTCGGGCTTTTTAGCACCAAGAATTAGATCGCTTGTGGCAGTTTCAATATATGAACCACGAATGAGATTTAACCATTTTTGTACTTCTTCTTCATACACAAATTTTGCTTCATCGGCAATTCCAGTAGCTGAGAAGAAGACGTTCAAATCAAATTCATTAAACATTCCTTGCGTGGCAATTTTTCTGATCTGTTCAGGGATTCTATAGGTCATCAAAACCATACGAGGAAGAGCTAAATATGGATTCTCTGGTGGATCATTCCAATTTTTTTTAGCTCTCTGTTCATCGGAATATGTCCAATTATATACCTGATCTTCAATGAATTCACCTGAGTTTAAAGCTTTGAAAGGAGTACCAGACAAGTATAAATACCGTGAAGTAGTAATAGGCAAAAATGTTTCATTGAAGGCGTTACCAGCCTCGTCTTTTTTATATTTTTCAATATCGAGGCTGTCGTAGATATCTTCGTCTTCGATTTCAAATAATTTTTTTACGTTTTCACGCCAAGCCCCGAAATGGTATTCATCGAAAATTACTAAATCCCAATTAGTAGCATGAACCCATTCATTTTTTGCTTTTATACCTTTATATTCATTCGTTCCGAGATAATCTTGAAATGAACCAAAGCAAACAATCGGGCGTGACAAATCAGCATTTTCATGAATTAACGACGAGTTTGGGCTGATGAATTGCCATCCTGCGAAATCAACATGAGTCAGTAAATCGTCCTCCCAAGCGCTCTGTACGGCTGGTTTGAAAGTTAAAATTAAAATTTTTGTGAGGTCCATGCGTTTAGCAAGCTGATATGCCGCAAAAGTCTTGCCGAAACGCATTTTTGCGTTCCAAAGAAATTTTGATGATCTAGGCGAGTTGTTCTCTGATTTAGACTGGAAATATTGAATGGTTTTAATAACGGCTTCTTCCTGCTCAGGACGCAATCCAAAGTCATGAGTTCGGTTTTCAATGTTATCCGCTCGATTCTTGACCGCTATCCATGCGGCCCTTACATCTTCAACACCGCATTTAAACCATTCTCCATCTTTTATAAATCCCTTGAGTTGGAGAATGCGGTGAACGTTATGGTCTGTAAAAGAACTACCATCAGGAAACATGGCTGGTTCAGAAAAGACAATATTGTATGGTTTTTTTCCACCTGGTCGTTTAATTGGATACTGTTCAGCGACACGCTTTTCAACATCAACAGTAGTATAACCCACTTTAAGCAATCCAAGATATTCTGGATTCTTGTCTTCATAAGCGTATATCATCGGGTTTGATTTTGGACGTACGGGAAATAAATCTCTATTAACAGATATCATCATCGATCTCCATTGGTCGAAGTAAACTTTCAATATAGGCAATTTCGTCAATAGAAATGTTGTATTTTGCATACAATTTTTTATCTGTCCAGTCTTGTGAAAAATCTTGAACTGGAACAAAAGCAAATCGGTCTTTAGTGATATCTTGGGAAATAAGAAAAGGTATTATTAGAAATCTTACAAAATATGTCATCAAGTATTGCCGTAAATTTTGAGCTTCGACTTCACTGTCAAAACTTCCAGCTACTAAATATGTTTCCGTACAGATTGAACCAGGTGGAAGTATATTAATATTTGAAAAAATTTTCCGCTTTCCATCTTTTCCAGGATTACCAGCATGATCATAAGCAGTTTTTGCGCAAATTACCTTGTATTTGTCGATCATGTCAAGACCAACAGATATTTTGCTCCGATGAAAAAATCCGTCTCCGCCTTGCCAACGCAAAATCAAATCCCCACTATTATTTGGCCGAGTGTTAGTCGGTAACCCAAAAGGTTTCCTACTAGATACCTGATCTTTCATTAGAGGCTCTTTAAATCTTAATACCTTCTGTATTATGGGAACAGAGCGTCCATTCCGTACAAAAATATCAAATTCGTTTAATGAACGTAAAGAAGTAAAAATATTTTCTTTTGAAATGTTAGAGACTTTGCAATCTCCCGCATATTCCCTGTCCCATAAAAAATAGCAAATCCCTCCTGCGATATCTACGCCTGGGAAGCATTCAGAAGCGTTTTCAAAATCAAAAATTTTTTTGAAATGAGTATCATTCAACATCATTTCTCTAAATTTGTCTAAGCCCTTACCGCCCGCAAACCAGCGAGACGGAATAATCATTGTAATAAAACGAGGATTAAATTTGAGTGACTGCTCAACAAATTTATGGTAAATAGGAGTTGCGCTTCGACCATTGCCACCATCATTTAACTGATAGGGTGGATTTCCAATTATAACGTCAAATTTCATCTTAAAAATCTCTTCTGGTTTTGTCGCGTGGATAAACTCATAAGCATGAGATTCGAGAGTATTTTCATGGTTAAACACTGATTTGCTCGCCCCACATAAAGCACATTTATCGTTTTTCCACGTATGATTAATTTGTTTATAGCGGATATTTCCTTCAGCATTGTCAAAATTTGTAATTGAGTAAGCGCTATTTGGATATTTTGAACAATATAAGCTCCGACGTGCTAATAGGGATGTCAATTCAGTTATCGATAGCCCAAATAGTTGTTTTTGAAATATATGATCAATTCGATTTTGCAGAATAGGAATTTCATCTTCAAGTCCAACTAGTAAACGTTTAGCGGCTTCACGTAAGAATACGCCAGATTTACAGGCTGGATCTAAAAAAGTAACAGTTTTATTTTTAAATATATTCTGAGGGAGAATATCAAGCATTTTGTTCGCAATTTCAGGCGGCGTAAAAACTTCATCACTTGAAAGATTTGCTAAACAAGAGAGGACATCAGGATTGTAATTATTTTGACGTAAATTTCTCTCAATCATAATTTTGTACCTCAGTATATGGTACAGGTGGAAATTCACGTATGGGCAGTGGAATAAATGCTTTTATTTCGTCATCGTATTCCCAACTCTGCATAAACAAATTTCTTTGCTCTCGGTGACCTTGAAGCAGTTCATCGAAACGGAAATCTCTGCGTTTTACCAAGTCACCTGTAACAAATGACCATTCAGAAAAGATAATTGGATTGCCATCTTGTGTCTTCATTGTTAAAGCATCGCCACAAAGGATATTGTGTCTAAGAATATGGTGTATGGCTTGTCTGTATCCTTCATTGGTTTGACCCCGAAAATTGGTAGAATATTCTGCATCGAAAATATCAAATAACCGATAAATGCAATCCGCAACATTGTCAGCTAATATGTCAACCCCGTAAATGCTTGTAATTGCAAGCAATAAATACTTTTCGTATTCAAAAAGACTATTGATATAACGTTTTTTTACTATTTTCAGTTTGCGATTAAGTACTTCTGCTAAAAAATTTCCATTGCCGCATGCGGGCTCGAGAAAACGGCTATCAATGCGATAAGTTTCATCTTTAACGAGATCGAGCATAGCATTAACTTCGCGCTCGGCAGTTAGCACTTCACCATGAGCTACAACGCGATTTTTAGATTTGACTTGTTGATGATTATTAAATTTCATTCTTTTGCTGATTAATATCCTGAGTTTTCGAACAGAATAAACTTAGACTTGTCTGGCAAAGTCGTATTCGTTGCCAAAGTGATGTTGAATTTTTCTTTTCTTGAGGTATTAAATTAGGCATATAAAAACTGTTGACCAATCGGTTACCGGATCAAAAAAGTTATAGAGAATAGGGTGGACTTAAAACTGTGAAAGGAAAAATCAAGTTCGGTTACCGAACTGGATACAATTATCAAAAATACCTATTTTAAATAAACCTTATAAAAAATGATTTGTTTGGGCTAAGATTTTGAAAAAAACTATTTTAAACTTAATTTTCTTTGATTGTAAAACATCAACCTGAGTAAGTCAACAGGAATTTACAAATTAGTAAATTTAGCGGCATGGGACCAAAAAATGGCCGTTTGCAATTCAAGTTGAATATATTATTAAGACAATTATTAAGACAAATATCAATAAATTAATATAAAGATATTTATTTACTCGATATTAGAGTCGTAATGGAATTAATTTTTCGCAAATGTCCTAAAAATTTGCGGAAAAAGCAATCAACCTTTATTTGAGTAGAGTTAGTGGGAAAATTGCTATATCCGAACCCACTGCATATAGTTGATGGAAGTGTAGAAAGTCACGGTAAGAGGATGGTTCCCCACTGAAGGAGATGGCCGGGGCAAAGAAAAATTTCCATTGTTTCGAAATTATTGAGATTATATCTCAATAATTAGTTCGATTTGATATCTAAACAACCCTTTTTAAGTCCAAATCATGTCAAAATATGCTCCTATTCACATATTTTTACCCTTTTGGGGACGTTCTTTTCCTGATAATGGCTGTCGTCCTAATAATATTCAGCCCCAGGAGTTTAAGCATGACCGCGAATCTGGCCGCCTTCGTCCCCCTGACCCTGAGCCTGCCCATTCCGAACTGACGATTCAGGCGGCTGTTCGTGCCTTCAATGGCGCTTCTGGGCCGGGATCCCTTTTTGAACTCGGGAGTTGACTGATACGCCCGGCGTTCAGCGATCCTCTTCTTTAGATCGTAGCTGATAACTGGAAGGGAAAGGTGTCGGCAAGGCCGGCGGCTGGCCAATTCTCGCGCGGGCTGCGCGAGAATTTCAGGCTTAGGCTTCAGGCCAATCAAACGCCGTTTTGCCTCCGAACTCGCGGGCCGTCATCGCGATTGGTTGCCCAATGTAAGGGGTTGGGGAGAGGCCTCGGGTGGGGCGGGGGCGCTTTCCCCGCGGGAAAAGCAGGCGACGGAGTGTCCGGGGATATCTTCCTTAAAGGGCGGCGAGGACTCTTGGCAAATGAGCTGGGCCTCCGGGCAGCGCGGGGCGAAGGGGCAGCCGGGGGGCGGGTTTTCGGGATCTGGAGGCTCCCCTTCGAGGATGAGGTTTTGTTCTTTCGCGAGGGAACTCTCCGCGGAGGCCCAGAGGGCTTTCACGTAGGGGTGGTGATTGATATGGCCCAAGAGGTCCTGGGGGATGAGCTCCATTAAGAGTCCCCCGTACATGATGGCGACCCGGGTGGCTATTAAGGAAACGAGGGCCAAGTCGTGGCTGATAATCACCAAGGCGAGTCCCCGGACCTTTTGTTCTTCCAAAAGAAGGTTCACGATCTGGGCTTGGACGGAAACGTCCAAGGCCGAGGCGGGCTCGTCGGCGATTAAAATCTCCGGATTTAAGCTTAAAGCCCGGGCCAAAGACAGTCTCTGCCTTTGGCCTCCGGAAAACTGATGGGGATAGCGGCGGGCGAAAGAGGGATCCAAGCCCACTTCCCCTAAAAGCTCCAGGACCCGTTTTTGGCGGGAGGCGCGGTTTCCGATTTTATGGATAACGAGCCCCTCGGCGAGGGTCCGGCCCGCGGTGAGCCTGGGGTTTAAGGAGGAGGCCGGGTCCTGGAACATAAATTGGACCTTGCGGCGGAAGAGGAGTTTTTCCGCTTTCGTAAGCTCTTGGAGATTTTTCCCCTCAAAGAGAACCTCGCCTCGCTCTGGAAGCAAAAGGGAGCTGAAGAGTCTTCCCAAAGTGGATTTCCCGGACCCGCTTTCCCCCACGATACCCAGGATCTCCCTGGGAAAGACTTGGAGGCTGACTCCCCGCACCGCCTGGGTCCCGCCCTGGGGAGCGCGGCCGAAAAGCTTGCGGATCTCCCCCGCGATTCCCAGGGAAGGGCGGAAGGTCTTAAAAACGTTTCGCGCCTCTAGCACGTCTCCCTCCGAAAGCAGCGGACCTTAAGGCCTTCCCTGAGGGTCTTTAAGGGCGGGAGGGAGAGCGCGCAGCGCTCTTCCCTCTCCGGGCAGCGCGGGGCGAAGGGGCATCCGGGCAAATCGTCGGAGGGTCCCGGGGCCCCGCCGGGGATGGGGATTAAAGCGCGACCGCTTCGTTCGGAAGGATTGGGGGGAAGGGCGCGCACCAACCCTTGGGTGTAGGGATGGACGGGGGATTTGAGGCCCCGCTCCGTTTCCTCCAAGATGAGCCCCGCGTACATCACGAAAACTTTGCGGGCGAAGCCCTCGAGGATCCTTAGGTTGTGGGTGATAAAAAGGACCCCGGAGTTTCTGGCGGCGGTAAGGTCGCGCAAAAGGTTAATGATTTGGAGGGCGATGGTGGGATCCAGGGCGGTGGTGGGCTCGTCGGCCACCACCAAAGCGGGGTTTAAGGCGAGGGCCATGGCGATCACCACCCTTTGGCGCATTCCCCCCGAAAAACGGTGCGGATAGCTTTTAAACGCGGCCTTGGGGTTGGGGAGTCCCACCTGGGAAAGGAGGCTCAAAGAGAGTTCCTTGGCTTCCTGGCGTGTTTTGCCGGCCTTATAGCGAAAGATCTCCGCGACCTGCTCCCCGATGGTTATCACGGGATTGAGGGCGGAGAGGGGTTCTTGGAAGATCATGCCCATGGCGCTTCCGCAAAGGGAGCGGCGCTTTTGGGGGTCTAAAGCCAAGAGGTTTAGCCCCTCGAAAGAGATTTTTCCGCCGCGAATTTTAGCCCCGTGGGGCAAAAGCCCCATGAGGCTGAAAGCCGTCAGCGATTTCCCGGAGCCGCTCTCCCCCACCAGTCCCGCCACCTCCCCGGCCTTTAAGGCGAGGGAGAGGTCTCTAATGGGAAGATGCCGTCCCTGGCTAAAGGCCACGGAGAGATTGGCGATTTCTAATAGAGGGGGAGTCGATGGGGAAGAAGGGTCCAAAGGAGGGGTCACCCAGCGGGATCCCTTAAAAGGATCCTCAAGAAGATCCCCAAAAGGTCACTGGGGGATCTTAAATAGCGGCGGAAGCTTTTGTGAGTCCGGCGCGCGGTTAGCGCGCGTCCCCTCCGGGACCGCGCGGGAAAAAGCGCGGGAAAGGACGAAAGCGCCCTAGAGGGGGAAAAGCGCCCAAGGCTTTTCCCCGGGGAGGGCGGGAGGGGGATAATTAGGCTTTGAGGGAAAGCGAAGCGCGGGGAAAGACGCGCCAAGGCGCTTATTTTACGCCTCCTGAGCGTCCTTTGCCACGGCGAAGGCCTTTCTCGCGTCGTTTTCGCGAAAGGCGCGCGGTAAACCCGGGCGCGGGCGGGCGCGGGCCGATGGCTCGGGGCGCCTGAAGCCTTAGGGGCAATTTCGGCGAAAAAAGAGTATAAAGTCCTTTTTGGGGGCTATGAAGGCCATTTTGGGGACGATAGACCCCCTAAATAAGACTATGAGGCCCTTTTCGAGGATAAAACGCCTTTGTGGCGCGCGCGGAGGGTAGCTTTTCGCCTCGCGCGGGGAAATCCGTTCAAAAATTTTCATCTGTTCAAATTTTTGAACGGATTTGTTCAAATTTTTGAACAACAATTTTTGAACAAGCCCGTTCCCCAAAAGGGGCGTATACCCGGAAATCTAGGATAGGCCTTATATTTGGGTCAGCCGTCGAGGTTGGCCCGGCTCTTGCTTGTTCAGTCAGCGAGGTTCGGGACATACCCCAGCCCAACGTAAGCTAACGTTTCTCCTTGTTTCCTAGCTTTATAAAAACCGTGACCCGCCCAAGTCACGGTTTTTTTTTGCTTTCGCCTCAATTTTACGGCGAAACGCCGAAAATTCCCACCCGCGGCGACGCGGCCTTCCATGGGCCTCCGCGCGCTGGGGCTTATTTCCAGCGCGCGCCTTACCTGGGAGTCTAACCGCGCTTCTTGGCCTCAGAGCCTTAAGTTTGCCGCCGCGCGGCTTTTTTTCTCCCTCCCTCTTTCGTCCCCTCTCTTTCGCTCTCCTCCTCGATTTTTCCTCCTTTCGCCTCCTCGCTCGCCCACTTCCTCCATTCCTCCTTCGCCCGCTCTCTCGCTCTCTTCCTTCATTCCTCCTTCGCTCCCCGCGTCCTCTTTTTTGCGCAAATTTTCTTTCCCCCAAATTATGGGGAAAAAGCGAGGCCAAGCGCCGCGCGGGAGCGACCAAGAGAGCGCGAGTTTTAAAAGAGGGGGAGAGAAGGTCAAAGCGCGGCGCGCGCGAGTCGGGGCGGGGGCGGGATGGGGGGAGGGGATAGCCGATCCTTGCCAACTCCGTCCCGCCCCAGGAGAGTTGGGGAACCCCAAGGCCCCAGCGGCGCGCGGCGGGTCTATTTCCTCAAAAAGGCCAATGGCGAGGGAAGCGAGCCGAAGCGAGCCCTCATATGGACAAAGATGGCGAGGCGACGTAAAATAGCTCCAAGTTCCTTGAATTTAAGGGCTCTTCTCTATAATTTCCAGATATTGAGGGCGGGGGGATTGGCGCGCGAAAGCTCTTTTTTAAAGAAGAATTCGCGATGGCGTTAAGCGCCCGCGCGCGGCGAGTTCCCTAAAACGCGAAGGATTGCTAGAAAAAAATGACATTAGCCGAAGCTGCGACAGAGGTCGCGCCCGTAATAGAGACCCGCGAGCTGACCCGGCGCTACGGGCGGGAAACCGTGGTGGACAAGCTCAACCTCGCCATCTACCCAGGAGAGATCTTTGGGTTTTTGGGGCCCAACGGGGCGGGCAAGACCACGACCCTCTTGATGCTCCTGGGACTGTCGGTCCCCAGCGCGGGGGAGGCCAGGGTCTTGGGCGTGGATCCCGTCCAGGAGCCTTTAAAGGTCAAATCCCAAGTGGGTTATTTGGCGGAAAACATGGGTTTTTACGGGGATCTGACGGCCCGGGAAAATCTCTCTTTCGTGGCCGAGCTTAATAAGCTCCCGCCGGGGTTCGCGCGGAAGGTGGACGAGGTGCTAGAACTCGTGGGCCTCAAAGCCGCCGCGGACAAACCCGTGGGCGAGTTCTCCCGGGGCATGCGCCAGCGCCTAGGTTTGGCCGAAGTCCTGGTCAAAGATCCCAAGGTTATCTTTTTGGACGAGCCCACCCTGGGCTTGGATCCCGAGGGCATCAACACCATGTTGGACCTCATTACCCGCCTTCCCGTGGAAAGGGGGCTGACCGTAATTCTGTCCTCCCACCTTCTGCACCTTGTCGCGCGGGTGGCCACGCGGGTCGGGATCCTCCAAAAGGGGGTGCTTTTGGCTCAGGGCTCCATCAAGAGCCTCGCGGAGGAGGCCCAGGTCCCCGAGGATCTGGAGGCTATCTACAAACATTATTTCCAGGGCGCCAGAATCGAGGAGGTCTCCGTTTGAAAGCCATCATCAAGAAAGAGCTGGCCGATCATTTCGGGTCCATCCGCTTTTTAATCATCATGTCCCTGATCTTCATGATCAGCTTTTTGCTCACCCACCTGGCGGGCCAGGGGATTCGGGACGTTTTGGCCGAGGGCGGCAACGCCTATTTGGCGGGGCGGACCTTTCTCCTGCTCTTTACCGCTCCGGCGGCCTTTTTCTCCCTAGCCGTCTTTCTGGCCCTTTTCGGGCCTTTGGTGAGCCTGGTTTTGGGCTTTGACGCCATCAACCGGGAACGCAACCAGGGGACGCTGTCCAAGATCCTCTCCCAGCCTATCTACCGCGACGAGGTTATTTTAGGCAAATACCTGGCTGGCCTTTTGACCTTAAGCCTGATGCTGACGGCTCTCCTCCTTCTGATCGGGGGCTTGGGCATCTTGGGGGTGGGCGTCGTGCCCACGGCGGACGAGGTTTGGCGCCTGATTCTCTTTTGGGCCTTGGGCGTAATTTATTTGGGCTTTTGGCTGGGTCTCTCCATACTCCTTTCCATTATCTTTAGGTCCGTCGCCACCTCGGCCATGGCCGCGGCGGCCCTGTGGATATTCGTGGTCTTTTTCGTGCCCGTCCTGGGCCAATCCCTGGCCCAGGCCGTTAGCCCCTTTAACGATCCCCAAAGGCCCACCGTCGCGGAAATGGAGACCTATTCCAAGGTCCACAAGGCCTTGACCATGGCTTCCCCCACTGGCCTTTTCACCCAGGCCGCGGCCTCCCTTCTGGATCCCACCCACCGGGGGAGCGACCAGAATCTACGCTACGCCATGATGTCCCGGGTGGACCGCTATCTCCTCAACCGCTTCCAGGGAGGGATCGCCTTCGGGCAATCGGTCATCCTCGTGATTCCCGACGTTTTATTGCTGATTTGCTTTTCCCTAGGGATTTTTCTCCTCTCGTACTTGGCCTTCGCCCGTCAGGAAGTACGCTCGGTATAGGGGCGCGCGCGGGTCTTAAGGGCCCTTTTAAGCGCCCTAAAGGCCGCTTTGCGGCCGGCCCCAGCCCGCTTATCAAGGGAGCGTCCTTCAGCGCGTCGAAAGTTCTCTTTCAGCTTCCCTCTTAGCCCTCCCCTTAGGCCGCCGCCATTGCCGTCCTTTGGTCGCCCTTAACTCGTCCCTTGCCGGTCTTAGCTCGCCCCAAGATCCCAAGATCGGCCCAAGATCGGTTTTGCTCGCCCTTATCCCGTCCCGCGCGGTCCCGCGGGCGTTCCTGACGCTTCCGGCGCGCGCCGCGAGCTGGAAGGAAGGCCCCCAAGGGAAGGGCGGCTGTCCCCCAAGGGAGAGGGTCGCGCTTGGCGCTGGGAGTTTCTTAGAGGCGCGGAAGGCGGCGCGTGGCTCGCTTGTGGCGCGCGACACGAGGCGAATGACGGATGGGCCGCGAACCCCAATAGCGTCATGGCGACTTCTTTTTCCAAATACCTTTCCATCCCTGGAGAGCGGCGGGGCTACGCGGTCGTCCATCCGCGCCTTGAGAGTCTGGAGGGCGCGGGCTTAAGCGCGGCGCTAGCCCTCGCCAACCGCGCGTTGGGAAGCGCGCGCTCTCTCTCCCTCGCGCGGCTGGCGGTAGGCGAGCTTTTGGGGATTGAGGCGGGCGCGCTGGTTTACGAGCGCGGGTTCGCGCTTTTAAGCCGCGAATCGCGCGCGCTGGGTTATACGCTTACTCCCGCCGAAGGGGCTTTTTATCTCTTTCCCCAAAGCCCCATCCCCGACGATCTCGCTTTTGTCGCTCTCTCGCGCGAAAGACTTGTCCTGGCGGTACCCGGCGCGGGCTTTGGCCGGAGCGGTAATTTCCGCTTAAGCCTCCGCTTGGACGAGCGCGCTGTTGAGCGCTCTTTGGCGTGCTGAGCGGGGCCAGAAATTGGCGTTAGAGCGCGCCTTAGGCCCCTGGGAGCGGAGTCTCCTGGGAAATCATTAGTTGGCGGTCGCGTCCGATTTTGAATACAAATACAGAATGAAAATTGATTTTTCAAAATTATATGAGGAACATAGCGTAGATAGACCATTTGTTAAAAAAATTACAAAGATGTATTGTCAAATTTGAATTGTAATGGTATAATTGTAACGGTAAGTAAAAAAAACAGGTCAAAAACCAAGGGGAAATTCTTTTTCAGATGTTACGTAAATCACTTTTAAGGGCGTAATATGAGTTATACTAAAATAGAATGGTCTGATAAAACGTGGAATCCCGTGACAGGGTGCGCAAAAATTTCATCTGGTTGCGTTAACTGCTACGCGCAAAAAATGGCGTATCGTCTTCAAGCTATGGGGAGCCAAAAATACTCTAATGGATTTAACTTAACTCTACATCCTGACACTCTTCAAGAACCATTAAAATGGACAAAATCAAGTACTATTTTTATATGTTCAATGTCAGATCTATTTCATGAGGATGTGCCATTTAAATTTATTGATGAAATTATGGAAACAATAAATAAAACTAAACAGCATCGTTATCAAATATTAACTAAACGCCCTGATCGAATGTTTAAATATTTTAATACTAGAGTAGCGCCTTTTAATGTGTGGCTTGGGGTTACTGTTGAAGATATTGAAGCGACGCCGCGAATAGATATTTTAAGAGAATTGCGATCTTCCATTCGTTTTATATCATGTGAGCCATTAATAGGCGATCTTGGAACGCTAGATTTAACTAATATAGATTGGGTTATCGTTGGAGGCGAAACAGGGACGCGCGCTCGTTTTACGCGGCCAGAATGGGTACTTTCTTTGTTGGAACAAACAAAAGATCAAAATATCCCATTTTTTTTTAAACAATGGGGTATGTGGGGTTCAGACGGAATTAAGCGTAGCAAAAAAGCTAATGGCAAAACCATTGATGGCCAAATTTATCAGATGACGCCTGAAATACGTATCTAACACGACTATAAAATATTTTAACATTATTTATTTTTTTAATTATAGAGTTTTAAAATTTAATAAATTAAATAAATTTTACAATTTGTTGTTTGATATAACGTGTTTCGCGAGAAATTAAGTTTTTAAAAACAAGGTAATTTTTAAGATTCCGTTTATTGATAATCCCTTACCAATTCATACCACTAGTTAATTGCCCAAGTTTTATATTTCACCAATGAATTACTCTTTTTTGCTAAAGGATCCACATAATGCGCTTAGATAACAGAAAAAAACAATATAGGACGCCAAGATATCCTTGCCTGAATCCTCTCCTTCAGACAGTATCTGAAATGGGAATTGAATAAAGGATTGCCAGATGCGTGTCAACTAAACCTACGCGCGACCTATTTTCGTCTTCTACGCTAAAAGACGAAAACAATATATTACATTTAAAAAAATTAGGTTAAAAAACACGTTCACCCATCAACTTGGATCCGCTCAAGTCCGCTTGGGGCGAGGCGGAAGCGGGAGGAAAAAATGGCGCTTATCAGTCGTAAAATAGCCGAGGCTCTGGCGAATGGCTCCATGGTCCGGAAGATGTTTGAGGTGGGCCGGGAGCTTAAGGCGAAACATGGGGCGGAAAAGGTCTTTGACTATTCCCTGGGAAACCCCGATCCGCCTCCTCCTCCCGCCTTCCATGAGAAGATCCGGGAATTGCTCGCCCAAAACAGGCCCGGGCTCCACGGCTACATGCCCAACGCCGGTTGGCCGGAGGTCCGGGAGAAGGTGGCGGCGTATCTGAGCCAAAAGGTTCCCGCGGGCGTTCCCTCTTTTACCCCGGATAATATCGTCATGACCGTGGGGGCGGCGGGGGCGCTTAACGCCATCTTGAAGAGTCTCTTGGATCCGGGGGACGAGGTTATCGTCTTGGCCCCCTATTTTATGGAGTACGCCTTTTACGTCGATAATCACGGCGGGATATTGAAGGTCGCCGAGACGGATCCTTCTTTTCGCCCCGACCCCGAGGCCCTCCTCGCGGCCATGGGGCCCCGGACCCGGGCGGTCCTCGTCAATTCCCCCAACAACCCCACGGGGGCCATCTATACCGCGGCGGAACTGCGCGCCGTCGGGGAAGCCTTAACCTTGGGGAGCGCGAAAACGGAAAAACCCATCTTTCTGATTTCCGACGAGCCCTACCGGAAGATCAACTTTACGGGGACGGAAGCGCCCTGGATATTCGCGGCTTACCCCTATAGCGTCATGGCGACTTCTTTTTCCAAAGACCTTTCCATCCCCGGGGAGCGCCTGGGCTACGCGGCCATCCATCCGGGGCTTGAGAGCCTGGAGGGCGCGGGCTTAAGCGCGGCGCTAACCCTCGCCAACCGCGTGTTGGGAAGCGTGAGCGCCCCCTCCCTCGCGCAGCTGGCGGTATGCGATCTTTTGGAGATTGAGGCGGGAGCGAAGATTTACGAGCGCAGGTCCGCGCTTTTAAGCCGCGAGCTGCGCGCGCTGGGCTATACGCTTACTCCCGCCGAAGGGACTTTTTATCTCTTTCCCCAAAGCCCCATCCCCGACGATCTCGCTTTTGTCGATTTCTTGCGCGAAAGCCTCGTCCTGGCGGTTCCCGGCGCGGGCTTTGGCCGGAGAGGCTATTTCCGCTTAAGCCTCTGCCTAGACGAGGGCGCTATCGAGCGGTCGCTGCCGGGCTTCGCGCGGGCCCGTAAATTGGCGCTCGCGCGCGCCTAAGGCCCTGGGAGCGGCTCCCCTTGGGGAAAACGCCGCTCCCCCCGCCTCGGCCGCTCCCCGCCTCGGCCTCGCCCCGCCGCGGGCCAGCCCCGTCGGGGCGCCGAGCTTAATCCAAGCTTTCCTCCAAGCCTTTTCCAAGCCTTCCTTAAGCCTTCCCCAAGCGCTTTCCGGCGCGCCCGGGCGGAGTTTTCTTTCCGCGAGGCCGACGTGTCCCCCAGGGTCTTCGCGCGGGCGCGCGACCGGCGCCGTTAAAGCCAAAGGTTGGCGCCCGCGCCAACCTTTGGCGGCTGGGGGCAGGCAACCGGTTGGCGCCTTGGGGCGCGGGCTTGGCGCGAGGACGTGGCGCGGGGCGGAAGGCGCGCGCCTCTACGCTCGGCTTGAGGGCGCGTTTTGGGCCATGTCTGAGGGCCTCTTTCGCGGGTCTCGCCTGAGGGCTTCTTTTATAGCCTCGTCTTGGCCTCTTCTTTGCTTTGTCTTGGTTTCGGCATGGCTTTGGCGTGTTTTCGGCCTTTCCGGGGAGAGGCGAGCGCGGCGGGCTTTTCCCCCTTTCCGTTATATTTCTTTTCCCCCTTCCCCCTCCTTTTCCGTTGAGCCCCTCGCCGCGGGCGCTCCTTCGCGGCGCGGGGGCCCGCGCGGGCTAAAGGCTTATTGAGGGGGCGCGCCTCAACCGTTTCGCGGCCTCAAAAGGCGAGTGAGCCCGCGGAGCGCGCTGGCGAGCGGGGGATTTTTCTTTAATTAAGATCAAAATAGCGTAAAATTAAGAAAATCTTTCTCTTTCCCGCCAGAGGGCGGGCGCTCGCGCCCCGGGCAAACCGGGATAAGCCGGATAAGCCGGACAAGCCCGTCACCCCAGGCTTTTCCCTTAAAGCGCCCTCTCGCCCCTTTCGCTTCGCGTCGCGGGGGCCCGCGCGGGATTTCTATTTTTTTTTAGAAACGGTTCTTCGAGGCTTTTTCCTTCCCTTCCTTTTCCTTCGCGAGTCGCCTCGCGGCGCTCCCAATAGAGGCCTTTCCATGAACGTTCCGCTGACCCAGTTTTCCCTCAAATTAGTCAACTACCCCTCGCTGGCCTTGGAGCCCCTCTCCTTTACGGGCGAGGCGGCTTTAAACTCCCTTTACCGTTTCCAGATCCGGTGCCTGGCGGAAACGGAGGCCTTGCGGGCGATGGACAAGGCCGACTTCTTTCGGGGCCCCGCGGAGTTTAGCCTCCAGGATTCCCGCCTGGATGTCGTGGACGGGGCGGATAGCTTTCCCAGCGTCGCGCGGGGGATCTGGAAAGGCTTAATCACCGCCGTCGAGATCGGGGCCCAGGCGGGGGATCGCGTCATCTTGGATCTGACCTTGGAGCCGACCCTCTCCAAGCTCGCGGGGAGGATCCAAAATAGGATCAACCTCAATCTGAGTAGCCCTGACATTATTCGGGACAGCCTCCTTTTCGGGGGCCTGGAGTCCACCCAGTTCCAATTCAAGCTCGACGCCTCCCAGTACCCGGTCCGGGAGTTCGTTTTCCAGAGGGAGGAAGATCTGCTCGCCTTTGTCCTGCGGACCGCGGAAAGGGAGGGCGTCGGTTTCCACTACGACCAAAGCCAGGAGACCGACCAAGTCGTCTTCGCGGACTCCGCCCAGGCGTACCCCGCTATCATGAGCGGGGAGGAAGAGGCGGAGCTTTCCATCGCGAGCCAGGCGGGCCTCATGTCCACGCGCGCCCTAAGCGTCTACGGGTTTCGGGAGGAAAACAGGGTTCCGCCCCAGCGGATCCGGCTTCGGGACTATAACTGGAAAGAGCCAAACCGACCCTTGGAAGTCGTCGTCCCGGTGAGCGACCACGGGCGCGGGGAAACCTATCTCTACGGGGAGGGTTTCGAGACCGTCGCCGAGGGACAGAGGCTCGGGGCCCTGCGGAAAGAGGAGGCCCTCGCCGCCGCCGAAACCTACCGCGCCATGAGTTCCCTGCCGGGGCTCTTCCCCGGTGGGGTCATCGCCTTAAAGGATCATCCCCTCCCGGCCTACAACACCCGTTACCTCATTACGGGCGCGCGCCTGCGGGGCGCCCAGGCGGGCGCCGCGAGCGCCCGCCTGGGCCTCGACGTCGCCGGGGAGGGCGGGGACTACGATTTTCGGGTGGAGATGACCCTCATCCGCTTGGAGACTCCCTTCCGGCCCCAAAGGCTGACGCCCCGCCCGCAAATCGCGGGCTCGCTCACCTGTTGGATCGACGGGGAAGGGAGCGGGAGCGACCCGGAAATAGACGAGGACGGGAGGTACAAAGTCCTTTTGCCCCTCGACGCCTCGGGCCGGGGCGGCGGCAAGGCCTCGACCTGGATCCGCATGGCCCAGCCTTACGTCGGGAACGGTTACGGCCAAAACTTTCCGCTGACCCCCGGGGTGGAGGCGCTTTTGACCTTCGTGGACGGGAACCCCGATCGCCCGGTGATTTCCGGGGCCGTCCCCAACAAAGAGACGGGGAGCGTCGTCAACGGCGGGAAAAACGGGATTTCCGCGATCGGGACCCGGGGCGGCTCGGGGCTCATCTTTGGGGAAAAAGAAGGGAGCCAGGTGCTGGCCTTAACCGCGGGGAGCCAGCGCGGCTCCTTTACCATAACTTCGAGCGGAGGCTCGGGCGGAGGCTCCGCTTCCGCTTCGGGCTCCGATTCCGACGCGGGCGGCGACGCGGGCGGCGGCGCCGCCAGCGACGCGAGCGCGCCGCCGCCCGCCAGTTCCGACTCCAGCTCCGGCGGCGCCACCGCTTCCACGCTGTGGGTCGACGTTTTAAACACGGTCGCGTCTTTCAATAACGCCACGACCGCTCTCTCCTCCACGCAAACGGCGGGTATTGAGCACAGCGTCTCGGCCAAAGGGACGGTCTCTTCCTTGCTCAGCGCGCTCATCGCCACCGCCAGGGGCGCGGCGGAGGCGGGAACGAGCTTTTACGGCTACAAAGAGGGCGACTCCGTCAAAGCCAAGGTCGGGGCGGTGGACGGTTTCATCTACGGGATTTCCACCGCTATAGTCGACGGGCTCCAGGCTATCAACGCCATAAACTGGGGTCTCGGCCTCCACGCGGGCTATAAGGATCGCCAGAAGGGGCTCTTGCCGCACACCAACCTTCTGACGATGGAGGTCGACGACGACGGGGCCAGCGCCGTTTGGCGCGCCAAGAGGGTTTCCACGACCGTCATCATGTCCCTCTGCGCCATTTTGGGTTACGCCTCCCAAGGCTTGGACGACGCGACCGCCGCCTATGATAACTCCAAGAAGGCCGATGGCGAAAGCTTTGACGGCTACGCCGGAACCGAAAAAAAGGTCACCGCCATGGCGAACGCGGGCGCCAAGAGCAAAGCGGCCGTCGCGGACCTCATGAGCGCTATCACCGCCATATGGGCGATGACCGGGACCGGCGTCGAGTCGAAGGGCTTTTTACTCAGCAACAAGGATTCCTACGTGAACGTCAAGGCCAAGGGTTACGCGGCCTTTTCCGGGGAGGGCCCGGTGGTCGTGGAATCTAGCTCCAATCCCTGGGCGCAGCTTTTGCGTCTCTCCACCTACGAGAACAAGATCCCCTCCTTCGTGGGGGCCAAGGAGATCGGGCTGGGCGCGGGAGGGCTTTTCCAGGAGAGCGAGGCCGTAATTACGAGGGGCAAGCTCGCGCGGACCTTGGCCGAGGAGGTGAGCCTCATCGCCCGGGAATCGCTCATCGCCAAATCCCTGGAGCGGATCCAAATGGTGGTGGGACCCGCGACCGCCCGCCCCCCCCTCCCCTTAGGGCTCTTGAGTCCCGAATGCGACATAACGGTCGACGCCATCAGCGGCGAATTCCCGAATATTGGCGGGGTGGAAGACGGCTTGGAAGGCGTTCTCCTCAAAACTATGGGCCCGGGCCAAAACGTCGCCATCCGGACCGAGAATTCCGGGTCAAATATCCTCGTGATCCAGGGGGGCGAGGAAGGCGCGTCGGCGCGGAGCCTGATCCTCAATAACGCCGGGGCGACTCTCGAGGCGGCGCCCAATGTCGCGCTCACCCTCGCCACGGGCGCGGCGCCCTCCGCGAAGCTGTCCATTACCCCGGAAACGAAACTGGAGTTCAGCCCCACGTCCGTGACCCTCGCGCTTGATCCCCAATGCTCGGTGAGCCTGGGGGCGGAGGGGATATCCGTCGCGAACGCGGCCAAGGTCACCTTGAGCGCGGGCCCCGGCTCGAGCGCGGAGTTAAACCCCGCCCAGTTTAAGGTTACGGCGCCGACGGTGAATTATTCGGGAGCCGAGTTAGTCCAGTTTTAAGGGAGGAAAAGGCTTCGCGGGGGAAGGGGGGCTTCCTTCGCCTTTCCCGCTCCCCAGGCGCGCGAGGCGCGTCTGGGGAGCGGCAGTCCGAGTTCTTAGAAGGCGCGCTCACGCGCCGGAGCGCCTCTCGCCTTTGCCCGCGTCCTAAATCCCTTCGGCGCGCTCCATCCTCCCCCCGAGGGGGATCGTTTGAGGCGGATCGCGCGGGAGAGGCGCGCCCTTTTGGCGCGGGCCTTCTGGCGAAGGCCGGCGCGCCTCCCCCGGGAAGGCGGGGGAGATGGCCCCGACGGGCCAGCGCGGCGCTCTTGGGGGAAAACGTCATTTTTTCCTTTTTTCGCGCAAAAAAAGAGCGAAAGTCTTGTTAAAGTGGAAAATTTAAAAACTTTTAGCTATAATCCTAAAAAATTTTCCTCCCTTCGTTTCCCCGCGCGGTTTTCCCGAAGACTCTTCGCGAAAACGTCTCCCCCTAAGGCTTTTAACGCTCGCCCCCAAAGCGAGGGACTATTTCTAGGGGCCAGACGGGGCCCCACACGGGGCCTTTGGCGGCGCCTTAGCCGCTGCCAAGACTCCGCCTAGGGCGGAGAGCCTTAAGGCCCGGCCAAGGCCTGCCGCGAGGCGACCGTTGGCGGCGGGGCCGCCGCGAGCGCGGGATCGGAACTTGGGGGGAAAGGAAGAAAGAGCCGGAGCGCGTTCGCGTCGCGATTTAGGAGCGACGCGCTCTTTCCCCTCAAAGCGAAGAAGGGGCTTTCTTCCCGCGGCGCCCTGGGCGCCGCGCCACTTAAATCCGCCTTTCCGAGGCTTCTCTCCATGCCTATCGAAAATGAAAAGACTTCCAGCGAGCGGGTCAATATCGTTTACAAAAGCCCGGGTGACGAGGGAGAGGGGAAGGAACTCCCCTTTAAGGTCCTGGTTTTAGGCGATTTTACCCAGAGCGAGGACCCGGTCCCCTTAAGCGAGCGCGAACCCCTCCAAATTACGGCCGACAACCTGGACGCGGTGACGCGGGCCCTGGCGCCCAAGCTGGATTTAATGGCGCGCGAGACCTTTTCCGGGATCGAGAAAAACGAGATCCCCGTCTCCCTAACCTTTGAGTCTTTAAAAGATTTCCAGCCGGAAAGCCTGGTCGCCAAGATTGGCCCCGCGCGGAAGGTCATCTCCCTAAGGGAGTCGCTTCTCTC
>JAISCZ010000158.1 GCA_031265205.1 Deltaproteobacteria bacterium
GCCCGCAAAGCGGCCCCCGCGCGCAAACCCGCGGCCCGCAAAGCGGCGCCCACGCGCAAGCCCGCCGCCCGCAAAGCGGCGCCCACGCGCAAGCCCGCCGCCCGCAAAGCGGCGCCCGCCCGCAAGCCCGCGGCCCGCAAAGCGGCCGCGACGCGCAAGCCCGCCGCCCGCAAAGCGGCGCCCGCCCGCAAGCCCGCCGCCCGCAAAGCGGCCGCGACGCGCAAGCCCGCGAAGCGGTAGCGCTTAAGCTCGCGCGGCTTTTAGCGCGCGAGGCCCTCTTGACCTCGCGGCGCGCGCTCCCCCGTTCGCTGGGGCGCGCGCCTCAAGACTAACTTGTAAGAGCGCCTCTGGGCCCTTTCCCGCTGGGGAGAGCCCAGAGGCGCTTTTTTTCGCGCGCGCCGCGGCGCGCGCGGGGATATTAGAGGAAATATTTGGCTTCTTTGCTTTTTTTGCGCAATTCTTCCAAAAGATTGTAGGGGCCGATTTTCGCGCCGAACTTAAGGGCGGCTTCTTTGATTTGCCAGTCGGCGAGGGCGGGAACTCCAGCGGGGGAATTGAGGCTGATGGCGATGGCGTTGCCGCAGCGGGTTCCCTCGTAGAGGAGGGGGCGCGCGCCGAAGACGTTGACGGTGCGGCGCAATTGCCGCCCGAAGTCATAGAGGCGGGTGACGTGGAGATTTTGGACCAGAAGGCCCTCGGGCTCGACGTGGAGGCGGCAGATCTCCAAAAATTCCTCCGTGGCCAAATGGGACGGAATGTAATTGCCGCTGAAAGCGTCCAGCCAGATCTGATCGTAGGCGCTCCTGGGGGACTCTAGAATGTGTTTGTAGCCGTCCTCGACGATGAGGCGGACGTTGGCGCCCGGAGCGAAAAAGAAGTAGGTGGAGGCGATTTCCGCGACCAGGGGGTCGATTTCCACCACCGTGAGATTGTGGTTGGGGAGGTATTCCTGGAAGAGCCTGGGGATATAGCCTCCCCCTAGGCCCAGCATTAAAATGTTGGCGTTGCGCGGGGAAAGGGCGAGGGAGAGAAACATCATGCCCGGGTATTCGAAGATGGGGGCGTCGGGTTGGGAAAGGCTGATGGACGTTTCCGCTTCCATGGCCAAGGGGCCGAAATAGAGGGTCCGGACGTCGCCGTTGTCCCGGACGGTGATATGGGCGTATTCCGAATCCCCCTCAAAGAGGGTGACCGGTTCCGGGGATCTTAAATGGGAAGCTATCGTTTTCACCAATCTTTTAAGGGGTCCGGGGTATTTGTCTGGCATGGGAAAGCGTGGGCGACGGCGTTTGGGCTCGCGGCGGCGGACGGAGGGATCCAGGGCGAGAGACAAAGGGGGATCGCGCTTAAAAATAATAACCTTAAGCGGTCGGGCGTGTCCAGCCCGGGCGCCGAAGCCCCTTTCGCCCCACGCCGGACGCGCGCCGCTCGCGAAGAAGGGGAATCGCGGCCTATTCCAGATCCCCTAGCCCGTCGTAACGCCATTCCGTGGGATTGACGTCATTGTCGAAGGCCACGGGAGCGTCCCGGACGCGGAAAGGGACGCCGTCTTGGCCGTTGGCGGCGATCTCGCCGTTTAAGGAGCGCAGGAGGCTCTGGAGAGCGTCAAGGGGCGGGACGCCGTTTTTCCAGGAGAAGGGCTCGACGGCTTCCGCGTAAAAACGGCTCAAAAGCCAAGGCTCTTCCGGACGGAGCGTCAGTTTAAGGCTTTGGGGGGAATCCAGAAAGCTTTGGTAGGCCGCGACGAGCGCGGGGGCGTTGGCCAAGTAGGGGTTGAGTTTGGCGAAAGCGTAGAGGGAGGAGCGTTCGGACCATAACCGCCTGGGGCTCGCGGCGGGGATTTCGGGAAGCGCGCGGAGGGCCGCGGCGAAACGCGAAAGGCCGCCCTCGTCGCGGTAAGCGATTTCGGCGAAGAGAAGGGCGAGGCCGCCGACGGGCGCCCTAGGGTAGGATCTCGGATAGAGGAGCGGAATGTTTTGGAGCGCTCCCCAAAAGGCCGGGGTGACTTCGCCGAGCGCGAGGGAGACCTCTAGGGTTCCCCAGCGCTCCCAGGCGAGGGAGAGGCGGGCGACCGTCAAGATCCGCCGCGCGGGATCGTATTGGGTCGCCAACTCGCCTTGGGGGAAGGAGTAAAGCGGGGGGGAAGAAAGGGCCCCTTTGGGGTCCCGCGGCGGCGCGTCCGGCGCGAGGGAGGGGGCCCGGGGATCCAGGCCAAGCCCTAAGGCGGCCTGGCTTAAAGGGCCAAGGTAAAGCGCGGGGGATTGGGGCAAGGCGACCCAAGCGTCGCGAAAGGCTATTTTGGCCTCTGGCGGAACCGTTCCCGCCTCGTAAGGCCCCTCCATCGCGACGCGCGCGACCCGCGCCAAGACGCTATCCCCGCGGGAGAGTTCCGCGTCCTCTAGCGCGACGGAAAGAAAACTTTCCCGCGGCTGGAAGAGACTGGCGAGGGGCCAGGCCTCGGGGGCGGTTTGGGCTTCGCGCGCGAGGGAGGCGAGGGACGCGAGGGCCCGCGCGCCCACGATCCCTTTTAGGTCAAGCGCGCGCGCCGTAATTAAGACGCGAGCGGGCGCTGGCGCGCCATCGTCTCCCGCGGCGTCCGGCGCCGGCGGGGGAAGGGCCTCGAGCGTAAGGCCATTAAGCGTTTCCGCGCTCGCGGCGCGGGCGGCTGGCTCTGGGGCGCCGAACTGCCAGGGGCCGGCGGAAAGGCTCGCTTGAACGGTCAGGGTAAAATCCTTCCGCGCGTAGCGGACGCCCGCGAGGGCGGAGCGCGGGGAGACGAGGGAGGCGACGGCCCCGGGAAAATCGGGCGCGTTTTCCCCGGGGCCGCCGAAGGCCTTCGGCGCGTCGATCGCGACGGAGTCTATCGTCAGGGACTGGTCGCCAGAGCGCGCGGAAAAGCCTTCGGCCTTCAGGCTCGCGGCGGCGAGGCGCCGCCAAAAGCCCAAAGGCCCGGGGTCGCCGTCGGCCAAGGGCGCCTCTAGGCGGAGGAGCGCGACGGCGAGGGAGTCCAGACGGACGGTCGCCTCCCGTCCCTGGAAGGCGATTGTCCCCCGTATATCGCGGAGGAGAACGCTTTGGGCGAGTTCCGTTTCTTTTCCCGCGCGCCAATCGGCGCGCCGGGCCGTTTCCGCGAGGGCCCGGGGAGTGAGGGGCGCGCGGATAACGAGAGAGGAGGCGCGGAAGGGTTTCGCGTAAAGGGGCGCGGGGAGGAAGCCGTCGCGCGTGGGGCTTGGCGGCGGATCCGCGCCGTCCCAGGAAAGGGTCCCCGGGGGAAAGAAAGAAAAATCCGTAAAGGTCAGCTCGCGCGCCAGGGGGGCGAAGGAGGCCTTCGCGAAGGACCAGCGGCCCTGGCCCAGGAGACGGTCGAGGGCCAGGCTCGCCGAGTCCACGGCCTCGTCGCGGAGCCGGCTATCGAGAAAAAGAAGGACCGCGACCGCGAGGAGCGCGAGGGTCGCCAGGGTGGCGGTGAGGGTGCGGGGTTTCATGGGAGGGGGAGTAAGCTCTATTGGGGCGCGGGGTCGCCCGGGATAACCCGGTAGCGGGGGCAGTCGCCGTCGGGGTGCTTCGGGCAGGCCCAGAAAGCTTTTTTGCCTTTTTTAACGATCTCGTACTTCAGCTCGGGATCCCGCGCGCAGCGGGGAGCCTGGGCGAAGGGCCAGCGCTCGTCGAGGGGACGGGGTTCGCGGCTCGCGGCGCAGGAAGGGTTCAGGCAGCCCAATTTGAGGGAATTGAGGTCCCCGAAGCCTTTGGGCCGCGCTTGGTTCACGAGGAGGATTGGCCAACCGCAGAGGGGGCAGCTACGGGGGGCGCCCGGGCCCAGCTTGCGCGCCAAGAGCGGCGCCTGAAGGGTTTCCGCGAGCCAGGGGCCGGCCTCGGGGAGGCGCGCGCCGTAAAGGGAGGCGAAGGGATCCGGCGCGGAGAGGGCGGGGCCGATAAAGAAGCGGGTTTCGTCCACGAGGGCTAAGAGGCCCGGAAAACCCCGGCCCAGGATAACCTGGGCGCCCGCGATTTTTAAGTCGCGGATGGCCTTGCCGGGATATTCGCGGGCGGAGGGGTCGGGAACGGCGGCGATGATCGTGACTTTGACCCCGCGCCGCGGGGCCGCCTCCAAGCGTGGGGCCAGGGCGGGCCACCAAGCGGGATCCATGGGCGGCAGAACGGCGAAAACGTTTCTCTCCGCGCTCTCCAGGGCCTCGGCGAAGGGTTTTTCCGGGGGAAAGAAGGAGCGTCGCAAGTCCACCCGCAAGGTCTCCCGGGCGGCGCGCGCGAGGCTTCCCAAGGGGCCGTCCGCGGGGAGATCCCGGAGGGTTTCGGGGTCCCCGACCACGACCAGGGCGGAAGACGCGAGGCTAAGGGCTCGCCGGAGGCTCTGGAGGGCGCGCGGCCCTTTGGCCAGGGCGGAGGAGGCGTGGGGCGGGCTGAGGCCCGAGTCCAAAATAAGCAAAGGCGCTGGGGGCCAATTTTCGAAATCGGCTATTTCCCCCACCGAGAGACGGAGGCGCCCTGGGCCGAGATCGCGGGCGAGCGTCCGGGTCAGAAAGGCCTGGCTCGGGGAGGGCGAGAGGATATACGCCGCGCGCGCGGGGGATTTTTCCGCGTCGGGCGCCCCTGGGGAGAGGGGCGCGGCGGGGGCGCCTAAGGACGCTTCGCCCCGGATCTTTGGGAAAAAATAATCCTCGTTATGGCCACCCAAATATTGGACGGCGATTTTCAGGGCGCTTAAGGCCGAAAGGGGATTGAGCGGCCCCGTTTCGCCGCGCGCGCGCCAGGCGATTCCGGAGGACTCCGGAAGGGGCGACAAAGCTAAGCCGTCCCGGAGACCCAAGGGAAGCGGATGGGGGCCGCGCGCCGCGCGCGCGCGCGTCTCCGCGAGGAAACCGAAGGGATCGGGGGGGAGCGGAGCCGGGAGCCCGCCGCCGCGCGGCCGAGGGGCCGGCGGCGCCGGCGTTTCCGTTATCGCCGAGGCTTCCGTATTTTCTGGCGCTTCCGCTTGTTCCGGCGTTCGCGCTTTTCCCGGCGCTTCCGCGCTCGCCGGGAGATCCCCGGACGCCCGCGCGCCCGCCGCCTTCGCGGGGACTGTCTCCTCGCCCGGCGCCGGATGGGAGTCCGCTACGCTCGCGCCGGACTCGCCGCGCGTCGCTCCGACCGCCGCCTCTGGCGCGGCCTCGGGAGTGGGCGGGACAGAGGCGGGAGGGTCCGCGCGGAGACCTTCGTAAACGCGCCAGGCGGGGACGCCTTCCTCGTCAAGAGGCGCTTTCCCTAAGGACAGAAGGCTCAGGTCCGCGATAAGGACGAGCCTCTGGCGCGCGCGCGCGAGGGCGCCCAAGGTTTCCGCGCGTCCGGCGCCGTCAAGCGTGGAGGGGGCGACGGCGACGATATTGTCCCACTGGCTCCCCGCGGGGAGGGTCGGGGACTCCCGCCAGAGAGAATTGGCGAGGGTAATCGGGCGCGTCGCGAGGTCGGAAAAGGAGAGCGGGCGGTCCAAGGGCGGCCTGAGGAGAGCCGCGAGGGCGCCCGCGCGCTTTTTGTGGCGGGCGATCTCGGTTTCGAGCGCCTCTATCTCCCGCGCCAGTTCCCTCGCGGCGTCGCCGGGCGATTCGAGAGCGGGGAGGCGCGCGCGCTTTTCGCGTAGGCTGTCTTTGAGGGCTTTGGCCTCGGCGAGAAAAGACTCTTTGGCGCGACGCGCGCTTTTCATGGCTTTTTCCGCCTCGTTTAAGGCGCGCTCAAGCGTTTCCAGGCGCGCGGCCCTTTGGCCGGTCCTTTGGGCGAAGGCGAGGAGGGAGGATAAAAGGCCCGCGGCGGTTTGGGGTTTGGGCGCTTTTTCCCAGGCGGCGAGGGCCTTGGCGTGGCGGCGCTCGACCCGATCCCACTCCCCTTCGCGGCCGCTTATTTCTTCCTTTAAGGACGCGAGGTCTTTTTCGAGGCTCGCGACGGCCTGAAGCGCGGCGAGGCGAGCGCCCACCCGCTCGCGGCGCCCGGCGAGGGAGGCCTCGCCCGCGCGGAGGGCGGCTAAGGCTTTTTCCGTTTCCGCGCGCTCCCGCGCGCGGATGGTTAAGAGCGAAAAAGGCGTTAAGCGGGGCGGGCCGTCCAGGTAAGGGTAAAGGACGCGCGGGTCGTCAGGGCTGAAACGGAGCGCGACGCTCTCCAGAAAGAGGGGGCTTTCCGCGCTGACGAGGAGCGTTTCCCCTTGGGGGATTAAAGAGAGCGTCAGGGTAAGGGCGTCGGCGCGCGCCTCGGGGGGCGCGGAGACGAGGATTAAGCCCCTGGGGAGAGAGTCGAGAGACGCGAGGCTGGGGAGCGGGGAGACGGGGCCGAGGGCGGCGGCGGAGTCGCCCGGCGGGAGGAGAAAGCCTTGGGCGCGGTTAAGGATGAGCGCGGAGTTGGGAAAAGCGCTGGGTTTTGGGGCCGTCGGCGCCGGGGCGGGCGTGGGGGTAAAAAGCCACGCGCCCGCGCGCCAAAAGGGCGCGGGGGGAGGGGGGGCGAGGGCGAAATAAAATTTGGCGCCGGAGCGGCCGAGGAATTCGGCCGGGTAACTCGCGCGCGGGGCCGTTTCGCCCGCGGCGCGCGCGTCCGCGTCAGTCGCGGCGAGGGCCTTTGCTTCCGCGCCGTTTCCGACCCCGCTTCCGTCCGGCTCAAGGGGCGCGAAAGCGCCCCGGGCGGAGGAAAGGGGCCGCGCCCCGCTTAAAAGCCTCAGTTCCGCCTCCACCAAGACGCGCCCCGCGGAGCGGGAGATGACGGCGTGGTTTTGGAAAATAAGCTCCTCGGGCGCGCGGGGGGAAGGCGGGGGGGAAAAACGGTCCGGGGAGACTGGGTCCCCGGGCGCGCCCTCTCCCGTCTGGATGGGCGAAAGGGGCATTGACGCACCTTAAAAGGCGAAGGGAAAAAGCGCGCTCGCCCTGGGGAGGCGCGGCGGGATCGCGGGGCTTATTTCGCGAAGGTTAGAGAAACGTCGGGATTTTTACTCGTCGAGATGGCGACGTTAAGTTTTTTCCAGAAAGAGAGGGGATCGGAGTCAAGAAGCTTGACGGCCTCGCTCGCGGTAAGGGTGGAGGCGGGGCGCGCGCTGATTTCCAAGGCGCCCAAATCGCGCAGATAGACGTACAGGGCGTCCATGAAATCGGTCAGGTTTGAGGAATCGTCGAGGTTCAGCTCTTTGAGGATGGCGTCCTCGACGCCCGTCACGGCGTCGAGGAGCGCGTCGTCGTAACTTTGCCCGTCGTCGTCGGCGATCTTTTGGATATAGGTTTTCGCGAAAGAGCGGTCTTGGTAGGTCAGGGAAAGATCCGTCAGGCTGAGCGCGGAGTCGCGCAGGGCCGCGAGGAAGCCCTCGTCGTCGGGGGCGTTCGCGAGGGCCTTTTGGAGGGGCTCCGCGAGCCCGCCGAAAGAGACGGAGCCCGTCAGGGAAAAGAGCTCGGGCGACTCGAATTGGTCTATTTTAAGAACGGCGGCGCCGGAGGTCGCGTCGCGCGCGAGGGAGGCCCGCGCGTTGAAAAGGAGATCGCCGTAGCCGAGGAAATCCCAAAATTCCCAATAGTCGTCGCCGTAGTCGAACGGGGATTTGCGGAGGCTTAAGTCCCGGATGGCGAGGGAGTGGGAGCCGAAGAGCGTGGATTCGCCTTGGGCCTCCGCGGTTAGGCTGGAGGCGCCGTAACTGAGGTAATGGGAGTTCTCGACGAGCCAGTCGTCGATCTGGACGGTCTTAAAGGAGACGGGCCAGAAGACGAGTTCGGAAAGGCCGAAGCGCGGAAGCTCGCTTTCGGCGTTCGGCCACATGGCGAAGTCGGCGATCGCCTGGTTTAAGTGGGCGAGGAGGCGCTCCGAGGCGTTAAAATCCGTGGCCGCGAAGGAGCCGACGGTCATGGCTTCCCGCGCGTCTTCGCCTTGGGCGTTCTGATAACGCAAAGAATAATCCAGGCCCCGGTAGCTCGCGGTCGCCCCTTGGGCGATCCCGTGGGAGTCGGTCAAGGCGGCCTCCGCGAGGGAGAGGGAGAGCAGCCCCGAGTCGTCGCTTTGGGCGACGGCGAGGCGCGCGTCATTGAAGCTTAAGCTGGAGGCGGTAAAGCCCAAAAGATTGCGGAGAAAGCCGTCGTGAGGGGTCAGGAGGCCCCCGTAATTAAAATTTTCCGCTTCGGCGGACCCCAGGGAAAAAATCCCCTGGGCCGGCTCGAAGTAAACGAAGGCTTCCAAAGAGATTTTGGCCTGGAGGTATTTCAGGCTCGCTTTGTCGGCCATAAGAGAGCTTAAAAAACCCTCGGCCCCGGGAAGGTTGTCGGCGCCCGCCTTTTGGAGCGCGAGTTTTTCCGCGGAAAGGGCGCGGACCATCACGCTCGCCGCGGCCATCTCGTTGCGCAGAGCGAGGCTGAGACCGTCTATCTCGACCTTTTGGGCCAAGATTTCCTCGTCGCGCCGCAGCCAGTCGCCGAGGCTCAAAATGGCGCGCGTCTTTTCGGGGGACGGCAGGCCGCTGACGCGGAGGGACTCAATCCGGACGACGCCCTCCAGGTTTTCCGCCGCCCACTTAACGACGGGCTCGGTGGCGTTTTGCCGCCACGCGGGGGCCAAATTGAGCTCGAGGCCGTAAACGATGAGCGCGTCGCGGTGGGGATCGTAGTAATGTTCGGAACTCTCCCAATTCTGGGCGCCTAAGGTCGCGTCCAAAAAAAGGGAGAAGGAACGAAAGCTGTCCTCGGGGTCCTTGGAGCAGGCGGCTCCCAGGAGCCCCACCGTCAGGGCGAGGGCCAAAGCGAGGAAGCGGCGTTTGCGGGCGGGAATTTGGCGCGGGCGGGCCATAGCCGTGTTACCAAAAAAAGAGGGCGTGGAGGCGAGCCGAGGCGCGCCCCCGCGCCCTCTCGCGAGAAAGCGCCGGAAGGGAGCGGGGGGCGCCGCTCCCTTCTGGCGTCGCGGGCGTTAAAGGGCGAAAGAGACGGTCCGAGGGCCCCGGCCTATTGGGCGCGCGCCGTCACGGGCTGGGAGCCGTTGGCGGTAAACGTCAGGTTGAGGCTGTTGAAGAAAGCCTTTTCGTCCCCGATGAGGCTCATGGAGTTTTGGCCGCTTAAGGTGGGGACGGGGAGGATGGAAACCGTGATGGTTTGGGGATTGGCGAGGAAATCGCTTAAAAGGGGACGCAGGGGCTCGAAGGGCTGGGAGGGCGACCGGAAATCCTGGGAGTAAATCTGGGCGAGGCCGTTTAAGATCTCGTCGACGGTTCGCGCGCGCAGTTCCGGAATGGAGATATCCCTTTCGTCGAGCTCGTGGACGATCCGGAAAATGTTGGGAATCATGGAATGGTCCGCGTAGTTGATGGTCACTTCCTTGAGCCCCAGCTTGAGGGTTTGCGGCAGAAAGAGGACGGCCTCAATTTCTTTGGGGCTGACTCGCGAAAGCGCGTCCACCAATTCTTGGGTGAGGTTTTCGAGCTTAATCGTCGCGCTCGCGGCGAAATTGTCGTCCACGCTTATGTTATCCAGGGTATAGGTGGACTCGCCGGCCGCGGGGTCGTGCTTGACGGCGTAGGAGATATCCCCACGAAAGGAATTCTGGCCCCAAACCTTGGCGAATTCGCGGATATCTTTGGCTTCCCAGAAGTCGGGGCCGGTCGGGTTGATGTCCAGGAAGGCCCCTTTAAGCTCGGACTTGGCGTTGGAGAGCGCGAGGGGCTTGATGGGTCCTTGGAGGTTCGCGCTTTCAAAGCCGAATTTGAGCAAGTCGCCGATATCGACGACCAGTTCCTGGGCTTCCCAGGAATCCAGGCCGTAGGGGTAAGAGAAAATGAGGGCCAGGTTATAGAGTTCCTCAAAATCGGGGAGAGAGTCCGCGGTTTTCGTCTTCAGATAAGCGGTCTGGAGAAGTTCCACGATATAGGTTCCGTCAAAGCCCTTGAGACTGGCCGAGGCGAGGGACGCTTCGAAAGACTTGATCTCTTCCCTGGGGAAAGAGCCCTTGATGGATACCCCTTGGACTTCGCTGGAGCCGACGCGGGCGAGGCCGTCGAGATTTTGGGATTTTACGGAAGCGATTTCCAGCGCGACGGCGGAGCCGTCCTCGGCGCGGAAGTTTAAGGCGAGGCCCGTGACGTCGGTCGCGGCCAGGGAGCGCAGCATGAGCGCGTCCAGGAGTTCGGCCCCGGGCTTAAGCTCCCCCGGGAAAGCGAGTTTGGCGAGGGAGGAGGACTTGATGGCCAAGGAGCCGTCAAAGTTGTCGCCGCCGTCCCCGGCTTTGACGCGCAGCTCCATGCCGTCCTGTTTGGACTCGCCGATGGTCAGGCCCTTCAGAAAGCTCGCGAAACCCTGAAGGTCGTTGGGGGCCGACTTGGCGAGGGCGATATCCCGGGTCGCGGATCTGGCCAAAAGGAAGCTTAGGGTAACGTCATCCTCCGTTTGGGAGTAGCTTACGCCCTCAAGTTCCAGCGAGGAGGCCAGTTTTAGGGCGGCCCCTTCCCATTTGGCGCTGGCTATGAGTTTCGCCATGTCGTCGGGGCTCGCGATATTGGCGACCCGGAGGGTCTTAATTTTGACGGGGCTCAGGATGAAGTTCCCGGACTTGAATTCCGGGAAAACCTGGAGGATGGCGTCGTTGAAATTGAGGGTCAGATCGCTCACCTCCAAGGCCCCGGAGACGGTTTGGTGGGAAGCCGCGCTCCAATTGCTTTCCCCGGCGAGGGCGTGGTTGAGCAAAAGGCGCAGGGATTCCCAATCTTTTTCGGGGTCGTGGCCGCAACTGGTCGCGAAAAGCATGACGGCGGACAGGGCGAGGACGGCGAAGGAGGCGATAGTTTTGGGGATTTTGGGCATGCGGACCTCTTGGCGCGCGAGCGCGGGGGCTTTGGCGGCGGGGGCGGATTCCCCAGCCGCTCTCCCTTTGGGGGGGAGGGGCTCCGCGATATTTTAGGGATGGGCCGAGGCTGGCGTTAGGGGCGGAAAGGCGCGGCCGTTGGCGGAAAGGCTTCAAAAAGCGTCTTTCAGTATAGCATATCTGAAGTTCGCGTTAAACGAGGGGACCCCGCGGGGCCTCCCGGGCGCGGCCGGCCCGCGGGAGGGGCGCGGTCGCCTCTCCCGACCGTTTGGGCCACGCGCCTTCGTCGCGTCGCGATCGGTCTCCGAAGCTTCCAAGGGCGCGCGTCTTTTGGGGGCTCGCGATATCCGCGACTCGGAGAGTCTTAATTTTATGGGACTCAAGGCGAAGCCTTGGGGTCTTGGGTTTCGGGCGAGCCTTTGGGGATGGCCGCGTCGCGATTGAGGAGCGGAGCGCTCGCCCCCAAAGGCCCCGGAGACGGATTGGCGTCGCGCCGCGCTCCAAGCGCTTTTTCCGGCGAGGGCGGCGCGGGAAAAGGCGCGGGGATTTTTAAGTCTTTTGGGGGGAGCGCGCCCGCGACTGGCCGCGAAAAGCGGGAGGGCGGCTAGGCGCGAGGACGGCGTGGGAGGCGATATTAGGGTGGATTTCGCGGCGCGCGGCCTTCTTGGCGCGGGAGCGCGAAGGCTTTGGCCGCGCGGGGCGGCTCCGCGGCCGTTTTCCTCGCTCGACGTGGGCGGCTCGCTCGTTTTTAGGGATTGGCCGAGGCTGGCGTTAAGGAAAGAAAGGCGCGCCCGTTGGCGGAAAGGCTTAAGAAAGCGTCTTCCAAGATAGCGCGTTTGAGCTTTTCGTCAAAAGCCCGGGCGTCATCCGGGGCTCTCCGCGCGGCGCGCGCGATCGCGCCCTGGGGGAAGGGGTCCTGGGGGGCCCAACGGATTTCCAGGCTCTGGGGATCGCCGATAAAGGCCGCGAGTTCGCGCGCGAGGCCGTCTCCCCCGTCGGGGAGCGCGTCCCCCAGGTAACCTAAAAGGGACTTCGTCAGAAGGTCGGCGAGGGGCCCGCGGGGGTCTTCCCCCGCGAAAGAGACCCGCGCGAGGGCGTCGTAGAGTTTCGCGGCCAAGCCCCGGTCGGCCAATTGGAGCGAGCCCGCGCGGATTTTCCCCTCATAGGCCCGGAGGCCGAGTTCCGCGAGCGAGCCGGCCTCCGTGGGATAGAAGTTTTCCGTCTGGCTCTGGAAGGCGAGCCGCGCCTCCGGGAGGGTGAGGTCCAGCGCGGTCGCGGTTTCCCCGGGGACGCCGGTGGGTTTGAGGGAGAGGCGCAGATCGGCCTGGAAGCCGTCCGCGAAAGTTAAGAGCGCGACGCGGGCGAAGGGGTCGGACTCGTCCAAGTCCCAAGCCTCTAAATTGAGGAAAAGACGCGCGAGGGAAAGGGATTTTGGGCCTTGGGGGCCACCGGGCGACGGCGCGGAAGGGTTAGCCCAGGCGAGGGAGGCGAAGCCGAAGGCCTCCTCGCCCCCGAAGGCCAAACGCGCGGCGGCGCAATCCAGGGACTCCAACGCCGTCCAAAAGGAAAAAAAGGCCGGAGCGAGGCCGCGCTCGGAAGGGTTTTGGAGCGCGTTAAGAGAGAAATTGGCGGCGGAGGCGCGCTCTATTTCCAAAGAATCGGCCCGGGGGGAATCCGCCCGGAACTCCTCTAAGTCGACGGCGCCCCAAACGCCCCGCGCGATCCCTTGGAGCGCCAGCCGCCGCGCGCTAAGGCTCGCCAGATCGGGCGCCCGCAGAGCGAGATCGTTTATTTCCAGAAAATCGAGGCGCAGCGCGGTCGGATCAAAGTATTCCCCCGGCCCCCAATCCAGGCCCCGGAGGCTTAAAGAGGCGAAGGAGCCCTCGACGCCTAAAACGCGCGCCGCGCTGGGGGCGTCGACGCCCACGAGCGTCAGCTGGCCTTCGCGCAGAATCGAGGCCGTTTGGGGTCCCGAAAGGCCCACGAAAAGTTTTAAAAATTCCAGCCTGTCGAGGTTTTCGGCCCGCGCCTCGCGGACGGTAATGGGAGCGCCGGGGGCGTCTTTGAGATAGATGGTCGCGCCCTTAACGGTAAAGCCGTCGAAGAGCCAGTTGACCCGCGCGCTTACGGTTCTGACGGAGTCGAAATAGGGGTCGTCCGCGCTAAAAGAGCCGTTTAAAAACATTTTAAGGAGAATGGAGGGGAGGAAGAGGCTAACGATTAAGAGAAGGAGCGCGAGGCCCGGGACCAGGCGCTTCCAGGAGAGGAAAAATTTAAAGGAAAGGGGCGGGAGACTCACGGGGAATTCCTTCAAAGGCGGGCTGGAAAGGGGAGCGGGTAAATTTCGCCTCGCGGCGCGCCCCTCGCCTCGGGGCCGCTATCGGCGAGGCCGCGTCGCGGCGGAAGGACAGGGCCGATTATACCGAAAAGCGCGCGCCCTCTCAAATGGAGGCGCCTCGCGGCTGGTTTGGGATTCGCCAAAGCCGCTTTATTTATAGGAAAATTAAATGACCGCGAACCTTACCCTGACGCGTGGGCCGGCGCGATTTCAGTCCGAAACGCGCGGGGGGAGTTTAAAACAAACCGCGAAACCCTCCAAATAACGTCTTAGAGAGAACGTGACCGCGAAATCTTGAAAAATTTTTACGAACGCCGCCGGAGTTTTACGAACGCCGCCGGAGCGCGTTTTGGGTTTAAACGCTATACGCTATCAGCGTCGTCACGGCGTAAACGCGTAAATGAATTGATAGACGGAAATTTGTATTCCGTCGTCAAAGACCCGCTTCAATGGGGAAAAAGCGCTTACTCAGGGGCCTTAACCTTCGAGATGAACAAAGGGCGATTAATTTTACGCGATCGCGCGCTTTGCCTTTTTCCGGCTTCGTCGCGGATGACCGCGAAAGAAGGATTGAGTCAGGATATCGCCAGTTCCGTCATATCTGGCCTCGCCAATTCGCGTAACGAGGCCGCGGCGCGCGCGCCGCGTTTTTGTTTCTTTAAAGGGCTCTTAAGTGGCGCGGCCGATTCCATAATAAGGGAGCGCCTCAAGGGAGACGGAGCGTCGCCATTCGCGTAATTTTTTTAAGGAGCGCCGCTATCCTTTGGAATTGAGGATAAAGGCGAGCGGAGCCGGTAATAGAGCTTAAGCGGCGACGCGGCTTTATGGACGCGCGTGGGGCCTCCGCGGGATGGCCAATCGTCTTCGCCAAAGATTCTGGGGCGCCAACGCGAGACGGTCCGCCCCCTGGGAAACCATGGAGCGCGAGGGGTGGGCCATCGGCGCGGGCGAGCCGCGGGCGCTCCTCTGGCGAGCCTTCCTTGAGGCTTTTCGCGCTCGCGGAAAGCGCGCGGCGGCTTTTTTGCCAAAATTCTCTCCGGCCTCTTAAGACGCCAAACGCGGCGCCGGGGGGGCGACGACGATTTAAAGAGCGTAGGCCTCAGAGGGGCGCGCGGAGGCTTCCCACGAAATCGGCGAGGTTAAGGCGGTTTTCGCGGAGATAGGACTCCACGCCGGACAGGATCAAAAGGGGCGCGCGGGGGTCCCGTAAAATGGCGGAGCCGATTTGCGCCGCGCTGGCCCCGCACAGAAAAAATTCCAAGGCGTCTTGGGCGCTTAGAATTCCCCCGAGCCCGATTACGGGAATGGAAACGGCCTCCGCGGCCAAGCGGGTCTGCCTTAAGGCCAAGGGCTTTAAGGGGGCGCCGGAAAAGCCCCCGTAAACGTTTCCTAATTTGGGCGCGCGGGTTTTCAGGTCCACGGCCAGGGCGGGGAGCGTGTTGACGAGGGACAGGGCGTCGGCCCCGGCCTCCGCGGAGGCGCGCGCGAGGGAGGCGATATCCGCGACAAGCGGGGGAAGCTTGACGACGAGGGGGAGCGCGGGGGCTTTTTCCCGGACCCCCAAGATTAGCCGGCGCGTCTCCTCGGGGTTGGCGCCAAAGGACAGACCGCCTTTTTCCTTAAGATTCGGGCAGCTGACGTTAAGCTCCAGGAAATGGACGGGGGCGCGCGCCAATTTTTGGGCGAGGAGGGCGTAGTCCTCGGCGGTTCTCCCCCAGACGTTGACTCCGACGGTCGCCCCCGTCGCGTTCAAGGCCGGTAAATCCTCGGCCAGAAAACGGTCGAGCCCTTTGTTTTCCAAGCCGATGGAGTTTATGAGGCCGTGGGAGTCCTCGAGGGCCCGGGGAGCGGGGTTGCCCCCGTGGGGCGCGAGGCTCAGGCCTTTGACGATTACGGCCCCCAGGCGCGCGGGGGGACAGAAAGATTGAAGTTCCAGGCCGTACCCGAAAGCGCCGGAGGCGGCGATGACGGGGTTTTTTAAAACGAGGGGCCCCAGGCGAACCCTTAGGTCGGGCGCGAACTCCGAAGCGGGGGCGGGCGCGGCGAGATCTTGGGCGACGACGCGGGGGGCGGCCTCTAAAGGGCTCCAATCCTCGGCGCGCGCCACCGGGCCGTCCACGCAGAGGCGTTTTCTTTCGCCCTTAGGGGTTTGGTAGGAGCAGGAGAGGCAGACTCCCAAGCCGCAGCCCATAAAGCTTTCCAGGGAGACATAGCACGGAACGCCGCGGGCGCGGGCGATTTTCCAGGTTTCCCGCAACAGTCCCTCTGGGCCGCAGGCCCAGACGGGCCGAAGTTCCTCGCGCAAAAGGCTTTCCAGGGCTTCCGTGGGATAGCCGCGCCCGCCGTGGCCCGTCCCGTCCACGGTGAGCGCGATCGCGGGAAAGGGAAAGCTCTCGCGGCAAAAGGCGAGGGGAAGCTGGCTTTCCGCGGAGTTTTCCCCGTAAATAAGGGTATGGGGTTGGTCGGAATAGCGCCCAAGGGACCCGAAGGGGGCGACTCCCACGCCTCCCCCCACCAGATAGGCGGGGGCGGCGAAAAGTTCCGGGGCGAGCTGGAGCGCGCCCCGGCCCAAGGGTCCGGTAAGGTCCAGGGGAGCGCCGGGGGGCGCGTGTCTCCAGAGGGAGGTGAGGCGTCCTTTTTGGCGGATGAGGAAGGAGAGATCTTCCGGCGAGCTCTGAAAGACGGAGAAGGGGCGGCCCAAAAAGGCGCCGTCGGCGACGCCCCCCGCGTCAAAGGCCCCCGCGACTTCCGCGCCCTCGGCGCCCGCGAGGAGCTTTGAGCCTTCCGCGGGGGAGGCGATTTTGACGAATTGGCCGGGGGCGGGATCCGGGAACCCATGGGGCCTCCACAGCTTTAAAAGGTACGTGTCTTTGGTTAAAGGGATGGTTTCCCGGACGGTCGCGCGCGCGATTATGGCTTCAGTCATCTATAATTCCGGCCATCAGGCCAAAGCGAGATAAGTCGCCTCCCCGGTGGGAAAAAAAATCCGCCCCGCAGCGGGAGCAGACGCCGGCGATCTCCACGCGCGCGGGGGGAACCCCGGCCTCGCGGAGTTGGGCGAGGCTCAGGGCCCAAAAATCAAAATAGTCGCGTTCGTTAATCCGATAGCGCCATAACTCCGGGGGAAGACTCTCGCGCCAACCCTTGAACTCAAAACAGCAGGGCCCGAGAGAAGGGGAGATGGCGGCCAGGAGGCTTTGGGGCTCGGAGCCGTAAGCTTTATGGAGATAACTCACGCAGCGGCCGATGATATTTAAGGCGGAGCCGCGCCAGCCGCTGTGGATTACGGCGAAGACGTCCAGGCGGGGGTCAAGGAGAAGCGCGCCCTGGCAGTCGGCGAGCTTGACGAGGGCGCTCCGGCCAACCCCTCCCACCAGGGCGTCGTAGCCTTGGAGGGTCTCGGCGGGGGACTGGGGGGCGTAGGGAGCGGGAATTTGGGCCAGATCCAAGATTTTCGCGCCGTGGGCTTGGCCCACGAAGGCCGGGTAGGGGACGGCCAGAGTCTGGCTCGCCAGGGCCAGGTTGGCCGCGACTTCCTCTCCGTTAGCGCCTGAAAAGGCGAGGTTAAAATCCCCACGCGGGCCCCGGCGGCTCCAGACGGCGTGTTTGAGGCGGGGGTATGGCTGGAATATTTCAAAAGAGTAATAGGCAAGTCCGTTTTTCTCGTGTTTTATCATAAACAAAAAGGCCAAAATTCTTTTTTTTGGCCAACGCCTCAAAGAAATTATAGAATTGTAACTCTTTTCTGTCAAAAGAGTCGCGTGGTCGGGCGGTCGGCCTATCGTCGAGCCGCCGACCGGACAGGATCGCCACCTTCGCGAGGGCGCGCTAGGAGCCCGCGGCCTTTTCATTAGCTCGCTTAATCCGTTATTATCAAAAATCGAATAGACCCTTACGGGAGGAAATATGTCTGGTTCGCTCCAAGAGCTACCGGTCGGAATTCAGAATTTCGCGGAAATGGTCGAAGGCGGGTTTCTTTGCGCGGACAAGACCGCCTTTCTCGCCAAGATGGTATCCCGCCGTGGCGTAAAGGCTTGGTTTTTGGCCAGGCCCAGGCGTTTTGGCAAATCCCTCCTTGTCTCCACGCTTGAGTCTTTATTCACTGGCCCACGGGAGCTTTTTAAGGGCCTCGCCATCGAAAAAAGACTTGGAGAGGAGATATTCGCGCCGCGCCCGGTTATCTCGTTGGACATGAGCGATACCGTCACTGACGCGGGAGTGAACGAGTTTCGCCGGTCTTTGGCGCGTTTGACATCCTCTTCGGCCATTTGGCGGGAAGACGAGAACTCTGTCGCGAGTTCCGCTCCCTCTTCGGCGGCGGAGTTTATTTATGAGCCGGACCCCACTCTTTCCGCGGCGGAAATTTTTGGAGATCTTATCAAAACCCTCTCTACGCGCTCAGGACGGCGGGTAGCGGTGCTTATCGACGAGTACGACAAGCCGTATCTGGATTTTGTCAAAAAACCAGACGAAGCTGAAATGATTCGCGAAACTATGCGTAATTACTACGGGCGTCTGAAATCCAAAGGAAAATATATTTCATTTATTTTTATTACCGGCATAAGTAAATTTTCGCGTATGAATATATTTTCAGTCATGAATAACCTCCAAGATATATCAATTAACTCTGATTACGCGTCAATATGCGGTTTTACCCACAATGAGTTTACCAGGAAATTTGCCGCGCATTTGGAAGAAGCCGCCATCTGTCTTGGGATAAGTCGCGATGATTTGATTGAAAAGTTCAAGGATTATTACGATGGATTTTCTTTTGACGGAAAGACACAGGTCTACAATCCTTTTAGCGCGGCGCTTTTTTTTGAAGAAAAAGCCTTTGATAATTTTTGGTTTGAAAGTGGAACCACGCAAACGATCGCCCATTATATCAAGGATAAGCGCCTTACGGTGGAAGAGTTTCGTGGAATATCAGTTCCCAGGTATTTCGTCAGAAATCCCGGAGAGATGGACTCCTCGGGCCCGGCGAGTTTTTTATACCAGTCTGGCTATCTGAGCGTTCGCGCTGGCGAGTCAATTAAACAATATACCCTTGATTACCCAAACCGCGAAGTTTATGAATCTATGTCACGGCTTTTGGTTGATAATTTTTATGACGAAGCCCAGATAGCCGAAGGGAAGCGCGAAAAATTGCGGGAGGCTCTGAAAAGCGGCGAGGCGAGCGCTTTAATTGAGGTATTTAATCAATTTTTGGCGGATATACCTTATGACTTTTACTCCAAAGCTCACCGGAAAGCGTTAACAATTGACGGTATCGAAATAACTTTCGGCGAATGGCTATACCACTCTAATTTTTTATCATTTCTCGTTGGGGCGGGGGTAAGCGCGCGCGCGGAAAAACATACTTGTCTGGGCCAGTCCGACTTGGTGGCGGAATACGCGGGAAAGGCGTGGGTCATAGAGCTTAAAATGTCCAGAAACGGCAATGACGGGGCTGTGGCTAAAAGCTCGCTAAAACAGATACGGGACAAAGACTACGCCGGACCATACGACAATCCTATTCTGTTGGGAATAGCCATAAACGAATCAAAGCGGACTATCGGAGCTTGGGAGGTCGGATATAAGACTCGGATTTAATATCGAGTAATGAGGAGCCCACGATGACCCGCGCGGATCTTTATGGGATTTGACGCGCCAGGGAAGCGGGCGGGGGTTAGCGCGCGTAAAATTTACGAGAAAGAGCGACCCGCGAAAAAATAATCGAATATTGTCTATTTTTCCATTAAAAGATGAAAGGGGGCGGGAAGAGATTGTCCCTTGGTCCTGACGTTTTTGCGAAGATTCGTCTTTGGAGATATGGAATTATAAAAAAATGGTTACTCCGGAAGGGGTAATCGCGTCTTTTGAATTTTGACTTCCGACGCCACTTTCTTCCGCCAAAAGACACACGCGCCAATATTCCTTTCATTTTTGTCTATTACTATTAGTAAGATAATAGGGTCGGTACTCGAGCCAGCGTAATTTCCATTTTCAATTTGATTTCTTCCAATTTCTACAGCTTTGCGCGTTCCCGCCTCGCCTTCCGCGGTCTTCATTTCTATGACGTAATTATGGCCGCCATAGCGCGCCAATAAATCGATTCGGCCTTTGTTAGTCACCGCTTCACTAGTGACGTTGACGCAAGCTCCAATCAGGAAAGATTGCAAAACGCTTCGAAAAAAGAATTCGCCAATATTGGCGCGATAGGAATCCGTAAAATCTTGATAGCTGATACTAGCGTACATTCTCCTTAAAGTCGCGATAAGCGCTGGAACGTCTCCAGCCATGAGAAATGG
>JAISCZ010000071.1 GCA_031265205.1 Deltaproteobacteria bacterium
TTTGGCCGAGGTCGGCAAAATCCTGGATAGCTCCAAGAAAAAAAGGAAATTACCCCCTCGCCAACGGGGTCTTTAGGCGTTCCGCTCCGCGCGAACGCTCCCCAAGTCTCCCGGATACGCGGAGAGCCCCAAGCGCCCTTCGTCCCCGGGGGAGGCGTGCGTCGTTTCATGGTCGCGCGCGCCCGCTTCCGCGCGAATCCTCTAAAAGATGACAAAATCCAAGGAGAAGGCGATCAAGCCCTAGATCGTCGAAAAACGCGCGCTTAAAAAAAAGCGCCATTCTCGCCCCACGCGCTAAAAACAAGGGCGTGGAAGAGATTGGCGCGAAGTTAAAGATCTCTTTGGCCAAGATCGGCAAAGTCCGGAATAACGCCTAGAAAAAAGGCCAGTGACCTCCGCGCCACCAGCTTCTTTCGCCGTTCCGCTCCGCGCGTGTCCCTGACCGCGCCAATATCCGCGCGTATCCAGAGCGTCGGAGAAACGCTCCCGTAGGCTCTATCTTGCCCGCGCCCCTCCTGAGACGCCTCGCCCGGATCGACTGTTTAAGCGAGGTCAATCCAGGAACTCTGTTTTTAAAGCGTAACGCTCTGGCCTCGGCGCGCTCCTCACCAATTTCCGGAAGGCTCCCGCTCGCGAAGGGCGCCCTACCGCCCCGCCGTCCTCCCCGGGAGCCCCGCGCGCTTTTCCAACTTTTCCACGGCGGCCCCTTAGCCCTTTGAGAGGCCAGGGAAAATCGCGAATTCCTTGAGCGAGGCCGGAACCCAAGCGGGGCGCGCGCCCGAGGAAGCCTTAGACCACCTCTGGCGCGCCCGCCTCATCGGGCGGTTTTCCGCCCACTTCGCGGCGTTGGTAGAACTCTCGGGCTCTCTCCCCCCGGAGCCTACCGGACTGGCTCCCCAAGGAGCCTCGGTTAACCGCCTGATTAACGTCCAGGGCCCAAAGAGCCCGCTTATATTCCCGCGCTCTAAACCGCGGGTAAAACTTTAAGGGCGCGTGGCCGCTTGACGCGCGCTCGGCGCGCCCCACGCGGCGTGGCGGCGGCGCGGGTCGCGCCTTCCGGCGGATTTTGGACGCGAAAATGGCAGTTTCGTTCCTCCGCTCCATAAAAAACTCCGCGAGATCGTCAAAATTCTTGAACTCGCCGCGCGACTGGCGGTAATATTCTTAATAACAAGCGATTCGCGCGGGGCGCGAGCCCGACTCGCGGCGCCACGGCGACGCGCGCGGCGCGGAATCTCCGGGTCAATAATCGCCCGCGGCCCTGAAAATTTTCCGCGCGGGCCATACCGACGTCGAAAGACTCGCCTTGGAGCGCGAGGCCGAAGGCGAGGATCGGACGCGGGGCGAGCAAAAATTTTCCCGTTGGAGCGCGAGCCCACGGCGCTTTTTGAGAAATATCTCAAATTGGCGCTCAAACTCGCGAAAATGGCCGAGAACCTAGGGATACCGACCAAGATGTTTCTTGGCGCCCTGACGCGGGAGCGCGCCCTCGCTCCGGAAACGCGCGCGGAATATCGACAAAGCGTGAAAAAATGGAATCTTACGAAAAACCGTCTCCCTTCGTTATTCGCGTAATGGATGGGGTGACAGGCGGGAAATTTACGGAAACCCTGAAGAGTATCAAGGCAAACGAGAGAAAACTCAAGACCATGGAAGCGAAGAGTTAGGCCATGGAGGCGAAATTCGCGCGCAAAACGGCCAACATCGTTCTCAGGACGCGCTCCTACGACATGAGCGTGGACGAAATCAGCGCGAAATTAAAATTGTCTCTGACCGAAGTCGCCACAATCTTGGACGACGACGCCGCGAACAAATAACGCCCTCGCGAGGCGAGGCTTTCGCCGCCCCTCTCCACGTGAGCCGGCGCGGGGGCTAGCCACTGGAGAGGCGACCTTAGGGGGACAGCGTCCTCGCGCAAGCCACGCGAGGCTCCCCTCGTCTCCGCCGCGATTTTCGCGACGACGCGCGCGGACGCGCCAATTGTTTTTCTCCTCCGACAAAAGCGTCCGCGCGCGGGCGAGGCTCGGCCTCCCAAGGGGCTTTATACCAAAGTCCGCGAGAAAGAAACGGAGGCGCGCCTCTCCCGCGTTTGGATAAATTCCTACCCATCGTGGCGCCCCCGCGCGAAAATGGCCCCCTGGGCCCAGGACGCCATTTCCGCGCCGCTCAATCGCTTGAGCCTCTCCCAAAGCTTTTTCGGGGCTTTGGGAGCGCCACGCCCGGATCGACTCTTGAAGCGCGGCCAATCCCGGCGCGCTTTTCAAAGCCTTCGGAGTCTACCGGGACGGGAACCCCGCGGGGACCCCGGGAAACTGTCCTATTTAGTTGTCCCTGAAAAAGTATCTAAATACCGTACGCGCGGACGGAGAGTCGCGCGCCAGGCCTGGCCAAGAGAGCGACGCCAACGTTCTCGCGAAAATATGGCAATCTTAGGCGCCGTTAGCGGCAACGCCTTTCACAAGCCGGTCACGCGCGGGACAACCGCGCCGAACGACCCCAGTGGTCAGCAACCTACAACGTGAACGGTCTTGCCTTTATAGATTTTAGTTTCCCAAAACTGTTTTTCGCTCCAGAGTTTCTTGAAATCCATATCGAATACGAGAAGCCAGCCGACGGGGGCTTCACAGGCGTCCATGTAGCCGAACAACTGTTCAACGCTCTTCGCGACGCTCATCGCGCCCTTAATCTTTAATTCAAGAAGATAGGGGATATCCTTGTAAATAACGCGGATGTCAGCTCTTTTTCCGCTAACCGCTAATTCTCTTTGAATGCTGGCTCCGCCGTTTACGACCCTTCGCGGGAAAGCGTTCAGGACGTTGTGAGGAATATCTTCGGTGGCGAATCCGGTCAGATTTTCCGTGATAACTTCCGCTATTTCCTCCCGCACGTTATATTTTTGAGCGAGATCGGGAATAGAAAGAACCCGTTCAATCTTTTCCCGCGCCTGACTTTGTGGAACGCCAGCTTTGGTGATGGCCTTTTCATTGATGTCAGCGTTCACGCGCCAGTAGAACTGAAAAGCTCTGAGAAGGCCGTCCATGTCGAGTCTGGTTCCGTCCATCCACTTGTTGGCCAGCTTCACGGGAACTTTATCCTGAAGCCTGTTGGTTAGCGCCCGAACGATCAACTCTCCGTAGAGGGGATTGGAAGCCCTTAAAGACTCGAAGACGCTCGGATTTCCTTTCAGAAGCCCGAGATCTTTGACATATCCGACATCGTCGATGGAAACGTTTGCCGGAAGATTTCTAACGCCGATAATGACGGGTTCAATCACCCTCCTGACCCTAGGTTCCCTGAGCCGTTCCGCGAGGGAGTCGAAATGGGGCGAATTTTGAAGAATGAGATCCTGGGCGGACTGGTCGATGTCGTCTCCCTTGACTGTCCTCGAATAATCATATCGAAACCGTTTCGTTATGATATTGTCGGCGAGCGCGTTTACAAGCCAAGGCTGTCCCTCTGTCCAACGCCAGGCCCGTTTGATAGCGTTTGTCTCAAAAGCCTGACCGGTCGCCTCCGTATGCTGGCCGTAAAGGATCCTGATTTCATCCTCAGTAAAGTCGGGCAGGGTCAGTGTTTGCTTTATTATGTTAAAAGGGATACCAGATCCTGTGGACCGCTCTTCCGATCGAACCTTGTACTTATAGTCTCTAATATCACGCATGCCCACAAGAGCCAACGTTCTCGGGAACGTTTTATCAACGGACCCGACACGTTCGATATAGCCGTCCCTTATCTGAGAGAGGAATTTTATGAGGGGATCTCCGCCGAGACAGTCGGCCTCGTCGAAGAAGACAACCAGTTCCTTGTCTAAAGATCGACAAATGTCTTTTAAGAGAGCCTGTACGCTTATGGATGGCCTGGACATGTATGGCTTGTCGTCGAACTTGAAGGCCAGAGCGCTGATTTCGGGAACGTTGGAATTCCATAGCCCTAAGTTTATACGGTCCACTACCTCGTCCGTGGCGTTTGAAAAGTCCGTGACATCCCGTAATGACGCCAGAGATCATTTAAAAGAGTAATACCCGCCATCGGAGTTTATCTTTTCGGTCAAGGCGGCCAGACACGTTGTCTTGCCCGACTGGCGAGGCCCGCGGAGTACGAAATAATACTTGCCCTCTATCATATCATTTACGTTCGGCAGACGCGGGAGAGCGGGCAACATGTAATGAACCGAGGGGTCGCAGATTCCCACGGTATTAAAACATTTCGGCGTTTTTTGTGTCATAATCGCTCCGGAAGCGACAAAAAGGGTTATCTGGCCATTCGCGACGCGCTGACATAAGCCATCAACCCGGTTTTCGATTGGTTCTTGGCGTTGTCTGAAAAACGCTCACGCGGAGCGACATGTCGGGCAATACGCCTTTCTAACCATAGAGCGGGACTTTCCCCTCGGCAAAAAAAGCTACGCCATCTGGTCTGGCGTCCTTTAACTAGGTAATGTACCTCGCCGAAATTAAAAAGCAAATAGCGCGCGAAAGGGAAATATTTAGCGAATGGCGAGAAGTTGGCGCCGTTTCCCTTGCGCGGTCGCGTCCCCACCTAAGTCGCGCCGCGTGGAGGATCGGGGAATGGCGATTTAAGAACGCCAAGCGCGTTTAAGGGGTAAACGAGGCGTCAGGCTTCGAGGAATGGGCTCCCGCGGCGCGGGATAGGGTTCCGCCAGGCCTCTGAGGCGACTGAAATAATCGCGGGATGATTACGACGCGTCGGAGGGCCTCGACCTGGACCCAGCGTTTCCGCGCCCCGCCGGGCCGACGAGGGGACGGCCGGCCTAAATCAGCCTGGACAGAGGACGAGAGGGACGCCGCCTCGGTCCGTGGCGACGGTCTGGCGTCAGCGCGCGAGGAGGCGCCCACGCGCGTGACCCGACCGCGCGGGGAGGAGAGTGACCACTAACGCCTTGGAGCGCGAATCGAAGGCGCCCGCGAACGGATACCTGAGGGTTGGAACCGCCTCCTTCCCCCAACCCCGCCAGCCCCTCCGGCAACCCTCCTTTACCCCCTAGGCGACGGATACCGAATACATTTATTTAAACGATAATTATTTTTAATAAAATCTATTTATATTAAAATATATTATTAATCTTTAATAAGATTATATTCAACATATAAAATTTTTTAAGAATAACAGTAATCTCTTTAACTTAAATTACGCGAATAAATCTATCTCCAGCTCACGGAGCGTAATACTTAAGACAAAGAGAGCCAGAGGCGCCTCAGCCTTTGGCGACCGACCAGGGGTCCTTCCCGCGCGCGGAAACGTTGAAAACAAGCGCGGCGCCTCGGGGGCGCTTCCTGGGGTCACTCTGGGGCGGGCTTGACGAAAAGATCCGAGCCCACTTATCCGCGCGTATGGTTTTTATTCCCAAAAACATTCAATAGTCGCGCGGAAAGGCCATAAAAGGGCGCGCCCCCCCCCTTCAGCGCCTATCCGCGCGCGGGAGAGGCGAGAACTCGCTTGGGGCTTTGGGGGCCCCACTCGCTTTTCCCGCGAGCGAGAATTACGGACCCGCTTTTGAGAGGGCTCAGTCTCCCGCCGGAAATCCGGCGAACGCCAAGGCCGCTCGCCCCGGCGCCGCGCGGTCGCCGCGTCGCCGCGCTAACTCTTTTCGCGACTGGCTTTTTCAATGTATAATTAATTTATGGCCATAGCCGCGAAACGACTGGGGGCTATATAGGGTTAGGGCGTTTCCAAGGAGGCCGCTCGCCTCCCCTCGGGGGGCGGTTTACGCCACCCTACCGGCCTTTGGCGCCCCGAGAGCCCAAGCCCGCCCCAAGCGCCCAAGCCCGCCCCAAGCGCCCCAGGGCGCGCCCCCTCGCCTTCTGGATGGCTCGCGGCGGCCCCCTCAAGCCCCGTCCGGGACGGGGCGCGGACGCTCGCGCGAGGGGGGGGCTCGCCAGCGTCTCCCATAAGAGTTTGGGCCCTTCCGCGCGCGCCCCGGCAAGCGCCGCGCGGGCGCGCCTGAAGCGGGCCGGCTTGCTAAATAGTCTTTTTTTTCGTAAAATTAGCTTAATGCTACTTTAGCGTCTTTACGAACCATCGTTACTAAACTCCGGCTCGTTTTTGGCGTTAAGCTCGCGAAGCCCTTATTTCAGTTATTTACGGGTTTTCTTAGTGTCTCGTTATTCCTTCCCCTTTAGAGGCGGCTTTCATGGCTGATACCAAAAAGTCCACGTGGTCCATCGATCGCCTTTTGAAGCCAAACACGCGCATCGACCTTATTCTCGACATTGATTTAATCAATGACAGGATAGACGTGCGCAACGGAACCGTCTACGACATCACCGACCAACACGTCATCATCTCCCAGACCGATCCCATGATGACCCTCGCCATGACGGGCCGGGAGATTGAGGTCACCTTCGTGGGCCGGGAACCCGTCAGCGGCGAAATCCTCCGCTGGGGCTGGACCGGCAAAATAGCTAAGATCGCCGACTACAAGCTTAATGAATCCGAAAACGTCAAAGCCATCTTCATCACCGCCCCCAGGGCCGGCGAGATCAACGAAACCAACGCCCGCATGGACTATCGCTTAACGATAGTCAGCAATGACCATATCAGCATCCAGACCCACCCCTCCTTCGGGCGGGTGGTCCTCTTCGACTTTTCGGCCGGGGGAGTCCTCATCGGGGTCCCCGCCCCGCCCCAGGCCAACATGGGCATGCGCCTCTGGTTTACCCTCTTCTTTCCCAACTTCATGTCCCAGGGGGGCCAGACCACCATCAACGGCGAGGCCGAGGTGGTTCGCGTCAGCTACGCCCCGGGCGACACCCTGGCCAAGCTGGGCCTCAAATTCCACGAGCTGGACTTAAACGCCACCCGGGCCCTCCAAAAGGCCATCAATTACTATATGCTGGAAGAGCAAAGGATCCGCAACCGCACGGAAAACTAAGCTCCCCGCCCCCCTCTTCTCTTTTCGCCTCCAAAACCCTTAGCCCCTTGGGCTAAGGGTTTTTTCGCCGGAATTCCCCTCGCGGCGGCGCGCGACTCGCGATCGTCTCCAGCGTTCCGCGCTATCGTCGCCCACGCTCCGGGCTATCGACGCCCACGCTCCGCGCGCCCCGCCGGAGCCCCCGGCTTCAAGCGGGGGCTCGCGGCCTGGGGATAGTTAAAAAAATTCCCGCGCTCCCGCTCTTCCGAGGGCTATTCCACGTAGACCTGGCGGTCGAGGGGCACGTACCACTTTTCCACTTCGTGGACCACGCCGATGGGGGCCACCTTGGGGCCCACGAAGCGCTTGCTGATGGCCACTAGGTTATCCGGCACGTAAAGAAAGACGTAAGGCGCGTCCTCGTAAAAGATCTCCTGAATCCGGTCCAGAGCCGCTTTCCGGACTCCCTGGTCCAAATTGAAGCGGGCCTCGTCGATGAGCGCGTCCACCTCCGGGTTGCCGTAGCCGACAAAATTCAGCTCCCCTTTCTTGGTCTTGGTGGAATTGAAGACGTCGTAGAGGTCGGGGTCCAAAGGGATGGTCCAGCCCAAGAGAACCGCCTCGAAATCGTGATTATCGAGATATTCTTTGGTCAGGGCGGCCCATTCCACGATCCGCACCCGCGCGTCGACGCCCACTTCCTTGAGGCGGGCCTGAATAATAAGGCAGACCTGTTCGCGCGTCTTGTTGCCCTGATTGGTCATAATATTTAAGACAAATTTCTGGCCGTCCTTTTCCAGGATTCCGTCCCCGTCGGCGTCCGCCCAGCCCGCCTCCTGGAAGAGTCGCCGGGCCTGGTCCGGATCGAAGGGAAAGGGAGGCAGGTTTTGGTTATTGCTCCACATGTCCGGCTTAAAGGGACCGTTGGCCGCCCGCCCCAGGCCCAAAAGCACCCCCGCGACTATTTCCTCTTTGTCGATGGCGTAATTGATGGCCCGGCGCACCCGCGCGTCGGAGAGGCGCGGATCCTGGAGATTGAAGCCCAAATAGCTGTAAGCGAAGGCCGGGTGGCGGAAAAAGTTATAGGCCTCGTTCAAGAGGCGGTCGTCCTGGGCCTCCAGCCACTGGTCGGGGGTGAGGGTCATCATGTCCAAAGCGCCGCTTTTAAGCTCCATGAACTGGGTGGCCTGATCCGGAATATTGAGGGTAATGAGCCGGTTTAAGGGAGGCCTTCCCCCCTCGAAGGTCTCGCTCGCGGCGAGCGTCATCCTCTGGCCAACTTCCCAGTTTTCCAGGCGGAAGGGCCCGTTGCCCACGGGTTGGCGGGCCAGGGGGCTTTCGTCCAAATTGGCCCCTTCCAAAAGACGCTTGGGCATCTGGCTAAAACCCCAAATGGCCACGGCGTTGGCCATGGTTCTCCGGTAGGTGACGGAGAAGGTGTAATCGTCGGGGGCCGAGGCCTCCTCAATTTCCTGGAAATCCGCCCCGTAGGACGTGGGAACCAAAGGGTCGCTCATGAGTTTCCAGGTGAAAAGAGAGTCTTGGGCGGTAAAGGGGGTCCCGTCTTCCCAGACGATTCCCTTCTTCAGATGGAAGGTCACGGTCCTCTGATCCTCGGAAATGTCCCAGGACTCGGCCAGATCCCCCACCAGCTTCAGATTTTCGTCGTACTTGACGAGGCCTCGGTAGACCTGGCCGACCACCGCCATGGAGGAGGTGTCGTTGGCGAGGGCCGGGATGAGGTTGGTGGCCTCGGCGATACTCGCGTCAACGAGGGAATCGCCGAAAGGGGGAGCGGAGAGGGCCGGGGAGGAAAAGCCCCAGAGACCCCAAAGGCCGAGGAGCCCAAGAATGCCGAGCGCGCGAGATAACACGAAAACACCTTTCTAATCGCCCCAAAATTGGGAGGCTTATGGGAAATTGCCAAAATTTAGCCTAAAATGTATATTACTGGAGAAAAGCCTTTCAAGAAAGGGATAAATGAGGCTTTTTTAAAGTTTTGGCCTAGGGCCCCGCCCGTTGGGGAGGAAAATGGACCCCAGGGGACATAAGGAAAACCGCGCTCTCGCCAAGCCCCAAGCGCGCTCTCGCGCTTTCTTCCCAAGGCCCCGACCGCGCTTGGGACGGTCGGCCCGCCCCTTTCCGTCGCCGCGCGAAAAATCGCTTTTCCTCGCCTTTCCGGCCTTTTTTTCCGCGAGCTTTTCCCCATCGCTTTCCCCCTCGTTTTTCCGCGAGGCTAAGGCCTACGCCAGCGTTTGGGCTTTTTTTCGCCGTTTTAATTTTTTTCTTTCCCTTTTTTCTTTTTCGCGTTTTTTTTCTAATTTCCTTTTCCCCTTCCCCTTTCTTTTTTTTCTTCCCTCTTTTTTCCGATTCTCTCCCCTGACCGCGCTCCTTTCCGCGCGGCGGCGACGCCGGCGCGCGCTTTCCCTAGTCCGAGGGAAAAGACGATGGCGCGCGAAGGCGAGAGCGGCGATTGGCGATGCAAGCGGAATCCCTTTTCAGCGAAAAAAGCGTCATTTACACTCCCACCAAGGTCGCCCAGCTGGCCCAGAGCTGTTTTGACGAGCGCTTCGGCGCTATCCGCGTGGAAGGCGAGATCTCGGGGGCCTCGCGCTCTCCCTTGGGGCACGTCTACTTTCAGCTCAAAGATCAGAAGAGCAACCTCAAGGCCGTCATTTGGCGCTCGAACGCCGCCAAGTTCGATTCCCTCATCCGGAACGGCTTAACGGTGCTGGCCCACGGCGCCCTCGCCGTCTACGGCCCCCGAAGCGAATACCAGCTCATCGTCAGGCGCGTGGAGCCCCGCGGGGAAGGGGCCCTCAGGCTCGCCTACGAGCGGCTCCGCGCGCGCCTCCACGCGGAAGGCCTCTTTAGCGAGTTCCGCAAAAGGCCGCTCCCTTCCTGGCCGCGCCGGGTGGCCTTAATCACTTCCCCCAAGGGCGCCGCGGTGGAGGATTTTTTGAAGACCGCCCTTGGCCGCTTTCCCCAAGCTGGCGTGAGCCTATACCCCACCCGCACCCAGGGGGAAGGGGCCGCGGCGGAAATGGTCGCGGCCATCGAGGCCATCAACGGCTGGGGCGGCTTTGACCTGATTGTCCTCACCCGGGGCGGCGGCAGCCTGGAAGACCTCTGGGCCTATAACGAGGAGGCCTTGGTCCGGGCGGTCGCCGCCTCCCGCGTCCCCGTGTTGGCCGCCATCGGGCACTCGACCGACCTCTCCTTGACGGAGATGGCCGCCGACCACAAGGCCATAACCCCCACGGCCGCGGCCGAAAAGGTCTTTCCCAACGCGCGGGAAATCCTCGCGGGCCTTACGCTCTCCCGGGAGCGCCTGGAGCGGGCCATAACCCAGCGCCTCCGCCGGGAAGGCGATAAGCTCGCGAATCTCCGGGCCGCGCTCCCCGCGCTCCTCGAGCGGAGGCTCCTCGCCGCGGGCGCCCAATGGGATCAGCTCCTGGAAGCTCTCGGCCGCTCCGTCAGGCTCTTTTTGGCCCAGAAGCGCCACGCCCTGGACCACGCCGCGGCCAGGCTCGCGCTCCTTTCCCCCCGCGCCCAGCTCGCGCGCCAGAGGCTCGCCCGCGAGGCCCTCGCCGAGCGCCTGGAGCGGGCCTTCCGCGAGCGCCTGCGCCGGGAAGGCGAAATTCTCCGCTCCCTCCGGGCCCAACTCCCCGCGCGCCTCGAATTGAGGCTTCTCGCCGCGAGCGTCCAGGTGGGTCAAGCGCGGGAGGGCCTCGCGCGCTCCCTCAAGCTCTTTTTAGTCACCATCCGCGCCTCCTTGAAGGCCCCCGTGGAAAAGCTCGCCGTCCTCTCCCCCGCCAAACGCCTCGCCGAGCGCCGGGACGAGCTTTCCGGCTTAAGGGAACGCCTGCGCGCCTTGGGGGGACGCCTTCTGGAGCGCCGCCGCCTGGAACTCAGCCACGCCATGGAACGTTTGCGCATAATTTCCCCGCTCGGCGTGCTGACGCGGGGCTACGGGGTGGCCACCGACATGAGCGGCAAAGTTATCAAATCTTCCCAAGATATCGCGGTGGGGGACCCCTTCCGGCTTCGCCTCGGAAAAGGGGTTTTGTCGGCGGTGGTAACCGCCGCCGAGGGCCCGCCCAAACGCAAAAAAAAACGCAATGATTAGGCATGCTTAACGGTGGCAGGCGGGCTTCCGGGGACCTCGCGCGCCCCCCTTCCCTCCCCAGGCCCCCTAAATTTTTTTTACTTGTAACTACGCCGCTTTAGGGGTCAAAATGACCCCCGCGGCCTTTTTTTTAAAATTTTAAGATATTAGGAGGATATGGGCGTTTCGCGGAGCTGTTCAAAAAAATTTCCCCCTCCCCGGCCTTTCTCAATAAGCGGGGCTCTTGGCCCCAAACAAAGCCCCGTTTGCCTTCCGCCCCTTCAATTGAAATAAAGGCCTCAAGCCTCCGCGCGCGCGAATATTAAGTAAATAGACTAAGTTATCGCGGCGAGCGCCTTTTTCCGGAAACCTTTTGGACTTCCGGGGCTTGGCTTCCCGTTTAGCCGCTTGTCAAAAGATTTTAAATCTTATATTTTGTGGATGACTTAAACGGAAAAGGCTCAAACGGGATTTCCCCAAGCCCCCGTATTCCTCTTTCAGAGACACCCCCCTCAATCCTTATCTTGGTTTGGCGCGGCGACCGCCCGCGAAGGGTTTTTTTGTCTTTTTTTTCTTCGCGGAAGGCCCTGGCCCCCTAGCCAGCTCCTTTTTTTTGAAAAAGACCTCCGTCGGCGTCCCTTAAATGCCGTTAAGGGAGTCCCCGCCGCCCTTAAAAGCTCGCCGGAGCCCCCCTGGGGCCCCCTTGGCGCGCCGCGCCTTTGGCGCCCGCGCCGGAGCGGGGCTTTTTCGTCATTTCGCGTTTTATTTCCGCTCTTTTATCCGAAAGCTTTCATATCTTTAGGTAATTAATCATGCAAGAGCTAGCCAAAATTTGGCCCGACGCCAAAAAGGCCCTAGCCGACAACCTTTCTCCGGAAACCAGCCAAACTTGGATCGAGCCCCTGGGAATCAAGTGGGTCGACCAAACGCGGCTGGAAATTGTTTCCCCCAACGAGTTCTTTCTCAAATACGTCCTCAACCATTATAAAAACGACATCGAGCGGGCGGTGCTCGCCATCTGCCAGGAACGGGGCTTTACCGACGTTTCCTTAAGCTTTACCCACGCGCGCGGCCTTCTCGCCAGGGGGCGCCTTATGGATTCCCCGGACGGCCACCGCTCCCCCTTTCCCTGGACCGAGAATTCCGACGAGGTCTGGAACGAAATCCAACGCCACAAGCTGCTCCAGGGGGCCTTTAGGTTTAACCCCCATTTCACTTTTGAGAACTTCGTGGTGGGCGGCGCCAATTCCTTCGCCTACAGCGCGGCCCAGGCCTTTTCCCGCGACGACAAGCTGGGGACCAATATCCTCTTCCTCACCTCCGGCCACGGGCTCGGAAAAAGCCACCTCAGCCAGGCCCTGGGGAAAGCCTTAGTCGAGAACCAACCCGCCCGGGGCATCATCTACCTGACGGCGGAAGATTTCACCAATGAAATGACCAAGGCCCTCCAGGAAAAAAGCATGGAAGACTTCAAGCGGCGCTTCCGCGCGGGCTGCGATTTTCTGATGCTGGAGGAAGTGACCTTTTTCAGCGGCAAAATCAAGATCCAGGACGAGTTGGTCTTCACGCTCGATTACCTCCTCAACCAAGGCAAGAAGATCGTCCTCACCTCCACCGTGGAGCCCAAGAGCATCCCCCACCTGGGCCAGTCTTTAAAGTCCCGCTTTTACTCAAGCCTGGTTACCCCCATCGGGGAGCCGGACTTCGACACCCGCATCAAGATCCTCTCCCGCAAATGCAAGCTGGAGGGCCTAAGCCTCAGCCGCAAGGTCCTGGAGACCATCGCCGCGAGCGTCACCTCGGACGTGCGCCTCCTCGAGGCCGCCGTCACCACCATCGCCGCCCGAGCCCGCCTCCAGGGGAAACCGCCGGACCTGAGCCTCGCCCGGGAATGCCTGGGCGCCATCGCCAACTCCGACGAGGAAGGCGTGACCTTAAACGGCGTCCTCAAGTACGTCTGCCGCGCCTTTAAGATCGAGCCCGCCGAGATCCAATCCTCCAGCCGGGTCAAGAAACTCAACGAGGCCCGTAAAATCGGCATCTACCTCTGCCGGGTGCTCACGAGCCGCAATCTGGAGGATATCGGCCAAACCTTCGGCCGCCGGCACTCCTCCGCGCTCTACAACATCAACCAGCTGGAAAGGGAAATGAAGGCCGACTCCCGGGTCAAGCAGCGCGTGGAATATTACATCGGCGAAGTCTCCAACCAATAGCCCCGCGCCCTCCCGCGCCTCCCTTTTTCCCCTCCTCCCTTAAAGGGGAGCCTTTTTCCCGCCCCGGCCAGATCCGCCGGGAGAATCCGCCCCAACGCCCATGGCCGCGCCCATTCCCCAGTATATTTTGGACCTCTCCCCCTACGTCCCCGGCAAGCTCATATCCGAAGTCATGGCTGAAATGGGCCTTTCCAGCGTCATCAAGCTGGGATCCAACGAAAATAACCTGGGGCCATCCCCCAAGGCCCTGGAGGCCATGCGCGCCGAATTTGACGGGCTCGCGCGCTACGGCGACGCTTTCGCCGTCGCGCTCAAAAATAAGATAGCGCGCAAATTCAATCTCCCCGCCGCGAACGTCGTCTGCGGCAACGGCTCCTCGGAATTTATCCTCCTCCTCTGCCACGCCCTCTTGGGCCCCGGCCTGGAGGCCGTCATGTCCCGGCCCAGCTTCACCCTTTACGCCAAGTGCGCCCTGGCGACGGGCGCCAAGGCGACGGAGATCCCCTTAAAAGAGCTGGGCCACGATCTGCCCCGCCTCCTTGGGGCGATTGGACCCCAAACGAGGATCGTCTTTTTGGACAACCCCTTAAACCCCACGGGCGCTTTTCTGCCCCGCGAGGAGTTGGAGGCTTTTAGCGGTTCCCTCCCGGAGGGGGTCCTCCTGGCCCTCGACGAGGCCTACGCCGATTACGCGCGCGCGCCCCGCCCGGATTACGCGCGGCTCCTCCAGGGCGGCCGCGTCGTTATTTTAAGGACCTTTTCCAAACTGTACGGGCTCGCGGGGGTCCGGGTCGCCTACGCCCTCATGGACGACTCTCTCGCCGCCGCGCTCAATAAAATCCGCCAGCCCTTTAACCTCAACAACTTCGCGCAAGCGGGCGCCATCGCGGCTTTGGACGACGAGGAACACGAGCGCGCGACCTTGGCCATGAACGCGGAAGGCGTCGCCTTTTACGAAAAGAGCCTTCCCCCCTTAGGCCTTAAGACCTATCCCACCCAAGCCAATTTCATTATGGCGGACAGCGGCCCCCTGGACGCGGAAACCCTCGTGGCGAGACTTTTCCGGGAAGGAATTATCGTCCGCTCGCTGAAATCCTTTGGCCTCAACGACAAAATCCGCGTAACCGTCGGCCTGCCGCGCGAAAACGCCGCCCTTTTAGACTCTCTCCCGCGCGCTCTCGCTTAAAATAGCGCGCGGCGACGCGGGCGGAAACGCGCGGAAATATTCGCGTCGCTAGGGGAGCGATAAATTTAAGGGGGCCCTCAAGCTTGAGCCAAAAGGGAGGCGCCGCGCGGGCCAGAAGCCTTAAGGAAAAAATCTTCGCGCCCCGCGCGCCCGCGAAGGCCTGGGCGGGGAATCGTCCCGCCGCCTTAATTTCTTAACTGAGGATCTTGACGCCCTTCAGCGCTCTTTCGAGAATTTGGCGGGCCTTGGCGAAAAAAAGATCCGCGTAAACGTGAATTTTATATTCGTCCCCAAAATTGTAGTCAAAATAAACGCTGTCGATTTCGTCGGAGACGAGTTCGCGGAAAAAAGCGGTCAAGCGCGCCTGAATGGCGAAAAAATCAATTTTATTCTGCAGGGCCGGGCCGATGGAGAAATGAAAATTGTATTCCTGGCCCTCAAAATACGCCAAGAAAAGAAGAGCGCTGTTGAGCCCCACGTATGTCCGCTCGAGGGATTTGGCCACGGAACTGATCTCTTCCATAAAATTGGCGCGGACCACGGCCTCCACGTAATTGACGCCGTGGAACTTTTCCGCCAGCGAGGCGATCTCGACCATCTCGGCGCTGACGTGATAAATCCTGTGAATCGTGGACATCCTTGGAGTTCCCTCAAAATTAAGAAGGGCGAAAAAAACGGCGCGCGCGAAAAAGCGCGGGGCCAAAGGGATCCCCTCGCGCGACGAGGGCTGGCGACGCGCCTCCTTTTCCCCGGCGCGCGACCCTTGGCCATTTAAGCAAAGAGAGTCTCCCTTGTCAAAGCGTTCCCGCCCGCGCGCGGCGCGGGCCTTGGGCGCCCTTCCGGCGCGCGGCGTCACTCAGGCGGGCGCGCGGGGCGCGCGGCGATTTTCGCGCGCTCGCGGCTGACTCCGTCCCTTCGCGCGGACGGCGCGCGGCGACCCGCCCTTTTTTTAAGACGCGCCGCGAGGCGCGAAGGTAGAGCCGCCGCCGGAGAGCGTCGCTTCCGCGCGCGGGCCCAATGCCCCATAGCCCCGCGCTCGCCTCCAAGGCCTCCAGGCTTAAGGGAAAAGGGAGCGGGCGGCGGCCCTCGCGGGCCAAGCTTGGCTTAGATTCGCTTTAGCGCCGCGCGAAGGCCCGGCCTCGCGCGGGACAAGCCTTTAAGGGCTCAGAGCGGCCCGTCCGCGCCCGCTCCGCCCGCGCGGTCGCGCAAGGGGAGGACGTAACGCCTTAAGAGATCCTTCCACCTGCCGGTCCACGCCTGATAGTGATCCGAGTCCACCTCCACCCGCGTCAGGGAGGCGAAGGCCGTCTTGGCGGCGTAGACCGCCGACATCTCGGGGGGAATGATCCTGTCTTTGGCCCCGTAAAAATGAATCTGGGGAAGGCCCTTGATTTTAAAACTCTCCGCGGCGGGGTTTAAGGAGCCCGCCAGGGGCCGGTAACCCCGGGTGGATACCCACCAGTCGGTGTCCAAAAGCCCCGCGACGGTTACCAAAGTCCTGACGTCGTCGCGCTTTTCCGCGAGCAAGGCCGCGAGGCCACCGCCCCCGGAATAGCCCAACAAATGGATGGGGCCCACGGTCCCCACCAGCTCCTTGGCCTTGTCAATGGCGTGGGAGGCCGCCTCCACCACCTCGGGGGCGAGTCTCCGATCGCTCCAAAAAGCGCGGTACTGACTCGTGGCGTAGGCCGGGGAATACTGGCCCACCCGCGCGAGGTAGAGCACGTTGGGGGCCGGATCCTGGAGGGCGAGATCTAAGGACTGGGGGGCGCGGGGAGTGGGATCGGAGGAGGGTCTTCCCCCCACGATGGCCCGCCCGTCGCCTTCCAGATACACGACCAGGGGCTCCCCGGGGCGTTGGGATTTTAAAAGGCCCGCCAGATGAAAGGGCGGGGCCGGCAAATCCACGGGGACGTAACCCTGGGGCCCGCTTTTGGCGACCACCCGCCGCCAGAGATCCTGGGCGTTGGGGGCGCAGCCGCATAAAAGAAGTCCCCACGCGAGCAGGGCCAATCCAAGAAGAGGGGAGAAAATACGCCGCATAATATGGGTCAGCCTGAGGGCAAAGCTTTCGTCCCAAAGGGAGCGAGGCGAAAGCCTTGGCGCTTGAGTGAAAAGAGAGCGCGCGGCGCGCGGGCTTTGCCCTTAGGAAAGGGCTTTCCCCTTGAGGGTCGCCCGCGCGAGGGCCTCGTGGAAAAGCGCGGTGAGCTTTCCCTCTTCCAGGGCCAGAAGCCCCTCGGCCGTGGTTCCCCCCGGGGAAGACACCTGATCGCGCAATTCCGCCAAAGAGGCGCCCGGGCGCGCGAGGGCCGTGGCGGCCGCCCCCTCAGAGGTCTTGAGGACCAGTTGGCGGGCCACGTCCCAGGGGATCCCTAAACGCGCCGCTCCCCGAACCATAGCCTCCATGACCAGAAAAAAATAGGCCGGCCCCGACCCGCTGACCGCGGAGCCCTCGTTGAAGAGGTTTTCGGGCAAATCGACGACCTCCCCCACGGCCTGGAAGATCTTGCGGACGTTGGCCAAATCTTCCGGGTTGGCGCCTTTGCGGGAAGTCATGAGGGTCAGGCCCTTCCCCACCAGGGCGGGGAGATTGGGAACGACCCGCGCGAGGGTGGAGTCCTCGGGGACGTACTCCCCGAGGACGCTTAAGGTCACCCCCGCGGCGATGGAAATAACCAAGCGCTCGCCCAGGAGATCCTTAATCTCGCCCAGCGCGCCGCGGACCTGATGGGGCTTGACGGCGATGACGATAATAGGGGCCTTTAAGGCGAGCTCGCGGTTGTCCGCGACGGCCTTAAAGCCACGCTTCTCCTGGATCTTGGCCAAAGGTCCGCGGGCGACGTCGCTGGCCAGCTGCTTTTTGTAAGGGACCAGGCCGCTTTGGTCCAGGCCTTCGGAAATGGCCTGGGCCATGCGGCCATAGCCCAAAAAACCGACTACCGCTGGCATTATTGCGCCTGACAGGCGGTGATGGCCACGGTGTTAATGATATCCGGCACGGTGCAGCCCCGGGAGAGATCGTTCACCGGCGCGTTGAGGCCCTGGATGATGGGGCCCACGGCCACGGCCCCGGAAGTCCGCTGGACGGCCTTGTAGCCGATATTGCCGGCGTTGAGGGTGGGGAAGATCAGAACGGTCGCCTGGCCCGCCACCGGGGAACCGGGCATTTTGCTCTTGGCCGTACGGGGGTCGAGGGCCGCGTCAAACTGCATGGGGCCGTCCAGGGCCAGCCCGGGGGCCAGCGCGGGGATATTGGCCTTGGCGAGCTCCACGGCCTTCTGGACCGCTTCCACGTCGGGGCCCGTCCCGGAGGAACCGGTGGAGTAGCTCAGTAAAGCGACCTTGGGCTCCACGCCGAAGGCCTTGGCCGTCTTGGCCGAAATGAGGGCCACTTCCGCCAGCTGCTCGGGGGTGGGATTGGTGAGAATGGCGCAGTCGCCGAAGACCAGGACGCGGTCCTTCATGCACATTAAAAAGACCGAGCTCGCCACCGAGCAGCCCTTTTGGGTTTTGATGAGAGACAGGGCCGGGCGGATGGTGTCGGCCGTGGACCCCGCCGCGCCCGAGACCATGCCGTTAGCTTTGCCGGCCTTGACCATCATGGTCCCGAACCAGTTACGGTCGGAGAGCTTCTTCTCGGCCTCCTCGGGGGTGGCGCCCTTGGCCTTCCGCAGCTCGTAATAGGAGTCTAAAAGCTCCTGGCGGAAGGGGGCCTTCTGGATATCCAAAAGCTCGGCCTTCCCCAAATTCACGAGGCCCAGCTCCTTGGCCTTCGCGTTAATCGCGCCCACGTCGCCCAAAATCGTCAGATCCGCGAAATCGCGCCGCAGAATAGCGTCCGCGGCCTGAAGGATTCGCTCGTCGTCGCCTTCGGGCAAAACGATACGCTGTTTGGGGGAGCGGGCCCTTTCGATTAGATCGTACTCAAAGCGCTTGGGGGTCACGACCGTGGGCTTAAAGGCCTTCACCTTCTCCAGCGTCGGGGCGAGAGCCGGGGCAAAATCGCCCGCGGACGGAACGAGTTCCACGGGAGTCCCCAGGGACGCCAGATATTTGACTTTATCCGCGTCCTGGTCGCCGACGAGGACGACCGCGAGGACTTCGGCGGCGTTGGAGAGGAAATAGCGCCGCGTGGAGGTCGCGCACTGGGCGCAAGCGGAAACCACCACGACCGGAGCGGCCAGGTTGGCGGCCAGGGAGCCGTCCAGTCCCTGGAGGACCAGGGCTTTTTGGCCCACCAAGTCCGCGCCCTCGATGGGGACGCAGTCGAACTTGGCGGCGACGGCGCTAAACTTGGCCAAAACTTTTTCGATTACGTCGCTCTCGCGGCCAGCGTTCAGAAGGCCCACGGCCTCTTCCAACGCGAGCCCGTAAAGCTCCTCGACGCCCACTTTCAGCCGGGCGGCGTAAGCGTCAAGCCTCTCCTTGTCGTCGGCGGTGACAAGGGTTTTAAAATACCCCGGCTTCCCGCCGGAGCTTTGGCAGGCGCCGCTTAAGGCGTCCAAAAAATTCGCTTTGACGGCGGTCGCGTCGGGGGTAGCGACAAAAACGCTTTTAACCATGAAAAAATTCTCCTTCGCGGAAAGTTAGGCGGGCAGGAAACGCGAAGCCTTTTTTCCCTCGCGGGCGCTCCCCCAAGCCGCGCGCGGGCCGATGGGCCGCCGGAAGCCCCCTCGCGGGGAAACCCGCGACGGAGGCCCGCGCGCCCCAATAAAAGGGGCGCCCCGGAGACAAGGGGAAATCAAGCGCGCTCGCGGGCGGGGAAAGCTTCAAGAGGTTTTCAAAATAACAAATTAGCGCGCGACTTGTCCAGGAACCCAGCGGCCGAGCGGGCGAGCCACGCTCACACGTTCGCCCTTCCGCGCCGCGCGGTCGCGCTGGCTGGCGAGGCGCCTCGCCCAGATTCGAGGACGGAAGAGAAAGAGAAAAATATCCGCGCGCGGGAAGGCGAGGCCAAGGCCACAAAAATCTCGGAGGAGCGCCCCAGCGCGCCGCCCCCCTGGCGAGCGCGGGCCCCGCGCGCGGCGCGGCGCGCTGGGGACCGCCACCGCGCCGGGGCCTCCGCGGAACGCGCCGCGAGGCTCGCGCGCTTCCGGCGTCTTCGCGAGGGGCCGAAGGGCGCCGGGGTTGGTCTTTAAGCGCGGTCACGGCCCCCGGCGGCGCGATCCAACGCCCGGGCCGCGCGGAACGCGCGCCGGGCTCGCGAGGGGGCCATGGACGGAATTGCTCGGCCCTGAGACCCACTGGCGCCGCGACGGGCGTTCGCCACCTCTAGGAGAGCGCGAAAAGCGCTCGTGGGAGTGGTCGTGGTGGCGCGGCGCTACGGCCTCATCCGACTCCCAGGAGAGCGAAAATTCATCTAGCGCGCCACGCGCGGCCCTTCTTCCTATAGCCAGGTCTTTAGCGCCCACGCTTCCCTTTCCGTCCTCCTCTCTCCAGGGCCGCCCCGCCCGGCGCCGGTCGCCGGCGCTCCCCACCCATCGCCTGTCCTGGCGGGGTCCCTTTGGGGTCTCCCGCGTCGCGTCACGCTACCCTTGAATGGCGCGCTGTCGTCATTACCCCGTCGGAAACTTGAAACCACTCGTCAATTATTCCAACCTTTCGGGAAAGGGCTCGCGCCCTTTCCCCGCTCCAGCTGGGCTGTCGTCTGATTGCCCGGATTTTGAACTGACTCCAGCGCGCCAGGGTTCTTTATGGCTCCAAGCCGGCGACCTTCCCCGATGTCATGGCGGGTCGGCTTCCGAAACTATCTTTTCGAGGCCCGCTCAACGTTCACTCGCGTAACGGCCCGCCACTCTCGCGGCCCCACTTTATATGGGACTTTTCATCGTGAGCTTACAACCATCTAGTTGCCTCCATGGCCGCCACGATTGCTTCCGCTAGATCGTTTTGGTCGTGGCGCGAGAGGGGATTTGCCAAAATGAGGGCCCTTCAGATTAAGGATGTTAAAAATTATTCGTTGTAGCGCTAAGTCAGCGCTTTTATTGAAGCCTTTTGGCTATTTTGAATGGACGCGACAATTTCCAATGGCCATACAGGCGGCATAGCGGGGCGTAGAAGCTCTCACGCGTTTTCCTCAGGATCGTAAGGACGCGGTTGGAATCCTTGGCAGGAGGCGTCAAAAATGTCAACCGAAAGTTTTCGGAGGACTGTTGTGATCCTCCCCCAATCACGCCATTCGGGAGCTAAATCTTCGTTGGATTCAAGGCGCGCGATTGCCAAGTCATAAGGAAGAGGGGTTGAAAGCATATCCAGCAGTTGCACAAGTAAAAGCCGTTCTTCATTAAGGGAATAGAAGCGATCGAAATCCTTCAACGCCATGGCCGCCGTAGAAAATCCCAGCCGTATTGAAAGCGCCGCCAGATCCACGTAGTCGCGGGTGGAGTTCCGCAAAAGGACAAGTCCGCACTTGATCCTTAAAATTTCAGCGTCGGAGGGCACAGTCGTCAATAAACCATCGCGATCGAAAGATATGGTTTCAAGAGGCTTGATTCTAGACAATTGTGACGTACAAACTTGAATCATATAAAGATTTATTTTAGTTGATCTCCGATCCTCAGGCCAAGGTCCGTTGACTCCGCTAATGAGTTCGAGTTGATGGAAAATTTCTTGAGAGTCAGGATATTCGGCCAGCATGGCGGATGAAGAGCCATCACCGGCAAAATCGGCTCGCGACCCGCAGATTGCGGTCAGCGCCACGTCCCAGGCCGGCATGGGTTTAGAAGAATCGCCAAGGGGAGAACCATTTGGAACAGGTGGCGGCTTGTAAAAAATTAGTGGGGAAGTCATACGTTATGGCCTCATTACACTGGGGTGAGGGCTTGATTCTTGGCGCGTTGAATCTGATAATTCAAACGCTAACCGCGTAAGTCGCTTGGCTATATTCTTCCATTTTTGCCATTTAGGGATAACATTTTTGTATCCGACGAGGTTTATTTTAAGCAAATCACCTGGTGTCGGCTCACGAAGTCGGCTTTGAAGAAGGCGCGATGCCGACTGTCCATTTTTCAAAGGAAAAAACGATCTAAATCCTTCAACGCGCTGATTGTTTTTGCGGAACCAGCCTTTTCGAATAAAGCAGCCAGATCCAAATAATCTCGCGTGGCATCCCATTGAATAATAGCTATGGATTTGATTCTAATGATTTCAGCTTCCGTCGGGATAACGAGCTTTTTCCCTTTGCGCGCGATAGTAACGAGTTCAAATGGTTCCGCTCTGGAAACTTCCATGACACTGGCTTTTACCCCGTTAAGTTGCCCTAAAATGGAATGCGGCTCTCTAGCCCATTTAGTAACCCATCCTCGCGTTGATTCAAGTCAGTCTTTTGTTTCATCAAAAATAGGCTTCAAATTAGCCTTCCAGTGATCCGCGTCGTACGAAAGGCGATGTTCCGCGTAATATATAGCGGCGCGCCCACCGACAAGCGTGGAATTCGGCGCTATTTCCTGGAAGCGGCTGGCCGTTTCCAACATTTTGTCCCAGCTAGGAAATGGGTTCGAGGCTTTGGACATAGTTATACCAGAAATTATAACGCTGGTCGTATGGATCCTGTTTATAGCGGCTACATAAACGCAAAACGTCATCCCGGACAGTTTGATCTACAAGTACGGCCTCACGCAGTTCAGCCCAGTCAATCCACATTCCGTAGTAGATGATATCGTCTATCGCGGGAAGGATAAATTCCGTTTCGGGAGTAAGATCAAGATGTCTATGCCACATCATAAATATCCTTTGAGCAACCTCCTTTTTTAAGGTGATTAATGGATGATGAGAGCGCGAAAAGTCCCGGAAATTAAATACGGTCAGCCGCTAATGCTAAATGAGGACAATTAATTAGATAAATAGCTATACGCGGTATTGTTTTGCGTCCGGTTGCCGCTCTTAAAGGGTTTTGCGCTTTCATCATATGGATGAACCGCTCCTGGGTATTCCCGCGTTTTTTTATATTTCGACGACGTAACTAAACAGTAACATCTAAAATTTATTGTGCCTGAGTCAGAAACAGGACGCAAGGGTTTCAAAAATGATTAGTGGATCTATCGACGCCAGTTAATGTTATATAGTTAGCGTAACCGCTCATGTCTTTTTTTATGCCACGGGGAGTAGATTTTGCGATAAAAATGACGTATATGGAGGCGGGGCCTCTGGAGGGGGGACTTTTTGCCGACGGACGCGACCAAATGCCTAGTTTCCAGGGCGCGGAAGAGTCATTCGCGCCAATTTTTCTTTGAGAACGGCTCAAACGAGGGATTTTCCCCTCATGAGCCTTCGCGAGACATCCCCGCGAAGGGGATGTCTCGCGAAGGCCTTCTTGGAGGCTTCTCGCGGCACGCGACCACGTTTTCCGCGAAGCCGCGGCCTCTCTTGGAACAGAGATCTCCTAAGGCTTTTAAGAAAGCGTTTTTGGAAAGCTCGCGGCGGCTAAAGGCTGAGACGGAAGGAGGCGAAGCTCTCTGGTTGAGCGCTCGCGCCTTGGCTTCAAATCTTCCTCAGCGGTCCACCCGCGCTTTAGAGAGCGGGCGCGACCCTGATGGAGTTGGCCGGCGGCTTACAGAGAAGCCATGAGACCCCTTCTTGGGGCAAGCCCCAGAATCCCCTTCAGCGGACTTTGAGGCCACTAAAGAGCGTTTTGGAGGGGACCTTTTGGTGAGCGCGGACAGAGGCCTTGGAAAGCTTCAACGCCGCTTCAATCGGCTTTCGTTTTGAAGTGGTAACGCTGGAGGCGTCCGTCTTGGAATTGCCGTTCGGTCTTTTCCGCTCCGCTGAAATGGGAGCGGGGCTTTTACCCGTATTCTTCGTGGTTCCGTTTCTGGTCTGGGGCTCCGAGGGGATTTCCTCCAGAGGTCGAGCTCTGGTCTTGGACTTCTTGGGCTCACTGTCCGAGATTCCTTTTCCAGACAAGGGCTCCGAGGGGATTTCCTCTGAAGCTTCACTTTTAGCCTCAGGTTTCTCGGGTTCGCTGTCCGAGATTCCTTTTCCAGGCAAGGGCTCCGAGAGGATTTCCTCTGAAGCTTCACTTTTAGCCTCAGGTTTCTCGGGCTCGCTTTCCGAAATTCCTTTTCCGGACAAGGACTCCGAGGGGATTTTCTCTGGAGCTTCACTTGAGGCAAGCCAGCCTCCAAAGGGCGGCGAGGCAAGCCAGTCTCCAAAAGACGGCGAGGCAAGCCAGCGCTTTAAGAGTAAGCTTCCGAAGGGAGATCAGGCGAAGCCACGCCCGAGAGTCGCGCGCTCTAAAGCTTTCCTCGCGAACTGGTCTCCCGATGATCGCCTCCGAAAGGCTCCGCAAGCTACGCTTTTGAAAGCCCAGGAACCCCTTGGAGGGATTCTGGGGTTCGCCCTAACGGGTCTCGCCGCTTCTTAAGGAAGCGCCGCGCCAGAGCCCGCTGGGTCACAAGCCTGTCTTTGACGAAGGCGGCTCTCAAAGGCAACCCTGGAGCCAAGGCGAAAGCTCTTGGAGGGAAGACAACCTGTCCTCCCTCCCTGTCCCTTGGCAAGCGTAGGTATCTGGACAAGAAAAAAGCTTCGCCGGACGCCAAGGGAAAACCGCGCCCTTTGAGCCGCCACGACGTCGCCTGAACTTAAGCTCCTGACGCCAAGACGCGATCATCCGCCATGTTACGGGCTACGGACAGGCGCGCCAAGCCGTTGCCCGATCTCCCGAAGGCGCGCCAAGCCTCTTAACTCGCCCGATGGTCGCCGCGAGACCATTGATTACGCTGTATCCGCGTCTGGAAGCGTCGACAGATGAACTTGCCTATGTCGCGGCTGAAAATGGCGGCGAACGGATACCTGAGGGCTGAAACCGCCTCCTTCCCCCAACCCCGCCAGCCCCTCCGCCAGCCCTCCTTTACCCCCTAGGCGAACGGATACGGCGCGTCAAGACCCAAGAGCGCTCCAAGGCGCGCCCGCGAAGCGACGAACGCGCGGGAGGCGGCCAGCCGCGTCCGCGGTCGGAAAAAAGCGCCCCCTCCCTCGCCTGGTTCTCGCGTCCCCCAAACGCTATCGCCCGCCGCGGGCCGCGCGCGGGCGCGGCGCCCCTCCCACCCGGGCGCTTGGCGAGAAAGCGGCCGAGGCCCCCAAAGGCCGCCGGGCCCCCGCGCCTTAAGGCGCGGGGAATCTGTGCTATAATCCCCCCATTCTCATTAATCCCGCCGCTTTTTGGGGCTTCTTTTTTTAAGCGTTATTTCCCTTTAGGGCCCTCAGGGCCAATACTTCCCAGGCTCTCCACAAGTCCGCGCCGGAACTTTTTTTCCGCCAATATTCTCCCCTCATTTCGCGTTTTTTTTATTTCTCGCCTTCTCCCCAACGGGCCTCCCATTTCTTCGCGTTCTTCAAGAAACGGGCCCTGGCCTCGCGCGGTCCCCCAGGAAAGAGGCGCCCCCATGGCCCGCGCCCGGGGCCCAATCCTTTTTTTCCCCGCGAAAATAGGGGAAAATTTAGGAGGAGAGATTTTTTTTAGCGCGGACCCGTTTTTTTCCCCCGCGGCTCTCCCGCGCTAAAGGCTTTTCGGATAGGTTACGCGTGCTTTTATGAGCGAAACAAGAGTTGACGGACACATTTTCGCGGAGCTCAACCCGGACTCCATCGACCAAGCGGACCTGGTCGTGGGGATCCACTCCCAGGACGACGCCGACAACATGGAACTGGTCGTCCGCAAGGCGGCGGGCGGAGTCGCCCGCTACTACCCCGGGCTCAAAGCGGTCCTCGCCTGCGTGGACGAGGCCTCCGCGGACGGCTCGAAAGAGGCCTTTTTCTCCGTCCCCTGCTGGCTCCCCAGAATCTACCTTTCGACCAGCCCCGCGCGCCGCCTCAAGAAACTCTGTTTTTTCAACCTCGTCAGCCTCGCGCGCCGCCTTAAGACGCGCGCCGCGCTCTTTTTCGAGGCCCGAATCGTCACCATCAAAAAGACCTGGGTCCCCCGCCTGGCGGAACCCATTTTAAACAACGGGGCGGCTTTCACCTCCCCCATCTACGCCCGCCAGGTCTTTGACACGCCCAATACCTTTCTCCTTTCGTATCCCCTCTTCCGGGCCCTCTTCGGTCGGAGGATCCGCTGTCCCCACTTGGGCGACGCGGCCTTTTCCGGGGCCTTGGCCGAGGCCTTCGCCCAAAGCGAATGGCCCCCGGAGGACAGCTACTATTCCTGCGAGCTGGCCTCGGCGGCCATCGCCGTCGCCACCGGCCCGGTCTACCAATCCTTTATGGCCGACCCCAGGGTCGGCAAAAGCCGCGTGCCCGTGGACGCCATGAGCATCGCGGACGAGTTCTACCAGATCCTCTCCACTTTCTACGAGCTTATGCTCCAGCGCGAGGACTTTTGGGTCAAAATCAAAAACTCGCGGCCCACCCCCATCCTGGGGACGGACCTCAAGCCCGAGATCCTCCCTCCCCGGGAACTCATCGGGAGCCCGGAGACCTTCCGGGCCGCCATCGCCCAAAGGTCCCAAGACGCCCAAAGCCTTTGGAAAGAGTTTTTCCCGCGCCAGCTCGGCCTCCTGAACTCGCTTTCCCAAGGCGATTTGGACGACGCGGAGGTTCCCATCGACGACTGGGTGGAGCTTATCTACCTGGGGGCCGCGGCTTACCGCCAATTGCCCCCGGACAAACGCGCGCCCCTGGTCTACGCCCTCGCGCCTCCCTTTCTGGCGCGCCTTTACAACCTCAAAAAGCTGGCGGGAACGCTCCCCTTGGCCCAGCTCAATTCCATCATGGAAAACGACGCCCAGGTTTTTGAAAAGAAAAAGCCTTTTCTCCTGGAAGTTTGGCGCGCCTAAAACGCGCCCCAAAATTGGTCGAAAAACGCCCCCCTTCGCTCCCCACCTTAAAGCGCCCTCCAGTTCCAAGGCGGCTACTCGCGCCCCCATGAAAACGCGCGCGGCGCTAGTCCCGCGCGGGGCCTTCCCCCTTTTTTTTTGAAAAAACGCCCCACCCGCGCGGTCGCGTTAAGCCGCGCGCCGCGGACGGGGACGCGTGAAACTTCGCGCCTTTTTGGGTTATAATTCATCAGCCCGCCCGCCCGAGGCCCCAAAATGGGGCGCCGCGCTTCTCCCCCAAGCCGTTTCGCCTTCGCGCGCGTCACCGCGCTTTTGACCCTGAAGCTTCCGCGCGGGCGCTTTAGCCGCGGAGCCTTGGCGCCTTAAGGCCCCCATTTTTCCCGCAAAAGGAATTTCCGTCATGGCCAGCGTAAAACTTTTCCTCTTTTTCGCCCTCGCGTCGCTTTGGCTTCTCGCCGCGCCTTTTTCTCCCCTCCAAGCCCAGAACGCCGCGGAACCCGCCGAGCCGCCCGCGACGCCGGCGGAGGGCGCGCCCCCCGAGTCTCCCCCCAGCGCGGAGGCCGCGGCCGTCCCGGAGCGCCCGGGCCCACGGATCTCCTTTGACGAGCTGCAATTCGAAGGCGGGCTCACGCCGGCGGGGAACACCATCAAGCACAGCTTTAACGTCGCCAATCTGGGCGACGAGGCCCTAATTATTGAGCAGGTGATTCCAAATTGCGGGTGCACGGTCGCCAGTTTTGACGATTTCATCGCCCCGGGCCAGGTCGGCAAGATCAACGTGAACGTGGATCTCTACCGGGAATGGGCCGGCCAGGAATACCTCAAATCCGTGACCGTCATCTCCAACGACCCGGATCTCCCCCGCCAGCGTCTGGCCATGCACGGCAGGATAGGGCCCTATAAGCCCGTCGCCGCGGCCACCGATTCCCTATCGCCTCTCGCCCCGACGGGCGGGACCCCGGTCGCGCTCGACGGCGACGCCCCCGCGAACGCCCAGGCGGAATAATGCGCGTTCTTTTGACCAACGACGACGGCCTAGAGGCCGACGGGCTCCAGGCGGCCTGGAAGGCCCTCAAAAAAGCGGGGCACGAGGTGGTGGCCGTCGCCCCGGACCGCGAAAGAAGCGCGAGTTCCCACTCCGTGACCCTGCGCCAACCCCTGACCGTCACTGAAGTCCGCGCTCCCGGCGGCGACTTGGGCTACGCCGTCTCGGGCACCCCCGCGGACTCGGCGCGCCTGGGCGTGGCCCTCTTCGGGGATCCGCCCTTTGACTTGGCGGTTTCCGGGATCAACAACGATCTCAATTTGGGCTTTGACGCCAATTATTCCGGGACCGTGGGGGCGGCCATGGAGGCCTCCTGCCAGGGAGTCCCGGCCATCGCCGTTTCCCTGGCCAAGGTTGAGCCCTACGATTGGGAGCGGGCCGGGGAAATCCTCGTGGACATCGTCTCCAAGTACCCCTTTTGGGGCGCGCCTCCGGACGTCGTTTTAAACGTCAATATCCCCTTCGATATCAAATCTCCCGACTACGCCTGGGTCGCCGCGCAGATCCAGCCCGCCCCGGAAGTTATCGCGCGCGAGCGCCTCGACGCGCGCTCTTGGAGCTGCCAGCGGACCCGGGCGAATATCCCGCCCCGCCTCGACCCCAACTCCGACGCCGCGGCCTTCGCCGCGGGGCGAATCGCCATTTCCCCCCTCGTTCCCGTCCGCACCCCCTTAGACGCGCTGGAGCGTTTAGCCGCCGCCGCGTCCCGCGCGCGCTAGAAAAATTTCTTTATGTCTCTCCCGGCCGGCAAACTCTCCCGCAATCCCTTCGAAATCTTCGGTCTCACCCAGACTTTGGTGGGAGAGCTTTCCGAGCGCGAGCTTTTCGGGGTTTTAAAAAGCCTTTACCGCGGCCTTTTGAAGGCCTTCCACCCCGACACCGGCCGCGACAAGGGCGCCGCGGGCCCCAGCCGCGCCGTGGAACTCAATCTGGCCTTTGAGGCCCTGAACCTGGAAAAAAACCAGACCTCCTTCCGGCGTTACCGCAAGGCCTACCTGGCCACCCACCCCTCCCGCGTCCTCCAGAACGCGGCCCTCCTGCGCGACCGCCTCCAATGCCAACTGGCCCGCGAGGAAAGGCTGGCCGAGGGCTTTTTCGGCTACCTCCTCCAGGGGGTCTCCCTGGAAGGCCTGGCGGGGGCGGAACCCCCGACCCTCAAGGCCAAGAACGTCCTATTGGGGCTCCAGGACGTGGCCATCAAAAACAACGTCCGCCACGCCTCCTGGCTTTTGGGAAGCAATTACAAAAATCTCAGAATCGACCAGGACGGGCTCATCCAAAGCCGGGCCGTGGGCCGCCGGGGCTTTCTGGCCCTCGAGGACACCTTTCTTTTGGGCTGCGTCCCCAAAAGCGCCGTCTCCAGCATTACCCCCCTTTTGGAGCGCTGCGAGCCCTCGCCCATCTACAAATGCCCCGCCCTTTCCGAGTTCGATCCTCAGGCCCTCCCCCAGGTGACGGTCAAGAACCTCATCAGCCAGAACAACTTTAAAAAACACCTCCTCTCCAGCCTCAAGCCCATCCTCCTGGAGAGTTCCTACCTCTTCTCCCTCAACCGCCCGGAATTTCTGGCCTTAGGCCTCATCCGCCTGGAAGGCGTCATCATTAAACTGGAGACCCTGCCGACGCCCCGGGACGAGCCGGAAGGCCTCGCGGATCGCAACGCGGCCATCTGACGCGCCTTAGCCGCGCGCCTCGCCGCGCCCCTTAAGGGAAGGCCTCCCGCCCGCCCTTTCCCCGCTCGCTCCCGCCCCTCTCCAGAGGAAAAGCCCATGCCCGCGCCCCGTCCCTTAGTCGTCCTTGAGATCGGCGGCAACGCCCTCGGCGACGGCCAACTCACGGCGGAAATGGTCCGCGCGGCCGCGCGGCTGGGGGCCCCCGCGGTCAAATTCCAGGCCTTTCGGGCGCGCGCCTTTATCCACCCGAGCCATCCGGGCTTCGCGGAGCTCGCGCGCGAGGAAACCCCCTTCGCCGTTCTCGCGGACGCCATGGAGCTCGCCCACTCCTTAGGGATTAAAGCGGGGCTCACGGTCTTCGACCAGGAAGGGGTGGAGTTCGCGTCGCGCCACGACGCCGATTTCGTGAAAATATCCTCCGGGGATCTCACCTATCACGCTCTCCTTCGCTTGGCCGCCGCTTCCGGGATCCCCCTAGCCCTTTCCACGGGGGCCTCCACCCAAGAAGAGGTGGAAGCGGCTTTAAGGGTTGTCGCGGAGACCGGGGCTCGGCTCTGGAGCCTCCTCCAATGCTCCTCGCTCTACCCCACTCCCCCTGAGGCCGCCAACCTCGCGGTAATGGACCGCTGGCTCGGCGATGGCCTCCCGGCGGGCTTCTCCGATCACACCCTGGGAGTCCAGGGCGCCTTCGCGGCCTTGGCCTTAGGCGCCCGCCTTTTGGAAAAACACTTTACCGTCGACCGCGCGCTGCCTGGGGGCGACAATTTTATGAGCGCGACCCCCCAGGAAGCGGCGGCCATAGCGCGACGCGCCGCGAAAGCCGAGCGCGCCGAAAACGCCGCGAACGCGGCGGGGGGCGCGGGCGGCGGCGCCGACCCCCGCTCCACTCCTTATTACGGCGACCCCCAAAAGCGCCTCGGGCCCCTGGAGCGGCCCGAGCTTATCCGCCGGGCCGCGGTCGCGGCCCGCGCCCTTTCCCGGGGCGCGCCCCTCCACGACGAAGACCTCCTTTTCCAAAGGGTCCCCCCGCCGCCGGGAGACGAGCCGCTTTTGCGGCCCGACGAGCCCTTCGCGGGGCGCGCCCTCGTCCGCCCCAAGGAAAAAGGCGAGCCGCTTCTCGCGCGCGACCTCGCGTCCGCGTAACCCCGGCGCGCGAGGCCTTCCACAACCCCTCGCCTTTTGGGGCGAAAAGGCCTAAAATTCAACCCTCCCCCAAGCGGAATCGCTCGCCTCCCCTTCAAAGCCGCGCGCCCCGGCGCCCCAAGGACTTCAAATGACGAAACCCTTCCTCGCGGGCCTGCCCGTGAGCCACCTTTTTGATCGCGCCAATCCCCTGATCCACGAGCTTTTGGACATGGCCGAGATCCTGGAAGTGAAAAATCCCGCCCCGCCCCAATGGCTCCCCCGCGAGCTTCCCGTGGCCTTCCACTGGGGCTACGGGATCTGCGAAGACGACTTCCGGGAGCATTTTCCCCCGCTGGGCGATTACCTCCGCCAGAACGCGCCCACCCTCTTCAGCTGCGATTTGGGGCCCTCGGCGCGCCGCCACGAAGGCATTTTGCCCCTCTCGCCCCTCTTGAGCCGGGAGGAGATGCACGAAAGGGCCAAAGACAATCTGCGCCTCCTCCGTACCCGCTACGACGGCCCCGTGGCCTTTGAAAATTACAACTATTACCCCACCGGCCTTTACAGCCAAGTCTGCGAGCCGACGTTCATCCGGGAATTTTTGGAGGAATTCCGCGCGGGGCTGGTTTTGGACCTGGCCCACGCGGCCATTTCCGCCGTCAACATGGGCTATGACGTTTTCGACTATCTCGCCAAGCTTCCCTTGGACAAGGTGGCGGAAGTCCACCTCTCCAAGCCCTACCTCCCCCCCGAGCCGGGGCGTTTGGGGGTGGACGCCCATGAGGCCCCGGAAGAAAGGGAATGGTCCTGGCTCGCCTTCTCCCTCAACCTTATCCGCGTGACCGGCGCGAAACCCCTGGTCTTGATTGAGTACTACAAAGACCTTTCCGTTTTGTTAGATTCCATGAAACGCCTGCTCAAGGAGCTGGGCGGCTTCGGCGACATACCCGAGGCCTCGGCCCTTGTCCCGCCCCCAGGGGATTGGGCCTTCCACCAGCCCCCCAAAAGGCCCTAGAGCCCCCTTTAGGCCCTTTTTAAGCCCGCGGCGCGCCTTCTCTTTGAGCCATCGGAACCAGCCGCGCGGCCCTTTGGCGAAGGGCGCCCCGGGGCGAACTCGCGTCTTGGCGGGCGGCGCCGGACCTTAGGCGCCAAGCGCGCCTCGCCCAAGTCGCGCGGCGCAATTTCATTTTCGCAAAAATTAAATTTCCCATTTTTTTAAAATTAGAGCAAAAAAGACGCGTTTGGGGCGATTGACCTTACCGCCACGCCGCTCTCCCACCGCGCGCGCTCGTAAATAATCCGCGCGCGACATCTTGCGCGAAAGGCGAAAATACCCTATATTTTTAAACGCGAGCGCGCTTCCCTCTCCCCCTTTCCCCGTTTTCGCCTCCACGTCCCCAGCGCTTCGCCTGGAAAGGGTTTTTTTCCCTAATTTTTTTGTATAAGCGTTGCCGGCGCGGTCGCCGCCAACGCCTTCGCGCCCTTTTCGCTCTTTTTCCCCAAAATCCCAAAGGGCGACGCGCCCGGGGGAAAAGACGCGCGCGAGGCGCCACGGGCGCGGCGCGCGCCCTCTCGGGCCAAGCCTCGCCGCGAAAAAAATTTTAAGGCCTTTTCGCGAGGAAAGATTGAGCGATTTATGATTTTAGGTCTTTTGCCCGCCCGGGGAGGCTCCAAAGGCGTTCCCCGCAAAAACGTCAAGCTAATCCAAGGACACCCCCTCCTCGCCTGGACCATTAAGGACGCCTTGGATTCCCGCCTCCTGGACGTCTTTACGGTTTCCACGGAAGACGACGAGATCGCGCGCGTCGCCCAACGGTACGGGGCCAAGGTGCTGACGCGGCCCGCCGAGCTCGCGGAGGACGACGTGCCGAGTCGCGAGGTGCTCTCCCACGCCCTGCGCATTTTAGGGGGAGACGTCGCGGTCCTCCTCCAGGCCACCAGCCCCGTCCGCCGCCAAGGACTTATCGACCGGGTGATCTCCTATTTTCGGGAAAACCGCTTTGACTCCGTGGCCACGGGCTTCTGGTACTATAACTATCCCCCCCACGGGGTGGAACACCGCCGCCAGGACATCAAAAAGGTCTTCGTCAACGACGGCAGCGTCATTGTCTCGACCCGAGAAACCGTCTTAAACGGCAGCCTCTTCGGCGCCCGGGCCGGGACCCTCATCACCACCCGCGAAGAGAACGTGGATATTGACGAGGATTACGACTTCTGGCTCGCCGACAAAATCATCGAAAAAGGCCTCGCGGAGGGCTGGCTAACCCCCCCCAAAGCCGTTTAGGCGTTTATTTGTCGACTTTCGCGGAAATCCGCACCGCGCCCTCGCGGAATTTTAAAATAACCGTGGCCTACGACGGTCGAGGCCTCTCCGGTTGGCAGCGCCAAGAAAACGGGGTCACCGTCCAGGAGCTCCTGGAAGAGGCCGTGGGAAAAGTCTGCGGGCATAGGGTCATCGTCTGGGGAAGCGGGCGCACGGACGCGGGGGTCCACGCGACCGGCCAAGTCGCTTCCTTCAACACGAGTTCCTCGCGGACCCCCAGCCAGATTATCTTTGGCTCCAACAGCCTGCTCCCCGCCAATATCGCGATCCTCAAAGCCGAGGAAGCCCCCCCGGAATTTCACGCCCGCTTCAGCGCCACGGGCAAAAAATACACCTACGATTTTCTGACGACCCCCATCCGCCATCCCCATTACGCCTGGAAGTCCTGGTGGGTCGGCGCCCGCCTGCGCTGGGACAGGGTCGAGGAATGCCTTCCCCACCTGGTGGGGGAAAAGGATTTCGCGACCTTCCGGAGTTTGGGGAGCCAAGAAAAATCCACGGTCCGCAAGATTTTTCGGGCGCGGCTCCTGAGCCCCGAGCCCGAGCTCAAACGCCTGGAGCTCATCGGCTCGGGTTTTTTGCGGCACATGGCCAGAGCTATCGCCGGGACGGTCTTTGAGATCGGTCGCGGCCGCGTTACGCCCTTGGATTTTCCGGGGCTTATCGCCTCCCTCAACCGCGCCTTGGCCGGAGCCGCCGCCCCACCCCAGGGACTCTGCCTGCGGGAGGTCTATTACGAGCCCCTGGAGTTGGCTGATTTTCAGGAATAATGTTCGCGCCGCCATCCCCGCCTCTCCCGCGCGTATCCCGCGCGGGTCTGGGCGCGGTCGCGAGGCCTCCTCGCGGCCGCGAAAAGCTTAAAAAAGCCAAAAACAAATTTGGGTCAGATTCGCTTCAGTCCTCTCTCTTAAAAGCGGACGGCGCTCCCGCCATGCCGCGCTTAAGGGCGCGGCTCAAAGGGAGGGAAAACGAGCGCGAATAAAGATCGCGCGCCGATGTTTTTCTTTAAGCGTTCCCGGCGCCGCGCGGAGCCGCCACGCCCCTTAAACGCGAGTTTTTTTAAGCGCGTTCGTCTGAACGCGCCTTGCGTTGTCGCGTTTGGCGACAATTGAAAATTAGAGGATACAATTTTAAGCTTGTTTGGAAAACCGCCTTGAAGCGGCGATCTTTCCCCCGCGAAGAAGAGCTAATCGGCGCGCTTAATAAGCGCCGCCCCGCTCGCGAAGACGCCCACGCGCGAAAGGCCCTCTCGTCAGACTGAAAAAAAGCGCTCCCTCCCCAAGACATCGCGCCCGTATCATTTAACAGACGCAAAATACATTTTTCCAAAGGGTTTTTTATGAAAAGAGAGTATAATGTTATCAAAGTCCTCTTTTTGGCGCGCGAAATTAAGCGCGGTTTTCCACCCCTTTTTCAAAAGCGGAGCCGCGCGCTTTCCGCTCCAGGCTTCCATTTAAATTTTCGCGACTCTCTTGTTCTCCAAACCGCGAAAATAACCCCGCCAGCGATAATATCGCTCGCGGACGCTATCATCGTCGAATCGCGTTCTCTTTCCTCTTGCTTCAGCCCGCCTCAAGCGAGCGACAATTGCCTTACAAGGCCAATCGCGAGGTACTCAAATTGTCCGCGACCGCGTCCAAACCTCCACGCCGCAAAACAAAGCCAGGCGAGTTCTTCGCCATATATTTGCTGTGCCTAGTATTAACTTTTTTACTGTTCGTCTACAGTGAAGCAAAACATCCATCCCCCCCGGAATCATTGTACCCCTCAATAATCTATTTACATAATTGGTTTTTTTTCGAATATATAACTATTATTCTATCCATTATCGTGTATAAACACGATTTTTTCGCGTTCAGCCGTTTTCTCTTAAAATTTTTTTTGACGATAGCCTTCCTTGTCTCTATCTCCTCCTTTTATAGTTTGTGCCCAATGTTTACGGATTCTTCCAAGTTCGCGTATTTTATCCGATATGAATTTTTTGGCGCAATCAATGAATACGCGAAGTTCGTCTCGGATATCCAAACGGCGATGGCGATTGAACTCATAGTTTTTATCGTTTTACTAATCATAGTTGGGAGAAAAAAAGAGAAAACGCCGCCCTCCACGCCATAAGGGCGCGCGTTAATGGAGCGCGCTCAAGCCTGTCGCGCTTCCCGTCAAGCTATCGCCCGTCTCCTTACGGGGCGTGGGCTGAATCCCGCGAGGGAGCTTCAGGCGGCGCGAGTTCTCTTAAATTTCTTTCTGGAGCGCGGGGCGCGTCCAACGCCATCCCACGGAAAAAAAAGGAACGCGAAACCTATAAAAAGGCTCAAAAACCAAAACCTTAGACAATACCTTACGCTCTTGTTCTCCAAACCGCGTAAATTTTGCCGTAAGCGACAATATTTTTCGCTGTCGACCGCCACGCGATCCCGACCTGATTCGCCACAATTAAGCGCGTCTCAGGCGGGCGAAAGCGGCCTGACAATCTCTAATCGCGAGGTATTCAAAGCGCCTAAAACCGCGCCTACGCCCCCACGCCGCAAAACAAGCCCCAGCTTATTCTTTGTCTTTTATCTTATTTGCCTTTTTTTAACTTTTATCTTACGCGTCTCCGCTGAATCTCGCCATCCCTCAGTCATGGCCAAGGCCTTTCCATCAATATACGATTTGCGTAACTTTTTCTTTTGCGGTTATGTAATGGTATTGCTATCAATTATCGCGTACCAATACGATTTTATCCATTTTAGCCGTTTTCTGTTAAAGTTTTTTATGTTTCTCGCCCTATTTGGGTCCGCTGGCGCTTTTTTTAGCCTCTGCCCGTTGTTTACCGATACTTCCAAACTTGAAATCTTCACGTGGATATATTTCAACGTAGACTCCGAGAGTTCTGAACTTGGCATGAAAACCCTAACTATAATGGCGGTCGAATTCGTCGTTTTTGTTATTTTGGCGTCCATAGCTGGAAGAAAACGCGAAAAAACGCCGCCAACCGCTCCCTAAGGGCGAGCTATATCTCAAAGCGCTTTAAAAACCTCTCGAACTCCGCGCGCGCCGCCAGTTCTCGCCCGTCGCCTTACGGCGCGGCGCGGGCGGAATCTCGCGAAGAGGCTTAAGGGGAGAGAATTATTTTTAAAAATCCCTTGTGCCTGATCCGCGGGGCGCTCCCAACGCCACCTCTTTTGGGGAAATAGAGATCCGCAAAACCTTTAAAATAGGTTAATATAAAAAGCGCCCGCGCGCGTCTTTGACCCGCGCCCGCGAGTCTTTCCCCGGAACTATTTATTCGCGTCAAGGCTGTCTTCCCATGAAATTTTTCTTTTTGTCTTTGTTGGCGTCTCTTTTTCTCCCCCTGGCCTCCACCGGCGCTTACGCCCATAAAGAATGCCTCGCGGGCCCCAATAACGCCGTGGTCTGCCCCAAGGAACCGGAAGGCGGAATCGCCCTCAACCAGAGCGGCCAATTCGCCTGCGGGGTCGGCGCCTGCGTCAGAAATCGGCATGGCGCGGTCCAATGCTCCTCCGTCCCTGGCGGCGGCGCCGGAATCGCGACCAATGGCCTCGTCAAATGCGAGGGAAATTGCGTCGCGGGGCAAGCCAACCTCTGCGTGACATTGCGGTAGCGCCCCCTCCCGGGGCTTTCTCCCGCCCTCCCCGTCCACGCCGCTCTATAGTCCCGCGCGGCGCTTGGGGACGCTTGAGGTCGGCTCTGGGCGTTTCGCGCGCCGCGGCGGGGCCCTTTCGCCTTACGCTCATCGCCCCAAAAAAATGACCCCCCAGCCTCCATGGGGAAGCGAAGGGGGTCGCGCGGAAAAGTTTGGAGGGCTTTAAAACGGGAGTTTTAAGCCCTCCAAAGCCTTTTTGGGTAAAACGCCCTTTAGAATGGCAGCACTTTCTTGCCGGCCGTCTCAAAAAGGGTGATGGCGCAACCTAAGTACAGAGCCGCCGCGCCGCAGATAATTCCCTCAAAACCCGCGACCTTGATGATCGCGGCGCTGCCGGAATAGAAGCCGATGGCCAGGATAAAGAGGAGCAGGGCCAAAGTTCCCACCACGAAGGCCAGGAGATCTTTGCCTTTAATAACGCCGGTGAGGAGCAGCAGCACGTAAACGCCCCAAATGAGCATAAAGGTGCCGGCCAGGCCGTCGGAACCTTTGGGCGCCCATTTTAAAACCGGCAGAATGTCAAAAAAGCCCACGGAAATCCAAAATCCCCCAAAGGAGGAAAAGACGACGCAGCCAAAGGTGTTGCCCTTGACGAATTCCATAATGCCGGCGATAAGTTGGACAAGGCCGCCCACGAAGAGGGCCTGGGCGAGCACCGGCGCCCCAGCCTCCAGTAGCCCCGCGTTGCAGGCGCTAAGTAAAATTGTTGAAAGACCGAAGGTGACTAAACCCAGGGGAGTTGGATTAGCTAAAGTGACTGGCATGGAAGCTCCTTGCAAAGTACCGTGTGAGAAGTGGCCCAGGGGAGAAAACCCTTGCGGCGCGACTGTGGCCATAGCGTCCGGGGCTTAAGAGAGCCATCGCCAACCGCCCTATCGCGATTTTAGGTTGAGACCCATGGCCAAAAATGGAAATTGTGAGTTTTATTATTACTTGAGACTACAAAAATCAAACGCGCGATGTCAAGAAATTTGTTTCGCCAAGGATTTTGCCCCTAAAAACGCGCGCGCGGCGCGCGGCCCTCTCATGGGAACGAATATGGACGCGCTTTCGCGCCCCAAAATTTAAATTTTTGGCTCTTTTTGAAATTATGGCCGCGGCGCCCCCTTCGACGCGCTCGCGCGAAAAATTTTTTTAAGAGCCGCGAGACGACCCCGCCGCTGACCTTTAAGGCGCGCTCGAGCGTATAATTGGAGGCCCCCGCCGCCAGCCCCCATCCAAGGCTTTTAAGGGCTCTTGAAAGCTTTTGAAGGCGACGTTTAACGAAGAGAGAGAGCGCGTCCGCGGCTTTTAAGGCCTGTCGCGCGCCATTCCTTTCCCGCGCCATTCCTTTCCCGCGCCTCTCGCTTCAATCGCCGCGCTTCTTTCCCGGGTGGGCTAAAGCGGAGCGACTATTTTCTTAAGCGTCGCGGCCTTTATCTTTCCGCAAAATAATTTCAGCCTAAGCCCGCGCGAAACAGCGCCCCTAAAGCCGCCGCGCGAATTTTGGCGAGCTCTTAAAAATTATCCCGCTCTTCTCCCACTGATTTCGGATTAAACGACGCCCTCTTGACGAAAAATTTATCGCGAATAAACCCGCCACGCTTCAATAGTATCTTGTGGGTATCGCGCTTATAACGCGTGAGCGCCGCGTAACTATCGCGTGACCATCGCGTGACTATCGCGCGGCTATCGAGAAAATATCGCTAAAATATCGCGAAAAGCGCGGCGGAGACGCGCGGAAATATAAGAAGCCAGGAGCGTTTTCCAAGCGCCGCCGCGCCTTGGGCGCTCGCCAGCGCGGGCCCAAACGGCTGAGGCCGCCGCCCCTCGCTCCCATGGCGATTTTTTTGGGGCTCCACGCGGGCCCGAAAGACAAAGAAGCCCAAGCGCCCGCGCGCGAGACGCGCGCGCTAAAAGCCCTCGCGCGAGTTTCGCGCGCGGTTCGCGAAAGGGCTCCTATTTGCGCAATTTTTTCTCCAGCTTTTCGCAGATGAGGTGGTAGTCAAAATTATCCAAGTGCTCGCGGAGCTCGCGGATGAGCGAATCCTCTTCCTCGTAGGCGAAACCCTCGAGTTCCGACAGGGAGTCCTCGATGAGCGAGGTCTTGCCGCGTTTAGCGTATTCCAAAACTTTACCCAGAATTTCCGGGTTGGGGCGGGTCAGTTTTTTCTTTTTCGGCTTGGCGGCGGCCAGGCTATTTTCGATCTTCACGATGGCCGAGTGGAGATCGGCGATAAGCTTTTCGGTTTTCCGCGTTAAAAGCAGGTGCGTCCCCGCGAAATCCTCGTTCGCGTCCGCGTTTTTGCCTTCCTTGGCCATGGTTTCGAGTTTAGCCGCCAGATCGCCCACCACGTTGGCCGAGATCCCGTAGCTGGAGCCCTTGAGCCCGTGGACGGAGATGGCGTAATCCTTTAAAGAGGATCTGGCCGTGGCCTTGAGGGTCTCCAAAAGCTTGGGGATATGGAGAACGTAGGACTTGAGCACTTTGAGAAATTTTTCGTCTTTCCCGTAGCGGTTGACTCCGGTCTCGATATCCAGCCCGTCGATAAAAATCTTGTTTTTCGCGAAAAGGTTCCCGTCCCCGCTTTCTTCCGCCTCCGGGGCCGAAATCCCCTCGGCGGCGGGCTCCTCCGCTGAAGGCTCGCCGCCGAACTCAGTGGGCCCGCGGCGGACGTAGCGGTTTAAAGCCGCGTCCAGCTGCATGACGTCAATGGGCTTGAGGATAAAGGCGTTAAAGCCCTTTTCCAGAAAGGTCTTATCCATCCCCGAGAGGGCGTTGGCGGTAAAGGCGACAATGGGCACCTTTTGGGAAAATTCCGTCCCGATGGCGCGAATCTTCCGCGTCGCCTCCACCCCGTCCATCCCGGGCATCATATGGTCCATGAGGATCAAGTCGAACTTTTCTTCCGGAGGGGAGTCGTCGTGGACGGCGGCGACCAGATCCACGGCCTCCCGACCGGAGGAGGCCGTGGAGATTCTCAGCCCGTAGGGGGAAAGAAGGCCCTCGGCCACGTCCAAATTCGTGGGCACGTCGTCCACCAGAAGCACGTGCCCGTAGGGCATCTGGGTTCTGGCGAGATTGCCCTCAAGACTGAGGCCCCGGACCATGGTCTTAAAGGTGATCAGATCCTGGGCCGCCTCAAAGCCGATGGGAGCGTCGTTGATGACCTTCTGGGGCAAAAGCGCGGTAAAGACGCTGCCCACCCCGAATTCGCTCTCCACGCCGATGGTCCCGCCCATCAGGTCCACCAGGTACTTGGTGATGGAAAGGCCCAAACCCGTCCCCTCCACGTAGCGGTTGGCCTCGGAGTTGATCTGGCTGTTCTCCGTGAAAATCTTGCCGATGTCGTTCGGCTTGATGCCGACGCCCGTGTCCGTGATGGTAAAAACCACCAAGGCGTTTTCGGGGGTCTTCCGCCAGGAGACGTCGAAGCGGACCTTGCCCCTTTCGGTGTACTTGAAGGCGTTGGACAGAATGTTGTTTAAAATCTGCTTGACCCGCAGGGAATCCCCGCAGAGCCTCCGGGGTATCGTCTCGTCGATAAAAAGCTCGAAATTGATGGGCTTGGAGCCGACGCGGACGATATTGATTTGGACCACGTCATTAATCAGATCGATAATGTCGTAGTCCACGGGAATAATCACGAAGGTCCCGGCCTCGGCCCGGGAGATGTCCAAAACGTCGTTTACGATCCGCAAAAGCGAGGAGCCGGCGTTCCAGATCTTCTCCAGGTTCATGCGGGTGAGGGTGGGGAGATCGCGCTGAAGCTCCACGGCCGAGAGCCCCAAAATGGCGTTTAAGGGGGTGCGCATCTCGTGGCTGACCGTGGCCAAAAACGCGCTCTTGGCGCGCGAGGCGGCCTCGGCCGTCTCCTTGGACATGACGAGTTCCCGGTTGCGCTGGTTGAGCTGGCGGATCATGGAATTGAAGGAGTCGGCGAAGGCTCCCATAAAATCCACGCGCTGGCTGTAGTCCCCCGCGGCAATCTGCTGGGACTGCCAGGTGAGGTGCTTGAGGGAGGAGTAAAGGGTTTTAAGGGGAGCGGCGATTTCGTTGCCGGCGCTGGGCATCTTGGCGCTCAAATCGCCCCGCGCGAGGGCGTTGGCGAAGGCTCGGGTCTCGGCGACGCACTCGGCCAAAAACATAATCCCCAGGCCCAAATTTTTGGCGTCCCCCGCGAGGGTGTCCGGATTGAAAGACGCCTTGCTGGGGTTGTAGATTACGTCGCGCAGGTAATTGAAAAGCGCCTTTTCGGGGCTTTCGGGTGGATCTTGGTTGGCCGTCATGTAAAGGCTTTCTTTGTTTTAGGCGAGGGGGGCGCCTTTAAAACGGCAAACCCGGTCGCCGTTGGCCCAGCAGTCGATTTCCTTCACGTCATAGGTCTTTCCCGCGAAGTCCTCGAAGACGCCGGCGATAAACCCCTCGTCGTAGGAGCAAACCGTCTCGTTGGTGACCGGCAGCCCACTGCAATCCAGGTCCTGGGCCGCGGTGACCACGATTTCCCCGGTCACGGGGTTATGCTCCTCCAGGCGGAAGACGCAGATCTTAAGCTCCCGCAGCCTCAGTTGGAGTTCCGCGATAAAATCGGCTAAAGACCCGCGCGCCATGAGGCAGTTTTTGGCGAACTCGCTCCCCGCGAGCCGTCCCGCCGCCCGGAAATAGTCGTTGGCCTTTTCCTCCCCCATAGCGTCGCTCATCACGGAGAGCATCGTGTACTGCATGAGCCGGTAGACCAAAACGGGCATCTCCTCGCCCAAATCTCCCCGGCCTTCCCGGATATCCCCCAAGGAATCCCAACTGAAGGCCGAATGCTTTTTGCCCTGAAGAAAGACGTTGTCCATGTTTGCCGTTACGCTCCCTATTCCTCAAAAAATTTGCGGGTGGGCCTTTGGTTGCTCACCGCCGCGAACTGGCCGTGGCAGGTCGCGAAGGCGTCCACGACGCAGGGGTCAAACTGCTGGCCCGCGCTTTCCAGGATGATGTTTTTGGCCTCGTCGTGCGTCATGGCCTTGCGGTAAACCCGGTCTTCCACGATGGCGTCGTAGACGTCGGCCACGGCCATAATCCGCCCGCACAGAGGGATGTTTTCGCCCCGCAGGTTATGCGGATAGCCTTTGCCATCATAACGCTCATGGTGGGAACAGGCAATAAGGGCCGCGAACCTTAAGTAATCCTGGGTGGGAGTGCGCGCGTGCATATGCTCCAAAATATTGGCGCCGATGGCCGCGTGTCCCTTCATGATAAAGAACTCCTCGTCCGAGAGCCGTCCGCGCTTCAAAAGGATCCGGTCGGAGATGGATATCTTCCCGATATCGTGCAGGGGCGCGGCCCGCACCATCATGTCCAGGCTATACTCCGTCAGTTCCCCCCCGAACTTGCCCCGGGAGAGGAGATTGTTGCCGAGGATGTCCACGTATTTGCTGGTGCGGATGACGTGGCCCCCGGTGTTCTCGTCGCGGCACTCGATGAGTTCCGCGACGGAGACCCCGAGGATATTGGACATGAGGACCACGCTGTCGGAGAGGTGGCTCTGGTAATCCGCGATGGAGAGGTGCAGATCCAGGCGGTGGAGGAGCAGGCTCTTTTCGGCGGGCTTGCGGATAAAATCCCTGGCCCCATGGCGCAGACACTTGACTTCCGTTTCCCGGTCGTGCTTGCTCGTCAGGAAAATCACCGGAATGCGCGAAAACTCGGGGTTCTGTTGGAGGAGGCGCAGAGTCTCGAACCCGTCCATGGCGGGCATCTCAATATCCAGGAGCACCAAATCCGGCCTCTCCTGGGCGCAGTAAGAGACCGCCTGGGTCCCCGACCGCACCAGGGAATAGGCGTAGGAGCCGGAAAGCACCTGGGCGATCTGCTTTAAGACCGCGTCATTGTCGTCCACTACCAAAATTTCTTTCATCCGCGATTTCCCTCGCTCTTCCTCTCTTTTTAGGAAAACCGCCTTTTGGCGGAAACGGGCAAGCTGGTCTGGACGATATTGAAGGCCCCGAAAAGGTCACTGACCGTCAGGTAAGCGTCCACCACCCGCGGATCAAAGGCGTTCCCCCGCCCGTCGAGGACGACCTGATGGGCCTCATGGTGGGTGAGGGCCGGGCGGTAGATGCGGGAGGTCAGGCAGGCGTCGTAGACGTTGGCCACGGCCAGGAGCCTGGAGCAGAAGGGAATGTCCTCCCCGGCCAGGCCGTAGGGGTAACCCTTGCCGTCCCAGCGCTCGTGGTGGCCGATGGCCATGAGCTTGGCGTATTCCAGGTATTCCTGCTCGGGAAGGCGGGCGTAAATCTTTTCCAAAAAGCTCGCCCCCACGACGGTGTGTCTTTTGATCTCCTGGTATTCCTCCTCGTTTAAGGGCCCGGGCTTCAAAAGAATCACGTCGGAGATGCCGATTTTCCCGATATCGTGGAAGGGCGAGGCCTTGACCATGAGTTCCAGGTTATGGGGATTTAAGTCGTCCGGGAACAGATCGCGCGCGAGCATGGCTTTCCCGATCATATCGAGGTACCTGGAAGTCCGCAAGACGTGTCCCCCGGTGTTGCTGTCCTTGCTTTCCACGAGGTCGGCGAACGAGATTACGATATTGTTCTCCAATTCCTTGCGCGTCTTTTCCAGATCGTACTCGTACTCGGAGAGCTGCAGGTGGAGGGCGATGCGGTGGAGGAGAATGCTCGCGTCCACGGGCTTGGTGATAAAATCCCGGGCCCCGGACTCGAGGGCGCGAATCTCCGTCTGGGCGTCCACGTAGGCGCTTAAAAAAAGCACCGGGACGTTGGCGACGGCCTTGTTTTTCTTGAGCCTCCCGATGGTCTCAAAGCCGTCCATTTCCGGCATTTCCACGTCAAGCAGAATCAAATCCGGCTTGTCCGTCTCGCAGAAAGCGAGGGCCGACTCCCCGGACCGCGCGAGGGAAAACTCGTATTTTCCCGCCAGATAGGCGGCTATTTGCTTAAGAATGGGAAGGTTGTCGTCGACAACCAAGATTTCTTTTTTCATGGGGAGGACCGGTTGAGCGCCGGGAAAGGATCGGGACGGGGGCGAAGCGGGGTTTTCGCGAGCGAGGCCCGCTCGCGGCGCCTCCCCCCGGGGGGATTGGCGCGGGCGCGGGAAAAAAAGCGGGCGCGACCGCGAGCTAAATCTCTCGTTTGAGCCGCCGCTTGAGCCTCGCGTTTAGCGCGTAAGGCGGCTGGCGGCGCCCCCTCGGCGAGACGCGAGCCCGCGCGAAAACAAGGCGAAATAGCGCCAAAGACGCGAAAGCGCGCCATCATTTTTAGCATTGTATCCTTTTGGCCGTCAAGGCTCAAATCATTTCCGCCGCGGGCCCTCCAAAGGCCGTCTCTAAGGCCCTCCAAGGGCCAAGGAGGCCCTTGGATGGCTCGCGGAATCCCCCCCCAAAAGGGCCTTCCGGCGCGACGGAAGGGCGAAGCGAGGCCCAAACTAAGGCCCCAAATACGGCCCCAAATAAGGCCCCAAATAAGGCCCCGGCCAAGGACCGCTCCCCCCAAAAAGCCCCGGCGCGTTTCCAAAAGGGAAACGCCCAGGGCTTAAAAAAAAAGCTCGCGGCGTTTTAGGCCTCGCGGCCCAGTCCGTGGATCTTGGGATAATTCTGGGCGGTTCGGGCGCATTTGAGCTCAAAGGCCGCGCTTTCCCGGAAACGCTGAGTCTCCTGACTGTCGCCTAAGGACTCCATTTCCGCGAGGATCGCCTCGGCCTCCTCAAAGCGCTTGCTCGTGGCGAAGGAGCGGACCAAGATGACCCCCAAGCGACCGCGGGCGACGAGGAGATCGGGAGAGGGGTTGTTGAAGATGGGATCGCGGTAGAGTTCCCGGGACTCGTCCAAAAAGCCACTCCGCACCAAATCGGTAATAAGGTTATAGGTCGCTTTGCCTTTCAAAACGGCGATCTCGTCGGTCTCGGGGAGCTCTTTAAGCTCGGCCAAAATCTTCCGCGCCTCCTCGATCCTCCCCGAGCCGCCGTAGACGCTGATGAGGTTCACCCCGGCCTTGGCGAGCTCCACGGCCACCTCGGGGCTTTTCCCTAGCTCCGCGAGCCCGTCGAAGGTCAGGCGGGCGTCGCGGACGTTCCCAAGGCGCAAAAGGGCCGAGACCAGGCGAAAACCGGCCCGGGCCCGCTCCTGGGCGAGCTTGCCCCCGATCCCAAAACCGCGGGAGCTGTCGAAAAGCTCCTTGGCCTTTTCGAGATCCCCCAAGTTTCCGTGCTGCTGAATAAGGTAAACCGCGGCCCGGGCTCTCCCGATTAAGACCTTTTCGGAGTTGCCCATGGCCTCCATGTCGTCGTAAAGGCCCTGGGCGGCGGCGGTGTCCCCGGCGTCGATTAGAAAAAGGATCAGGCGGAAGGCGGCGAGGGAGCGGTCGGCCAAGACCTCTTCCCGGTCGCCCAAGGAGGCCATGCTGGCGAGGACCTCCTGGGCCTCCGCGAATTTGCCTTCTTTGCCGTAGTCAAAAACCAGGTTGAAAGCCGTTTTGGCCAGATTGGCGCGCATGGAGTCATTCGCGCATAAGGGGAGCATTTCCTCGTAAACGGCCCGGGCCTCCTCCACTCTCCCCGAATAGCCCAGAAAGCCCACGAGGTTGACGGTGGCCTTTGACCACTCCAAAAGGACTTTCTCCTGGTCGCCCAGTTTTTTAAAATCGCCGAAAATGGCCAAGGCGTCGTCGATTCGCCCTCCTAAGCCCAATTCCGTCACCAAATTGAAGCCGGCCCGGGCCGCCTCCACCCGCGCGGCGTCCAATGGCCCCAAACTCTCCATGGTCGCGAAGAGTTCCATAGCGGCGGAAAGCTCCCCGCTTTTGGAGTAGCCGGAAATAAGGTTATAGAGGGCCTTGGCCTTCCGCGCGGCGTGCCACTCGGAGTCCCCGAAAGAGTCCATGGAGGCGTAGAGGGCCTTGGCCTCGTCCAAATTTCGCTCCAGGCAATAGTCGCAGATCAGGTTGACCGTGGCCTGGGTCCGCAGGCGGCCGATTTCCGGGGTGTCGGGAAAATCTTTCAAGAGGCTCCGGTAAAAGGCCTTGGCCTCGGCGAAAAAACCGTTCTCCCCATGGGAGTAGATGAGATTGGCCAGGCCCTCGGCCCTTTGGTTGGCGAACTCGTCGCCCTCGCCCAAAGAGCGCATGGAATCGTAGATCATCCGAGCGTTGGCCAGCAAATCACTGTCCCCGTAGTGATTGATCAGATTGACGGCCGCTTTGGCCTTGCAGAGTTTAACGTCCGGGCCGTCGCCCAAAAGATCCATGAGGGAATAGACTTCCAAAGCCTCCTTCCAGAGCTTGGAGCTTCCGTAGGAGCAGATCATGTTAATGGCGGCGATGGCCTGGTAGCTCCCCATGGTCCCGCTGTCCCCGAGCCCGAAGAGGGAGTCGAAGGCCTGGCGCGCCTCCGCGCAGACCCCCTCGAAGGCGTAGCCCGAAATAAGGTTAATGGCCGTCTGGGCCTGAATGACGACGTATTCCTGGCGGGCGATCTTGTCGTCCGGTGACGCGGGAGCCGCCGCGCCGGGCGCGGCGGCGGGCGGCGGGGCGGGATCGGAAATCAAAGTGAGGTGGGGTTTGAGCGAGAGCCCCTCTTCCGCGCGTCTGGACTTGGGAAGATGGTGATCAAAGGGGGAAAGGGCCGCCCCTTCCCGGCTCCTTTTGGAGTCCTCCACCACCAAAGTCAAGGCGATGGGGGTCCTTTGGGGCCGCCTTTCTTCCTTGGGCCCCGGGGAAAGGCGCGCCATTTGGGCGTAAATTTTCCGCGCCCGGGTCCGCTGGGAGGCTCTGACCGCTCCCAAAACGAGATAGAACGCGGCGTTGGCGAGCGCGACGCGCGCGCGACCGTCCGCGCCCAAATTCTCCATGGCGTAAAAGATTTGGTCCGCCTCCTCGCTCTCGCGGCCATCCTGAAAGGCCACCGCCAAACGCAAGGCCGCCTGGGCCAGCTGGGCGCTTAGTTCCTTGTCGGGAGTCCGCCGCAGGAGGGGCAGAAGCAGGCTTTTGGCCTCTTGGGGCTGTCCGGCCCTGACGTGAAGCGCGGCGAGGCTGGCCGCCGCGCGCGCCCGCGTAAGGTCAAGGGGCCCCATCTCCCCGTCCGCGGCGGGCGGGGCCAGGGCGCCCAATTCTTCGTAAATATCGCGCGCCTTCAAAAGAGTCATGGACATTTTGGCTTTATGGCGCGCGATTTTATCGGGATCGGTCAAATGGTTGAAACTATCGGCCAAAGAAGTGGCTTCGGCGACGAGCCCACTTAGATTCCGGCCAAGAATCGCGATATCTTTCGGAGGTCCTTGAGACATGAGAAATCTCCGCGTCTTTTAAAAATAATATTGGCGACGCGCGCGACAAGGGGCCGTTTAAACGGAGCCCCGCGACGGCGCTCGCTTCCGCGAAAAGCCCCCTTCGGGCTAAACGTCAAGGCGCGTAGCCTTTTTACCCCTCGCTACTCGGGGGATGGCTTGAAATAAATGGTAGCACATTTTAGCGGGAGGAAAGTTGACAGGGCCCGCGCCCGCCTCTTTTCCCGTAAAGGCGCGGCGCCGCTCCGGCCCGCTTTGGGGTAAAAAGGCTGACGGCCCCTTGACGGAAACCCTTCCGACCGGGGCGAGCGGCCAACCCATAAACCCGCGCGCTTGGGGCGCGGCGCGCGTGGCCGCGCGCCAAACGCTATTGAATCTTCCGCCCCCAATTTGGTATTATCGGATAAATAATTTCAAGACCCTACGCCCCTCCAAGCCTCTCCCCGCCTTTTCCCCGCGCTCTCGAGGTTTTGGACGCGGGTAACTATAGTCTCTCCCGCGCGAGAGATCCCGAGGCGATTTTGAGCAAAGCCACAGATAACGAGCCCCAAGGCGTCGCCGTCAGCTGCCCGGTTTGCGGGACGCGAGTCCAACTGCCCGCGGAATCTTGCCACGCCTGTGGCGCGAACCTCCGGACCGGGGAAAAACCGGAAAAAGAAGTCAGCGTCTGGCAAAGGCGCGGGTTCAAAACCTTAGTCGCGATAGGCGTCGTGGTAATTCCCACTATCGTCTGGGCTCTCGCCACCGATCAGTTAAACGGCGAATTTATCGAAAGGGCCCGCCTCGGGCTCCAGTCCTGCGCCGACCCCCCTTTAAAGATGTGGGAAAAAGAGGACAAGGCCGAGGACGCGCGCTCCGTCAAGGACGGATTCGCCACCTGGCGCGACAGCCGCAAATCCCGTCCCCTGGGCCAGGACCCCCGCGGCCCCGAGAGCGCCGAGGAAGCGGCCCTCTCGGACGCGCAAAAGGCTATCAGATCCGACCGCCAATCCTATTTCGCCTCTTCCATCATGGCGGATTACCCCAGCGCCGCCCTGAGCCCCAAAGACAACTGGTATGGGAACCTCATCGGCGAGTGGGACGTGGCCTGGATTACGGATAGGGGAACGGGAAACGAGGCCGTCGTCAACGGGGAATGGAACTTCGCCTGGATCAACGACGGCGAGGCCATTGAGGACTCCCTGGCCGTTCCTTACCGCTGGGAGGCCAAAAACCACGAAAACCCCATCAATTACACGGCGGTGCGGGCCTTCGACCCGGACAAAGGCTATTGGGATGGCTTTCTGCTCAAGAGACGCAAGCTTCTGCCCTTCCGGTCCAGCCGCGACCCGGCCGGAAATATCTACGAGACCTACCCGGAGGGCGAAAACAATTTTGAGGTCTGGGTTTTCTCCAGTTTATCGCTCAACGCCTTCCAGGTCTCCATCAGCCACACCTCCGACAATGGCGTCAACTACAGGCCTATCGCCGAAATCTGGGCCAAGAGGCGGACCATCGATCTCGACGAATAGCTCCGCCCTCGCGGCGCGACGCGAAGGCCCTGGGGGGCGACCCTCTTTTCGCGCGGGCTGGGGCTCTTTCGGGGGGCGCCCTTCTCCAGGCGCGCGACGCGCGCCCTCGCGAAAACAGTTCTTTTAGCGCGATTTATACAAAATTGGATCGTTATTTAGCGTAATTTAAAATAAAAAGGCGCCACATAAAAAGGCTTTCCCACAAAAATTTTAAAACGCGACATTTCGCGGGTAAAAGCGGATCCATTCGCGCGCGAAAGCGCGTAATTTAATAGCCAAAAGCGAGTTCCGGCAAAAAAATTTAGCGAGTCCGCGCAAAATAACTGTTGTTTTTTGATTTCAGATTGTGTTTTAATTCTTTCATTCCTCACGCGTCTTTTTTTCTCGCCTCAAGCCGCGATTTTTCTCTCCCTCGCTTTCTTTCCCAGCCGATCTTCCTCAAGGGAGCGATTTTCGCCGCGCGAACGCGAAATTTTTTTTGACTTAAAATAAACATCGCGAATCGACTTTGAACAAGCGCGTTTTCCCTTGAGCCCGGCCAATCGCTCCGGCGGCTCTCAATGCGCGAGCCATTTTAAGGAGGCCCTACCCTAAGGCTCCGTTTTTCCCCAGGCGCGCCTAACTGGCGCGCGCCCCGCGGCGAACAAGGGCGCCTAACCCAGAAAAATATTAAATTATCTTTCATTTTAAGGCGACGCGCCGTTTCCCCAAACGGAAAAGCCGCGCGACGTTCCCCTCGCGAATGGGCGGCGGCGCGCGCCGCCGTCATTTTTCGCGTAAATCAATACGATTTATATCGCCAACTTTTTTTTAAGATTAACTTATTTTTTAACTTTAAAGTTGAGGTGGAAATTGATAAATATTCAAGTTTCAGAGCGCCCGATAGCCCCCTTTCTCTCCGTCGGCTCGGCCCGCGCCCGCGCCAATATTTCCGCTATCTTCCCAGACGATTTTCAACTCAAGGCCAAGAGCTTTCCCCATAACGACATCGTTATTTTCGGAGGCATGGTTAACGCGAAATCCCCAGAAGAACTGCGCTACCTCGCCTTGGCGTTCCAAAAGCGCTTGGGTCCCATGAGCGTCGTCATCGTTGGCGCCCTCCCGAAACCCCGCTCCCTCGCGAGCTTAATGGTCAAAATATTCTACGGCGAGGAAGTGGTCGAGAAGATCGATGTCGCCGCCTTCGAGACCGCGTTCGGCGCCGAATTCTCCAAGCGTTTGTCGCGCCTCTTCCGCCCCGACTTCCGGCTGGACAAGATGGAGCCCCTTGTCCACGCGGCCTTCGCCCGCGCGCTCAAAAAAGCCCAGGGCACCGTCTTCTAGCCGGCGTTAAGCCTACCGCTTGACACGTCCCCCCGCTCGCGAAATTACCCAATTACCCCAAAAAACTTGACATTCGCGAGCGACGCGCGCCGAACCCTCGTTTTACGCGCGTTTCGCGGCAAGGATCCCCGTCATGAGCGAATACTCTCGCGCCGCTTATACTCACCCCCGCGGGACGCCGCTTTCCCCTTCCTTAAAGGGCGCCCCTCCGCGACCCCCTTTCGCCCTCTCTTTTTCTCTCGCGCGCCGGAAATGGCGCGCCTTTTCCCCGTCAAACGGGAAATTTTTCGCGTTTCCCTCGCCCGCGCCGGCCCTTCCAGGCGCCCGCGGCGAATCCCCCGCGTTTGGCGGGGTTCCCGCGGAAAACGGCGAAATGGAGAAAGCGGCGACTATCGCGCCGACCTCTTTTTCGCGCTCGCGGCGCCGCTTCCCAAGAGAGCGCGTTTACCGTAAAATGGTAATCGCGCGGTTGGGCGCCGCGGAAAACGCTGGCCCTTATCATACCGCGCCCTTAAAGGGCCCGGAAGGCCCGTTTTCGCGCGACCGCGACAAGGCGAGCCAGGCCTTTAAATCTCGCGAGCGCCGCGCGCGTCTCCCCTTTTTCGCGAAAGGGGACAAGGCTAGCGCCCCTCGCGGCGCGGCGAATTCTTTCGCTTGGGGCCTATTTCGGAAGGTATCTGAAATCAGTATGGACGACATGGGATATGGGGAACTCTCTCCCGAATTAATCGCTTATTTGGACGAGCGTCTCCAAAACGCCGTAACCCACGAAGGCGTAACGGCCTTGGGAGCCATGATTGGCGTCGCGAGCGAAAAGGGGTTCGGGGAGGCCTTGGATTATTGCGCGCGCGCCTTGGGCCCGCGCTCGATTATCGCCCTGGTCGGGATCTTGGGGAAAAACTTTATCGCCGCCATTCGCGTCGGCGACGATCTGGCCGACCAGTATAACGTCAAGGATCTCACCGCGCTCCTGATGAACGGAGTCTACCAAATAATCTCCCAGTCCAAAGCGAATAAGACCCCGCTGACCATGGACATGGCGCTCGCGCGGGGATTGGATAAATTTGTCGCCAGCGTTTTGACCCTTTCGCCCTCCCCGTCCTCCCCCATAACCCTACACTGACGGCGCGCCTTTTTTCCCGTTCTTTTTCCGTCAAATTAACCCATAATTTTCTCTTCGTTTATTAAACTATTAAGCGGCTTCGCGCCGCCACGCTTCCAAGGAAAACTTAAAACTATGCTTGAGGCTACTTTAACTAAAACTAAAATCCGCGGCCCTTTAAAACAAATTTTGGACAAATCGCTCGGCGGGGCCGTAGAGCGGCATGGAATCTCTTTTCTGGGAACGTCCCTGACCGTCAAGAACCCACGCGAATTCAAAAAATCCCTGGCCTACTTTTTCAAAACCCTGGGACCGGACGCGCTCGTCGCCCTGACCTCGATCGTGGGCTCCAATCTCTCCTTTGACGTTTATCTCGGCCAAGGCCTGAAGCTCAAACTCGCGAACCCGCGCGCTCGCAAACTGCTGCGCGACAAGCTCTTCCCCACGCGGGCTATCGACACCCCGGACATTGACGCGTTTGACCCCGATCTCGACGTCGTCTCGAGCCAGGAGCTCCGGGAGGCCTTTGGGGAGACGTTCCGCCTCGGCTAAAGCGCGGGCGGCCCTTCAAGGCGGCCTTTGAGGCCCATCGCCTTCTTTTGGGGAAGCGCTTCACGCGCTTCTCGCTCCCGACGGCGGGAAACTTTTCGCTAAAGTTTCCCGCCATTTTACTTTCGCCGCGCCGCTTGTAGGCCCCTCAGGCAATCCCGCGCGGCGCGGCGAAAGGGGGGTTTTCGCCCCCCACTTGGGCGCCCCGCGCCGCCCTTCCGCCTTCCCTCCCGCCATCCCGCGGCCTTTCCGCCCTTCTCAATCGCTAGCCTTAAGGGGCGAAACGGGCTATAATAATATCCGCGTCCTCGCCCGGCGCGCCCCAACCCTTTTCTTTCCTCCCGCTCCCAACGCCCCTCTTTCCCCGGCCGCATTCTCCCATCGGAGTCCCCGCTATGACCGCCAGCCCGGATTGGCTCAAAGACAAAAAAGCGCGCCTGGAGCGCAAAAACACCTTTGACGGGTCTCTGGTCCTCGGAACCGCTAAATTCAACAAAGAGACCGGTCGCGACATCCAGACCCTCCAACCGTTCAAGGGCCTCATTGACCCGGACACCGGCCTCATCAGGCCGGATATGGTCAGGCCCCGGAACTGCCCGGTCTGCGACGAGGCGCCCGGCCCGGGCCTCTTCGTCAAAGACGGCTTCCGCCACGTCCGCTGCCCCTCCTGCGGGCTTATTTACGTGAGCCTCATCCTCCGGGAAGACGTCATGATCCAGTACTGGCGGGAAGAAATAGCCTGGACGAGCGTCCTGCGCTCCTCCCCCCAGATGGAAATGGACCGAATCAAGTTCGGTTATGGCCTCGACGTCGCCGAGGCCTACCTCCCCCCAGAACTCCCGCGCGAACTTTTGGATATCGGGGCGGGAACCGGCGGTTTCGTCAAACTGGCCGTGGAGCGCGGCTGGAAGTCCACGGCCCAGGAACTGAACCTGGAAAGCTCGGAATCTTTGGCGCGCGAAGCCGTGGAGGTCATCGTCAAACCCTTGGAGCTCGCGGAGCTGCCCCCCCATTCCTTCAGCCTCGTCACCCTCTGGGAGGTCCTGGAGCACCTGGCGGAGCCCAAAGTCCTTTTGAGCCACGCTTCCAGGCTCCTGCGGGACGGGGGCCTCCTTCTGATCCTGGTGCCCAACGTCGGCTCCCTGGTCTCCCGGATCCTCCACGAAAAAAGCCATACCTTCGGCGGGCACTCCCACCTCAACCATTTCGACGCCAACTCTCTGCCAGCCATTTTAGACGTGGCCGGTTTCGCCATTTTGGAGATGGAAACCGTGCTCACGGAATTGGGGACCATCAACAACCACCTTGATTTCCAAGACCCCTACCTGGGAGACGCCCCGGCCTTCACGCCCCTCTTTACCCCGGAGCTGATCCACGATAAACTCTGGGGCTCGCGCCTTTTGGCCCTAGCCCGCAAAAAAAGCGTCTCCTAGAGGCCCGACCCGTGCCACCGTCCCCGCGATTCCGCCGCCCCCGCCTTTGGGCCCTTCAAGCGCGGCTGGGGGGCTTAATCCTCGCCCTGACCCTCGCGCTTTCCGCCCCCTTGGCCGCCCAGGAAACCATCGCCGAACTCTTTGTCCGTCTCCCCGACGCCGAGGCCGAGGGCCTTTCCCAGGCGGCCCGCCAGAGCCTCGTCGAGCGGAGCGGAGCGGCCATAAGCTACGCCGCCCCCTCCCGGGAGGGCTTTTGGTTGGAAAGCGCCCCCCCGAACGCGCTCACCCTCTACGGGATCCACCGCTCCCCCGTGGTCTATAAACTCTTTATCGGCCGCGCGGGCTTTCCCGATCTCTTGGCCATTTGCCGGAGCCGCCAGACCTCGGGCCCCGCCTCCAGCGACGAGCGGCTTTCTCCCGGGCCCTTTCTAGATTTGGCCCTCTACCAAAAAGGGATAGATCTTAGCCTCATCAAGGCTCAAATGGAGGACTTTATCCCGCCCATCGGGGTCTTCGACTTCGTGACCGCGGAAACCGTCCAAGACGCCCAGGCCCGCCACGATCTTTCCGTCATCGACCAAAGCTTCGGCGCCTGCCTCACCTGCCACGCCAGCGTCGAGGATAAGGCGGCTCTGGATATCCTTACGGTAACCGCCTTAAACGCCCATTCCTGCGCCGGGCTCCTCGCCCAGTTCAAGCTTTTGCCCCTGGCCTGGAACGGGGAATTTTTCGAAAAACCATACGACCGGGCCGTGCCCCCCGACCAGCCTTGGCCCCGTCGGACGGCTCCTCCCCGCGGCCTCTACTACAACCCCCCGAGCTATTGAAGAACCTTTAAGCGGGCCGCCGCCCCTTAACCCGCCCGCGCGCCTTCCGCGCGCCTTTTGGAGCCCAGCCCTTGTCCGCGCGCAAGCCACCGCCCCCCGCGGCCAGTCCCCCCGCTCTCCCCGGCGCGGACTTAAAAAGCCTTTTAGGGAATTCCCCTTTTTTGGCGGACGTCCCCCCGGAAGCCATTGAGGCGCTCTCCAACGCCAGTCTCCTCAAAAATTACCGCCCCGGCCAGCTTATCTTCCAGAAGGGCGATCGGGCCGTGGGCTTTTACCTGGTGGCGGAAGGCGCGGCGCGCGTCTTTCTGTCCGACCCTTCCGGCAAAGAGCGGGTCCTGAAGATCGCCAAAACGGGCGAGCCTTTCGGGGAGGCCGCCCTCTTTCAGGCGGACGGATACCCCGCCTCGGCCATGGCCGTGGGGCCTTTGCGCGCCTTCTTTCTCCCTAAAGAGTCGATTCTGCGCCTCATCGCCGCCCACCCCCGCCTGGCCCTCGCGACCATCGGCGTTTTGGCGAGCCGACTCTCCCATCTGACTTTTCTTTTGGAATCCTCTTTAAAGGAAACGCTCCCGCGGCTCGTCTCCTACCTCCTGTCCCTCCCGGAGACGGACGGGGTCGTCGCCCTGCCCATGCTCAAAGTCGAGCTCGCCCGGCATCTGGGAATCACCCCGGAAAGCCTGTCGCGAGCCTTTGGCTCTTTAAAGGCCCAAGGGCTTATCCAGGAAAAAAAGCCCCATTTCATCGCCGTCGTCAAGCGTTCCCTTTTGGAAGAGCTCAAAGATTCCGAATAGAAAGAGAGGGGGAATCATTTTTCCGCGACTTTCTCCCCCGAAGGAGTTCTCTTGCGCGGCTTGTCTCGGATAATTAAACGCCTCGGCGCGCGCGGCCCCCGCGCTCGGCCACGCCGCCCCTCGCCCCGGGCTCTCTTCCAACCGCGCGCCGCTTGGGCCTTGGCTTTAATCCTCTTCCTCGGCGGCTGCGCTCTCCCCTCCTGGGTCCCCTTCCTTGGGGCCAAACCCGCCGAGGAAAGCGCCGCCGGCGCGGCCAGCGCGGAAAGCGCCCCGCGCGCCAAAACGGCGGAAAGCGCCCCGCGCGCCAAAACGGTGGAAAACGCCCCCGGCGCGGCCAGCGCGGAAAGCGTCCCCGCGCGGCCCTCCGTTTTATACGCCCCACCGACCCCCGGGACCCCGGGCGCCCTGGCGGGCGCGGCCCCCGCCACTCCCGCCACTCCCGCTTCTCCCGCCGAGGCCCCGGCGACTCCCGCCGTGACCACTCCCGCGCCCCTCGCGAGCGGCTCCGTTTTATACGCGCCGCCGACCCCCGGAACCCCGGGCGCCCTAGCCGCGGCCGTGGCGACCCCCGCCGCGGCCGCGCCCCATTTAGCGGAGCGCCTCCCCGGGGAAGAAGAGTTCGCGCGGGGAGATTACGCCGCGGCCCAAAAAGCCCTCGCGCCCGCCCTGACCCAAGGAAATCCCCGGGCGGCCTTTTATCTGCGGATTATCGCGGAATACGGCCTCGCGGGCGGGCCCCCCTCCCCCCAGGAGGCGGCGGTCGCCTTAGACGCCCTCAGGCTCAAATACCCGGAAATAAAGGCGCTGGCCACGCGCGCCCCCCTGGACCTGCGGCCCCTCTACCAGACGGCCCTGGGAACTTTGTATTTTAAGGGGCTAATCCCCGGAGAGGAGCGGAACCTCGGCGAAGCCCGCCGCTGGGCCCAGTTCGCGGCGTACCGGGACTTTACCCCGGCCATGAATCTCCTGTCCGCCATCGCCACGGATCCCCAGCCCCCAGCGAGCCATTGGGTCTTTAGCGTGGGTCCCGGGGAGGCCTTTGGCTGGGCCAGCAAGGCGGCGAAATTGGGCGATCCCCTCGCCATGGGCAACCTCTCGGTCCTCTACCGCGAGGGCCTGGGGACGGACCTGGATCTCTTAAAGGCCGTCAACTGGGCCTTTCGGGCCGCCAGTCTCAAGCCTCCCCTGGCCAGGGCCCAAAACGATCTGGGGGCCTTCCACGAGGACGGCAAAGTCATGAGCCTGGATCTGGCGGAAGCCAAAAAATGGTACCGCCTCGCGGAGGGCCGCTACGCCTTGGCCAAAGACAATCTCCAAAGGCTCAAGGGCGCCAAGCCCGGGCCCCCGCTCCTCGCCAAGGCCTTGGACTACTAAAAAGGCTTGGCGCTTCCGGAGGGAAAAGGCCGTCGCGGTGAGCTTCCGCCGCGATCCGCTTAAGCCCTTTCGAGGGTCAGGAGGCTGATTTCGGGAAAGGCCCCGAAGCGGAAAGGCACGCCCACCGCGGCGAGGCCGCAGGACACGTTCAGATAATTCCCGCCGCTTTCGTAAAGGCCCGAAGTGTATTTATAGACCATGGTGGCCAAATTGACCTGGGGAAAACCCGGCAGGGCGTACTGGCCGCCGTGGGTATGCCCCGCCAGATAAACCCTATACCCCTCGCTCGCGGCCTGCCGCCAGCCTTCGGGACGGTGGTTTAAAAGGATCCGGAAGTCGCCCGCGCGCGGGGCGAGTCCTTGGATTAAGTCAAAAGAAAGAATGTCCAGCCCTTCCTCGTCCACCACGGCCCGCCTTCTGGCCCAGGACATATGGACTCCCTGATCGTCCAAGCCGGTGAGCGACAGGGGAATCCCTTGGATATTGACGCGCTCGTCCCGCAGAATCCACAGCCCGTCCCGGCGCAGGATCTGGGTAATTCGGTCGGGATTGGCGTAATGATCGTGATTGCCCAAAACCCCGTAGACCCCATAGGGAACCCGGGAGAGATAACGCTCCAAAGCCGGTCCGTAATAGAGGGCGTTATCGGGGGAGCGGTCCACCAGATCCCCGGTGAAAAGGACCAGATCCGGTTTCTCCCGGGCCGCCGTCTCCACGGCGAGGCTCATCTCCCGCGCGTTGGACCAGAGCCCCAAATGGTTGTCCGTCAGGTGGGCGATGGAAAAGCCGGAAAGTTCCCGAGGCAGGCCCGGCAATCGTAAGGAGCGCCTCCGCACCTGAGGGGCCAGGCTCTGCCTGACGACCCCGTAGGCCGAGACGGCCATAACCCCCAAAAGCCCCGCGCTCCCCAAGTCGCGGATAAAATGGCGGCGGTCGCGAAAAGGACCCTTTTTTTCCTCCGTAACGGCCGCTCCGACGGTCGCGGCGCCTTCCGCGGCGTCCTCCCGAGCCGGAAGGGCGCCTTGAAGCCTCCGGGCGCGCTTGGCCAAACGCCGCGCCCCCAAGACTATTCCGTACGCGGCAAAGGCGAGCGCGCTGAGGGGAAGAACAATCAGTAGGTGGATAAACTGCCAGGAAATGCCCGGTCGGCCCACCAAACTCCATAAGTCGCCGCTTAACCCGTTTTTGGCGGAAATGGCGTAGTAGGCGATAAACCAGAAGACGTTAAAAAGGATAAAGAGGAAATGTACTAGAAAGCGGTACCGGGGAGACCGGGAACGGCGCAAAAAGAGGCGCCAAGAGACGATCTGGCCCAGAAAAAGGATTAGCGCCAGGTATAGAAAAAAATTGCCTCTAAACAAAAAACGCCCTTTCCCTCCCTCTTCCGCCGTGAAGCGGGAATTTTCGCCCGCCCGAGGCCTTAAACCGCCCCCGTGGGCGCCCTCTCGCGAGGAGCGGCGCTTCCCTCGCGTCGCGGACCGGAGTTGACCGCGAAAAAGCGTTGCGTTAATATACCACAATAACTGGTCTACGGTCAACGGAAAAGGGGCGCCAGGGCGTCGCGCGCCACCCTGGCGGACAAGCCTCAAGCCCAGCGAGGGCGCCCATCGCCCGGAGAGAGCGCCCCGAGGGGACTCGCCGCCCAAGCCGCCGCGCTCGCGCTAAAAACCCGCTCGCGCGGGCTCCCGTTTGCCGACTCGCCCCTTAAGGGGGACGACGCGCGGACGCTTGTGGCGGCGCGGGCGGCGCGCGAAACGACTTGAGCGCCCGGGGCGAGTCGCCCTTGAATTCTCCCTGGGGCCAGACGCGCCCTTCCGTCCCCAGTCGCCTCGGGCGCCCCTGGCCGGGGCGCGAAAGGAACGGAAGGCCGCCCTGAGGCCCCTCCTTTCCCCTCCCCATCCCTTTTTTCCCTTTCTCTCCCCCGGGAACCTCGACATGCCCTCCACCGCCCGCCACCGCTTGCCCGACCTCTCCTCAGGATTCGCTATCAAGCTCTTTTTGGGGTTGGGGGTCATTTTTATGGTGAGCTATCTTTTTATCGTCCTGAAGATAGTCTTTCTCCCCTTGGTGCTGGCCTTCCTGGCGACGAGCCTGCTCGCGCCCCTGGTTAAAATTTTCCGACGCTGGGGCCTGCCCGCGACCCCCGCCGTGGCCCTCTCCCTCCTTTTGGGGTTCGCCGTAATTTGGCTCGCCCTCAATTTTATTTTGGAAAATTTAATCGCCCTCAAAGACGGGCTTCCGGCCTATAAAGACCGTTTCGACTCCCTTTTGAGCCAGGCTTTGGAAATCAAAAACAGACGCTTTGATTTTCTGACCTTAGAGCTTTTAAAGGACCAATTGGAAAAAATCCCCATCGGAAGGGTTCTCTCGGGCTTTTTAAACTCCCTTATGTCTTTTTCGGGATACTTTTTCCTTACGCTGATTTTAACCCTCTATTTTCTGCCCGCCCTGCCCGCTTTCCCCGCGAAGCTCCGCAAGGCCTTCCCCGGGGAAAAAGGCCTGACCCTCTGCCAGGCGGTGGACGCTATCACCGCCAAGGTCCAAAGCTACATCCTGGTCAAAGCCCTCGTGAGCCTGGGGACGGGGCTTGTTTTTATTTTGGTCTGCGGGCTCTTCGGCGTGGATTTCGCGTCCTCTTTTGGGATCTTCGCTTTTTTCCTCAACTTTATTCCCACGGTGGGCATCGTGGCGAGCCTGCTGCTCCCCGCTATCATGGCCTTTGTCCAGTACGGCTGGACGACCGCCGTCTGGCTTTCGCTCGCTTTGGCGGTCCCCTCGGCGGTCATTTTAAATTTCGTGGAACCCCTGCTCTTGGGCCGCAGCGTGAATATCTCCCCGGTGACCGCCCTGTTGGCCCTCCTTTTCTGGGGCTTTCTCTGGGGCGGAGTCGGCATGATCGTCGCGGTTCCCGCGACCGCCGTGATTAAGCTCACCTGCGACAGTTTTAAGGATTTAAAGCCCATCGGCGCTTTAATGGGCAATTAGGCCCTCGCGAGGGATCTTTAAGGGGGGCTCCCTTTTCTCTCTCCGCCCGCGGCGGCGCCCCCGAAACTCTTTTAGGACGCTTTATGCCCTCCGCCCTCTCCAAGGAAGATAGAATTCTCGCCCTTGGCGTCTCCCAAGACCTCTGCCGCAAACTTTTGGAGAAACGCTTTTTGAGCGCGCGCGACGCGCCCGCCGCGCTGGAACTCCTCGGCCGCGCGGGCCTACGAATCCTCCGCGCCTATCCCGCGCCCGGCTTTCCCTGCCTGCGGCTCGCGGCCTCCTTGACCGGTCGCCTCGTCGAAAGAGGACGCTTAAGCTCCGTTGAAGCCGCCTCCCGCAATCTCGCGGAAAACGCGGCGGCCCTCCATATCCTCGCCGGGCCCCTCCCCCCCGAGAGCAAAAGGCCCCTCGCCCAAACGGCCGTGGACCTCGTCTTAAAAATGTTGGAAACCGTGACCCTAAGTTCCCAGGCGATTCCCTTTACCCTCAAGACCCTCGTGGAAAGCGCCAGCAAGGTCCTCTTGGAACCCGTGGCCGCGGAGAACCCGGAAACCCCGGAAACGCCGGCGCGAGCCGAGGAGGAAAATTAAAGGCCAATTCAGCTAGAGGCGCGCCCCCCCAAGGGAAGCCGACCGACGCGCCCTCTCCCTTAAACGATGGAGGAGAGGTATTTCAGGCTCTGGCCACTCAGCCAGGTGATTTCCGGTGGCGCGTCAAAGAGGGGCCGCTCAAAGAGGGATTTTAAGAAATGGCCTTTCTTGAGGCGGACGCTGATCTGCGAGGGAGTAATGGAAATGTGCCCGGTGTTCAAGATGATCTTATTGAAAATGGTCGCCGCGTCCAGGCGCTGATCCTGGGGAAGCTCCAAGGCGAACAGCCGGTAAAGGTTGTAGGCTAAGAGGCTCATGGTGAAGTCAAAGTCGTTGGACACCGAAAGGCCAGAGGTCTCGGTGTTGAGGTTGAAAAAGCCGATCTGCTGGGCCAGGGGGCCGTCGTTGAGCCAGCGGGAGGCGTAGCGGCGGATAAGCGTGTCCACGGGGCTTTGAAAATCGTTGGTGTAGATGACCGTGGGGCAGTCGAATTCCCCGTTTTGGACCAGGATCTGGCGGATGACGTGGGAGTCGTTCAGGCCCAGGTAGGCGTAGAGCATAATCTCCCGGTCCACCACGTTGATAAAGCGGTTGGAGTTATTGGGTTTTTTGACGACCACGGGGAACCAAGAGGATTTGACCACCGAGTAGATATCCTTGAGGATCTTGTGGCTCTTGGATTTAATCAGCAAAAATTTGACGTTCCGGCGCGCCAGGTCCCCGATATGATCGTAGGTGGTCTGGCTCCGGTCCATAACCACGTGGCGGATCTCGTCCGAATCCTCCGCCTCGAAATGGCCGCGCGGGACGACGGTCAGAAACTCGTTCATAAACTCGTCGGAGCGGCTCTGCCGGAAATAGGGGGACCCGTAATAAATCAGTCCCGTTAAGGGATCGTTTATGACCGCCCCTTGGCTCAGGTGGATCCCCAGCTTGTTTTTCTTGGAGACGTTCCGGGACGCGCTCGCGGGTCCCTCGATCCCGCGGCAGGGCGTCATGGCCAGATCCAGGCTCACGGCCTTGGCGAAGAGACCCATCTCCTCGAAGCGGGCGTTGAGGTCGCGCGTGAAATCCAGGCAGCTTTCGCGGCTCGTGGCCGTGGAGTAAGAATTGAACCAATCGCTCTCAGGGAGGACGTTTAAACCCGCGAAGAGGCCCAGGCCGCGGTCCATCCGCCACAGGCAGTCTTCGTTGTAGCGGGAGATATTGATGGCCTTTAAGGCCACGAAGCTTAAAACGCTCGCGAGTTTGGAGATCTCATCGCTCTCGGGGAAACCGGAATCCACGATGAGCTGGTCAATCCCGTATTTTTTGATGATTGGCCACAGGAGGAGCACGCCAGCGTTATCCGACCAAATATCCTCGGACTCGAAGGAGAAGGGACCGCTCTGGAGGGAGGGCACGATCTCGGCGATATCTTTGTCCGAGACTGCCTCGAGCCTGGTGTTGCGGTCCCGCCGGCGCATCTTGGCGAAGCCATTGTCCTCCAAAATCGTGAAAATGGTTTTCAGGCTCATTTTGACGTTGGCGGCGTCGAGGCGAGCTTTAATCTCCGGAACCGAAAGATTTTTCTTGCGCAGCTCCACGATCATGTTGGCCTCGTAGCCGTCCCGGTCTAAGCGGGGCCTCCCGTCCCGGGTCTCCAGGAAAAAGGGCTCCTCCTTGTTTTGGACCTTGGCCACAAAACGGCGGATGATGGCATAGAGGGTGGTTTTGGTGCAGCCGATCTTAATGCAGATATCCCGGATGGGCATGTCGTCGATAAAAAAGTAGCGCACGGCCAGATAGTGCTTCTGGGTGGAAGTCATGTCCGTGGCGCTGAAATAATTTAAAACTTCTTGATTGGTTCTGTCGATTTTGTCAAAAGCCATATTCAAAACCTTTTAGCGCGAAAACAGCCTCGCGGCGGGATTAGCGGCGGACGCCGACCGCCCTCGCGAACCTTTGGCTAAACTTAAAATGTGGCTTAATTATAGGATAAATCGGGGAAATAAGCAAGAAATATCCAAGTGGCCAAGTGGCGGCGAGACCTTCCGGCGCCCTTTAAGCGCCTTAAGGGAGCCCTATCCTGGCGCGGCTCCCTTATTGAGGCTTTTAGAAACAAAATATTTAAAATAATAACATATTAACGCTAAGCACCCCTAAGAAACTCTTAATATTAAAAGCTTTTTCCACCTAAAAAATATATAAATTTATATAAAAATACATGTAATCGGTCAAAAATCAGTTAAAGGGCTATATAAATATTTATATAACGCGCGCAATTTCTTCGCTAATAAGAAGCAAAGCGCTCTGTTCCCGGAATAATTGATTAAATCTGGGGGAGTGGCGGCAAGAATGCTTGACGCGAAATCTTGGGGGAGCGCCACGCGAGAGAAAAGAAGGGACGATAAGGTTTTTAGCTTTTGAGGCTTGCCTCCTTGAGCGCGGTATAGTAAAATTGATGTAAGTGCAAAAACCTTTAAGAGAAGCGCCCGGACGCAAAACAATACCACATATAGCTATTTATCTAATTAATTGTCCTCATTTACCATTAGCGGCTGACCGAATTTAAGTTCCGGGACTTTTTGCACTCTCATCAAAATTACGCGGTTTTAAGAATGCCTCATAATCGTGGGATTTCGGCGACAAAATGGCCCTAATCCTCGAGAGGCAAACTTCGCGATAGGCCTTTTTCCTAAACTTGAGAGCGATAATGACGCGTATTTTTAAAATCCTATCCGTCTGGCTCGCGTCCTATGAGAGCCCAGGCCAAGGATTCCCGAAATTCTGGATTCAGAGGCCAAGTCTCTTCAAAATTCGCGACGCGCGTTGGAACTTGAAGGGCGGGAGAACCAGGCTTAGGTCAAACGCGTGACGGAAAATTATTCCGCTTGGGATAAATTACGATTGTCCCTAACGAAAGTGGATAATTGATTCGCTTAAAATTAACGCTAGCGCTTACGCGATGTCAAGCTACGTAAAATATCGCGGTTTAGTGTCTTTTATTTCTCGGTTCATGGATGGAGTTTATTTTAGAACATGAAAGCCGAACATGAAAGCCGATTTGCTAAAAAGGCTTTTTAAGGGGATTTACGCGGAAGACATCGTCTCCCTCAAAAAAATAGCCACCGCGATAATCGACGAAGAGAAACAAATAGGACACGGCAACCTCGCGGACTACCTTGAACATATTAGCGTGACGGAAAAGCCCCGGATTTCTCATTTTGGAGTGAAAACTCTAAATGAAAACGCCATGTCTGAGCTTCCAACAAGCAAACGCGATAATTCACAACTCATTTCAACTACGCCTCACGAACTTCTGAAGCACCATATGGTGCTTCCGGAAGATATCGAAAAACGCCTCCAATCCATTGAAAAAGAGTTTTCCGCGCAGGAAAGACTTAAAAAATATAATTAATTTCCAAAGCATAAAATTTTATTGCATGGTCCACCAGGATGCGGTAAAACTTTAAGCGCGGAACGCGTCGCTTGGAACTTAGGCTTGCCTCTCTTGAAGACGCGATTCGACGCTTTGCTTTCCTCATATTTCGGCGAGTCGGCCTCAAACCTCAGAACTGTTTTTGATTATTGCCAGCGAGAGCCAGTCGTATTGCTATTGGATGAGTGCGATTTTATCGCCAAATCAAGAATAACTCCGAATGATGTCGGAGAAGTCCCTCGAATAGTCAATATGCTCCTAACTCTACTGGATGAATATAAGGCTCCAGGTCTAGTGATCGCCACAACAAATCTCAAAATCAAACTGGACAAAGCGTTGTTCCGCCGTTTCGATGATGTTGTCGAAATTCCTATGCCGAAAATTAGTGAACGCGAAAAATTGTTACATATGACGCTATCGGCAATTCCAATCGCGGCAAACGTGAGCCTCAAGGACTTAGCCGAGCGGCTAGACGGTTATTCTAGCGCTAATATCGTTCTTACCGCGCAACGAGCGGCGAAAATTTGTATTTTGGAAAGCAATAAATACGTTTATGACGCTCACTTTGAGCAAGCTATCAAGGAAGGTTCTAAATTTTAATATTTAGAGAGAAATAAGCTATGCCATATTCGAAAAAATTTGAACATTTACCCTTACCTTTAAAAATAATTGGCAAAGCTAAGTTCGATAGTTTTACGGTAAAAGATAATGAAACAACAGCGTTTAATAAAAAAAATTATCAAGTCCATAGCGATAACTTAAGTTACCAATCGAGGAAGTTAACTAATTATTGGCAAAATATTAATTATGAAGGAAACGAAAATAATCTTCACCTTATCCATCATGGAATTCCTTTAATTCTTGAAATTGACCCAAATACAAATGTTGACTTTCTAAGAAATTTAGGGTTTGAAGTAATTTGTGACCTCACTGATGGTTTTGTTATTGTATCTTCTGAAGACATAGACCTAGCTGAATTTTTACATAAAACCTAAATTCCCCCCAAAATTAGAGTATACAAGAGGAAATCGATGCGTTAATATCGTCTTTTGCGTTGAACGTATCTAGAATATTTTTTTGCTCTTTGGTTAAAGCCTTTGATAAACG
>JAISCZ010000169.1 GCA_031265205.1 Deltaproteobacteria bacterium
GAGGGCGTAGCCCATGGCCCCGAGTTCGGCCTGGACCAGTTTGGCGCCTTCCCCGCTCCAGCCGTGGGAGCCGAAGGCCGCGCCGATCTTATTTTTCATCTTCAGGCTTTTGAGGTAGCAGAGGAGATCGGCGACCGAGGGAAACATTTGGTTATTGATGGTGGGGCTACCGACGAGAATGGCCCCGGCCTCGTAGGCCGCTGTCGCCACTTCGCTGCGGTGGCTATGCTTGAGGTTGACGTAATGGGCTTCGATTCCCAAGCTCCCCAGGTTGTCGGTTAGCTCCCGGGCCATGTATTCGGTGGAATGCCACATGGTGTCAAAGGCGATCACCGCTTTCGCGCTGGGTTTCTGTTGGACCCATTCGGCGTAATGGGCGAGGATTCGCGTGGGATCCTTCCGCCAGACCAGGCCGTGGTCCGGGCAGATGATCTTGATGTCCTTGACCAGGCCCGAGGAAGTGGCGGTCTGGAGGATCTTGGCTATTTGGGCGGTGTAGGGGGTGAGGATGTTGGCGAAATAATTGAGCGCCAAAGGCCGCCAGACGCTTTCCGGGATCTCCTCGTCGAAGCGCTCGGTGGAGGCGAAATGCAGCCCGAAGCCGTCTTGGGAAAAGAGGATCCCCAATTCCGGGAGAAAGCTGAACATGCTGTCCGGCCAGTGGACCATGCGGGTTTCCATAAACTTGAGGGTATATTGGCCCAGGGACAGCTCTTTTCCCGCGGTTTGGAGGTTGAGGCCTTCCCCCTTGAACTGCCCGGCCAGGTTTTTGACCCCCATGGCCGAGGCGTAGATGGGCTTGGACGCGCCGATGGCCCGCATCACCCCGGGAAGGGCCCCGGTGTGGTCCATTTCCGCGTGATTGGAGATAACCTGGGTTATTTTTTGGGGGTCGACCACCTTGGCGACGCGGCTGAGGATCTCGCTCTCGAAGCCATGTTTGACCGAGTCGATGAGGGTAATGTCCTTGTCAATGACGAGGTAGGCGTTGTAGGTACTGCCTTTGGGGGTCAGATATCCGTGGAAATCCCTGATATCGTAATCCACGGCCCCAACCCAATAAACGTTGTCGACAATCTTGATGGGTTCCATATCTCACTGTCTTTCGCAAAAAAATTAAGGCGAAAAAGGGAAGAGCGCTCGCGGGGATGGCGCCCTCGCGAAAAAAAAGCCCTCCGCGCGTTTTGGGGATTCCAAGGGAAGCGGGTTAATTAAGCTTGGGGCTCCTCCCGGCGGGACGCGCGTCAAACTATTTTAAGCCCCGAATCGCGCGAAAAAAAGGTATTTTTCCTTTGGGGACGTTTTCGCGACGCCTTTTTCCCGGAAAAAGCGCGCTTCCGCTCATTGGGAAGGCCAGGCGCCCCAGCGGGCGGCGAGGGGCGAAAGGGCTTATAAAGGTACCTTTTGGGCCTTGCCGGGTCTCCGGGGGCGCCCTGGGTCTCCCTGGGAGAGAGCGGCCCCCAGGTCTCGCCCTCGCCGCTCTCGCCATCGCGCTCCCGGTCGCGCGCGACCGGGTAGCGCGAGGCGAGGGGCTTTCCGGGAAGACGCGGCAAACTCCCGCGGGGGAGAGTTTCCCGCGAGGGTAAGAGCCCCAGTTGGCCTTCGCGCCTTGGCGCGGCTCGCGGGCCGGGCGCGCGAGGCGGGAAGGGCTTTTTAAAGGGCCCACCGCGGCTTTGGAGGGGCGCTTCGCCGAAAAAAGCGAACGCCCCCAAGGGCGCGCGGCGAAGCGGCCCTCGCGGGCGTTCGGGTTGATGGAGGGCGGGGGACCCCAAGAAAGGCTCTCGGGGCGACCGCCGTAATTTTAAGAGGCGTTAAAGAGCTTGTTGTATTCCTTGGCGAGGACCCTTAGGTGCCGCGACTCTTCGGCGATAAGCTTGTCGACCTGGATCTGGTCCGCCAATTCCGCCGACAGGGCCTTGAGCTGGACGTAGAAGGCGATGGATTCCTTTTCGGAGCCCATGGCGAGTTCCAGGGCGCCTTTGGCGTCTTTGACCGTCGCCAGGAGCTTTTCCACTTTTTGGGGATCCCGCTCAAAGACGTGGAGACCGGCCATCATGGTCAGGTACTGGCCGATTTCGTTGTCCGGATCGTAAACGCCGCCGTCCTCTTGAGGGGGGAGGCTGTCGAGCATTTTTTGAAAGAGGGAGCGGTGGACGTCTTCCTCCTTGGCCAGGCGGGTAAAGAGGTCGCTCGCCGCGCTGGGCGCGAATTTTTTGGCGGCTTCCTGGTAAAACTTTTGACCGTTGACCTCGATGGAGATGGCGATCTTAAAAGTTTCGGCCGCGTTAAAAGGATAGATCATGGGCTTTCCCCCTGAGGTCTAAGGGATCCCCTCCAAAGGGGATCCCCCGGGACTTTTGGACGCAAAGCTATCCCAACCCTATTTCCCTTGAAGAAGAATAGGGGCGAAAGGGCTTTTATTCGGCGGGGTCGAACTGGTCTTTGCCGGCGCCGCACACCGGGCAGGTCCAGTCGGCCGGCAGGTCTTCAAAGGGGGTGCCGGGGGCGATACCGTTGTCCGGGTCTCCCACGCTAGGATCATATTCGTAAGAACAAACGATGCAGACATGTTTTTTCATGGGTCACTCCGCGAGCGCGCGAAAAAAGTCCCCGCGCCAAGGGCGCCGTCCGGGGACTCCGGCGGGGAAGGAAAGGGCCGGCTTGAATCGTAAAAAAATTAGCGCGAAATCGTCGCGCGCGAAGCCTTGGCCCGGCGGAAACGTAAAGGAAAGCCCCAAAATGGAGGGCGCGGGGAGAAATTCCCGCGCTGGCCGGGGCTTTAAAAAAAGCGGCCTTCAGCCGTTATTTTTTCAAAATATTACCACCCTCCCCGGTTTAAAGCAAGACGCTTTCTAAAAGCGTCAAGAAAATAGCTTGGAAACTCCCAAGGGGGAGCGGCTCCCGGCGCGAGCGGCCGCGCGGCGTCCTCTTTGGGGCCCCTCCAGCCCTTTTTCGGCCTCGCGCGCCTGTCTCGCGTTAGCTCACGCTTTTTTCACGCCTTTTGACGTCTTCTAGCGCCCTTTAGCGCCATCTCGCGCCTTTTCGCGCTCTATCGGGCGTTAATAGCGTTCTCTCGCGCTTTTAACGCCTGATAGCGCCTTTGAGCGCCATAAAGCTCCTTTTCGCGCTTTGTTAGCGTTCTCTCGCGCTTTCTCGCGCCATCTCGCGGCTTTTCGCGCTTTCTCGCGCTGGAGGCGCCCTTGGCGCGCCTCGCGCGCGGCGGCCCCGGAGAGTTCCGGGCTCCGTCCTCCCGCGCGCGGGTCCGGGCCGAGCCGATTCTGGCGGGGACGGGCTGGGTCGGTCCGGGAGGGGAAGGGATAGGTGGGGAGGAAAAGGGATTGGAAAGGGCCCTGAAGGGAAGGGAAGCGAAGGGCGGGGAAGCGAAGGAAGGGAGGCCCCAGAGGGGAGGGGCGCCTAAGGGATCCGCCTTAAAGACTTAGGGGGAGAGGAAAGAAAGCCAACGGGAAGGCGGTTTTTTTGAAAAAAAGGAAATCTTTTTTTAGAATGGAGGGACTAAAAATCTTTGGGGCTTTCGCGCGCGCGAAAAGTCCACGAGGCTTGGCTTTCTTCCCCGGGCGACCGCGCGGGGCCGTTCCCCTTGGGGGCCGGGGAGAGCTTGGGGAGACGCGCGGCGCTTGTGTCAGGAAGCGCGCGCCAAAGGCGAGTTAAATTTTTATGGATAAACATGATAACGTTAAATTGATTATCGGCCTGGGCAATCCCGGGGCGGAACACGAGACGAGCCGGCATAACGTGGGTTTTATGGCCCTGAAGCGTTTCGCCGAAAAATATTTCCCCATGCCCGTCGGCAAATTCAAATCCAGCGTCATCATCAAAGGGCATACCAAGGAAGGCCGGCTGATTCTGGCCTGGCCCCTCACCTACATGAACGTTTCGGGCCGGGCGGCGCTGGAGTTGCGCGCTTACTTCAAAATAGACCCGGAGAGCAATCTTTTGGTGGTCCACGACGACATGGACATACCCTTGGGGAAAATCAAGGTCTCCGTGGGCGGGGGCGCGGCGGGGCACAACGGGGTCAGTTCCATCATCATGGCGGTGGGCGCCAAATTCGCGCGGGCGCGGGTGGGCATCGGAAGGCCCGTCAAGACCGATGGGAGTCTCCCCCAGGGGATTAACGTCGATTACGTGCTCCGCTCCTTCGCGCGGGAGGAAGAGCCGGATCTCGAAAAGGGACTGGAACTGGCGGCCGAGGCCATTAACAGCTGGCTTAACGAAGGCAGCGCGCTGACCCAGATGCGTTACAACAAAAAGACGCGCGAGCGGACGCGGAAGGTAGCGGAGGGCCAAAGCGTCCCCGCCCCGGCGCGGGAAGGCGCGGAGGGCCCAAGCGGCCCCGATCCGGCCCCGAAGGGCGCGGAGGGCCAGAGCGTCTCCGCCGCGGGCGGCGCGGAAGCTTTCCCCGCGGCTGACGGGGAAAATTCTCCAGAGGCCGCCTTGAGCGCTCCCCCGGGCGCGCTTTCTCCCCCGGAAGGGGACGCTTCGGCCTAAACGCGGGCGCGTTTTTACGCGCGGAGCGAGAGAGCTAAGTTTTCCGGACGCGGCCCTTTTGGGGTCTATCCACATCTGAGGGCGTGACTGTTGGCGAGTTGGCCGCGAAGGCCAGAGAGAGGGAAGAACCGGAAGCCCCGAAGCCAAAGACCCGGAAAAGGCATAAGCCGAGGTAGAAAGAAATTATCAATATATTAGATGCGTCGCTGACACTATGTCTATATATATGAATTAAGATATAACGTTATAATAGGTTATAATTATAATGTGTTAAGTTTATAAATCGTTATAGATTTAGCGGTTTTTCAGCATGGATTCGCCCCGCCTCAGCGCATCCGGGTCCCGCGAAGCGGTAGCGCGGGCGGAGGGAGGAATTACCCCCCCTGTTTGTGATATAACGCATGACAAACCGCGGGACACGCGGGGTAAGCCAGGATGTCGATCTGGCGGGCCCGAGACGCCTTGAACGGCAAATACGCGTTTTATAAGCGCGACGCCGGGAAAACCCACGATCTTCAGTCGTGGGAGGATGTCAAAACGCGCGGCGTTAGGCGGCGGGAGTATGTCACATATGGCAGAGATTTATCACAAGTGGGAGCCGATAACTGATTTGCCGTCCAATTACATTGAGTTATCGGATCCTGCCTTTAGCGGTATACGCGACGCGTGGTTTATTGCGAAGAAAAAAATTAAACATGAACTTTTTGAAGACTTTCGCGAAAAGATTAATCGCGAATGGGCCATCGAGACGGGTCAGATTGAAAAACTTTACCTTTTCGATGACAATTTGACAAAGACTCTTATCGACCAAGGCTTGTCTTCCGTTGATTTGCCTCACCAGGATAACGGGAACGGGTTCATGGATACCGAACTGGTTATCTCTAATCATTATGAGGTTATAAACGCTCTTTATCAGGAGACGCGACGGACCCAGGATCTCACTGGTTTTTTTATCCGGGGAATGCACGCGGTATTCGTTCAGAATCAGGATTACGCGGCTGGAATTGATCCTAGCGGGAAACGCGTTCGCGTTCATCTTCTGAAAGGCGAATACAAAAAGTGGCCGAACAGCCCGCGTACAAAGGACGGTCTTCTACATCAGTATTGCCCGCCGGAACAGGTTGACAGCGAGATGGGCAGACTCATGGACATGCATTCGGAACATGTCAAGGCCAAAGCGCCGGTTGATATTGAGGCCGCTTGGCTTCATCACAGGTTCATCCAGATACATCCATTCCAGGACGGGAACGGCAGGGTCGCAAGGGCCCTGGCGTCGATGGAATATATCCGCGCCGGTTTTTTTCCTCCGGTCGTTACAGCGGCGGGTAAACCGTATTATTTGGACGCTCTCGATCAGGCGAACAAGGGTGATTTGAAACCTTTTGTCAGATATCTTTCCGACCTTGTAACCATGAAAAGTATTGAATGCGTCAAGTTTGCCAGTTCTATGCCGGATGGTATAATGCCGCCTGAAGACTCGCTCCGACGTCCGAACAGCCACCGCAAGCGGCATGGGCCCAGGTAGATTTCTCCTTTGTCACAACAGCTGTAACTCTATTGTTCATCTAACCTTGATAAACAGTTTTCCTATGATTTTCGCGAGTTTCACCGGGAATGCGTGGATAACTCGCTTATAACATGAAATTCCTGAACCTATAAATTCAAAATCGTCAGGAAATGCGTGTATAGTGGCGCGTTCCCTCACAGTAAGTCGCCTTAATCCGTTCGGGCGCATCCTTATCATTCTTCTATTACTGTCTTTCCCGCGACTAACAAGCATTGGGCATGGCTTATTTAATTTCGTCTCGCGTTTGTTTATATGTTCCAACGGCACGTTTATTTCGTCAATATACTCATGGTTTAAAAAATGATCCGATTTAGGGCTCTGGGGAAAATCCCAGGCTCGCGCGGATCTCGGCGGGGGTCGCCGTGGCGGTGCCCACTTTCCCGACCACGACCCCAGCGGCCAGGGTGGCGAGGCGGGCGGCGAGGGCCAGATCGGCCTTGCGGGCCAGGGCCGCGGCCATGGCCGCGACGACGGTGTCGCCGGCCCCGGAGACGTCAAAGACCGCCCGGGCCCGGGTGGGGAGGCGCTCTTCTTCCCCGCCGGAGCGCAAGAGGGTCATGCCGTCCTCGCTGCGGGTAATAAGGAGGTTCCGGAGTTCGTAGCGCCGCATCAGGGCGCGTCCCCCTTGGGCCAAAACGGGGTCGGGGGCGCGTGTCAGGTCTTCCCCGAGGGCCAGGGAGAGTTCCTGACGGTTGGGGGTGACCAGGGTGGCGCCCCGGTAGGGCTCGTAATTGGCGCCCTTGGGATCCACGACGGAGGGAATGTTTAGGGCGTTGGCCTCGCCGATGAGCCAGGCGGTGAGGTCGGGGGACAAAAGGCCCTTGCCGTAGTCCGAGATAACGAGGGCGCCCGCGCGGGGGAGGGCCGCGCGGACGGTTTCGCGGTAGGCCTCGCCGAGTTCGCGGGAGAGCGGTTCCGTGGACTCCTCGTCAAAGCGGACCACCTGCTGGATGCCGGCGATGACCCGGGTTTTGACGGTGGTGGGGCGGTCGGGGTCCACCAGAAAGCCCGGGGAATTGGGGCCCAGGGCGGGGGAGAGGAGATCCCTTAAAATGTCGGCCCACTCGTCGCGGCCCACGAGGCCCGCGGCCAAGGGTTTGGCCCCCAGGGCGCCAAGGTTCATGACGACGTTTCCCAGCCCGCCGGGCATAAAGGACTTGCGCCGCACGAGGACAATGGGGACCGGGGCCTCGGGGGAAAGGCGGGAGGCCTCCCCGTAGACGTAACGGTCCAGCATGAGGTCCCCGACGCAGAGCGCCGTGGCCTGGGGCAGCTTGGCTAAGAGGGCGAGGGCGTTGTGGGGCATGGGCTCGCGGGAAGGGGGATATTCCCCTCGGGTTTTTTAGGAGTCGGCGGGAAAAGGCTCGTCGGTAAAATGGAAGGCCCGCGCGTCTCCCAAAAGGGCCGTGGCCTCGCTCACGAAGGCGGGGGTCAGGGGGGGCGAGGCCGGGAGGCGCAAAAAGGCTTCCCCCTCGCCGTCGTCGATTTTGAGGAAGTAGCGGGGCAGGCCTTCCGCGTGGGGCCGAGCGGTGGCTGGATCGAAGAGGGGGGCCGCCTCCGGGGCTTTTTTGAGGGGAAGGGAGACGAGGACGAATTTGACTTTCCGGTCCAAATCGTCGTCCAGGCTCCAGAGGCCGTCGACGATGATTTTGGCGCTCCCGTAGCGGGAGTCCTCGTCCTGGGGCTCGGCCCAGCCCTCGACGACGAGGGTCTTGTTCGGCGTCAGCTCGTCCTGGAGCCGCGTCCAGGTCCGCGACCAGAGGATGATTTCCACCTTGGAGGTCTCGTCCTCGAGGGTGGCGAAGGCGAAATCGCGGTTTTTTTTGTCCTTTTTGACCTTGATTTCGGAGACGGTCCCGCAGACCATCACCTTGGTTTTCGCGCGGAGGGCGAGGACTTTGGCGATGGAAACGGCCCCCAGGGCCAAAGTCGCGGGCTCGTAGCGCGAGAGGGGATGTCCCGTCACGTAAAAGCCCAAGAATTCCTTTTCGTCGGCGAGGCGTTGGGGCTCGGGGAGGGGCGCCGCGTCCACCCAGGGGAGAGCGCCCTCCGCGCCGTCGTCGTCGTCCCCGAAGAGGGAGTTGAATTCCAAGGCGTCGTTGGCGGGCCCCTTAAATTTCAAGGCGGCGTCCAGAGAGGCCAACATCTTCTCGCGGCTCGCTCCCCCCGAGGCGTCCAGGGAGCCCGAGCGGATCAGGGCGTCGATGACCCTTTTGTTGACCTTCTGGGTGGAGACGCGGCGGCAGAAGTCGAAAAAGTCGCTAAAGGGCTTTTCGCGCCTGGCCTCGAGAATGGTCTCGATGGCCCCCTGGCCCAGGCCCTTGATGGCCCCGAGCCCAAAGAGGATCTTTTTGTCCTTGACCGTGAATTTGTAGCCCGAGGCGTTGACGTCCGGGGGCAGGACCTCAATGTTGGAGTGGCGGCACTCGTAGATGAGGGAGGCGATTTTTTCCTGGCTCCCCTGCTCCGAGGTCATCAGAGCCGCCATAAACTCCACCGGGTAATGGGTCTTGAGCCAGGCCGTCTGATAGGTCACGAGGGCGTAGGCCGCGGAGTGGGATTTATTGAAGCCGTATTCCGCGAATTTGGCGAGCTGATCGAAGATAGTGGCGGCCGTGGCCTCGGGGATGGAGTTCGCGACGCAGCGGGAGATAAAATCGGGTTTGAGCTTCGCCATCTCCTTGGGTTTCTTTTTGCCCATGGCCCGGCGGATCTCGTCGGCCTCCCCCAGGGAGAAGCCCGCCAGAATCTGGGCGATGCGCATCACCTGTTCCTGATAGAGGATGACCCCTTGGGTTTCCTCCAAAATTTCCTGGAGCTTGGGATGGAGATAGTCGGGCTGGGCGAGGCCCCGCTTGACCTTGACGAGCTGGGCCCCCTGGCCGCTGCCCAAAGGCCCGGGCCGGTAGAGGGCCAAAAGGCTCATAATGTCCTCTAGCCGGGAAGGCTGGAGGCTCCGGAGGTATTTGCGGATGCCCTCTTTTTCCAGTTGGAAGATCCCGTTGAGGTTCCCGGTCCGCAGAAAGGAGTAGGTGGCCGGGTCCTGGGAGTCGATGTCCTCGATTTTAATTATTTCGCCCCTCTCCGCGAGGAGCCTTAGGCAGTGCTTGATCAGCGTCAGGGTTTTGAGGCCTAAAAAATCGAACTTGACGAGCCCCATTTCCTCCACCCCGTTCAGGTCGAACTGGGTGGCGACCAGGCTCTTGGCCTCTTTTTTGTCCGTTACCTTGCTCGCTAAAAAGAGCGGAAGGTATTCCATGAGGGGTTTGTCGCCGATGACCACCCCCGAGGCGTGGATGGAGGCGTGGCGCGGGAGGTTTTCCAATTTGCGGGCGTGGTCGATGAGGGTTTTCACGACGGGATTGGAGTCGTATTCCTTCTGGAGGCGCTTTTCCTCCTTCAGGGCCCGGTCGAGGGTGATCGTCAGCTCCATGGGGACGAGCTTGGCCAGGGCGTCCACCTCGGGGAGGGAAATCTCCAGGGTTCGGCCCACGTCCCGGATGACGCCCCGGGCCTTCATTTGGCCTAAGGTGAGGATCTGGGCCACGTGCTCGGAGCCCCCGTATTTTTCCGTGACGTAGTCCAAAACCTCGGCGCGGCCCTCGGCGCAGAAGTCCACGTCGATATCGGGCATGGATTTTCTTTCGGGGTTGAGGAAACGCTCGAAGAGCAGATCGAAGCGGATGGGGTCCACGGCGGTGATCCCCAGGCTGAAGGCCGCCAAGGACCCGGCCGCCGAGCCCCGGCCGGGTCCCACGGGAATGGAATGGGCTTTGGCCCAGGATATAAAATCGGCCACGATTAAAAAGTAGCCCGAAAATCCCATTTCACGGATGACGGAAAGCTCCATGGCGAGGCGCTCCTCGTAGCGCTCGCGGAGGGCCGGGAAAGTCTCTTTCTCTTCCGGGGGGAGGGATTTTTCCTTAATGGCGAGAAAGGAGGCGAGGCCTTCCCGGGCCTGTTTCTCCATGGTCTCGTCGAGGGTAAAGCCCGGCGCGGCCTGGATTTTGGGAAAATGGTACTCCTTTTCCGGGAAATCGAAGTCGCAGCTTTTCGCGATCTCCGCCGTCGCCTCAATGGCCTCGGGGCAGTAGGCGAAAAGCTCTTTCATCTCCTCGGGGGACCTGAAATAGCAGGTGTTGAAGGACATCCGCATGCGCTCCTTATCCCGCTTTTTCTTGCCGGTTTGCACGCAGAGAAGGACGTCGTGGGACTCATAGTCCTCTTTGAGGAGGTAATGGCAGTCGTTGGTGGCGACCACGGGAAGGCTCAAATCCTTGCCGTATTGGATGAGGGCCTGGTTTACGGTGGCCTGCTCGGGGATCTGGTTTTCCTGGAGCTCTAGGTAAAAGCGCCCGTCAAAGATTTGGGCGTAGCGCTCGATGGTTTCTTTGGCCTCCTGGGGGGATTTGCGCAGTATGGCCATGGGGATTTCCCCCTGGAGGCAGGCCGAAAGGGCGATGATTCCTTTGTTGTAGGCCCTTAAGAGCTCCATGTCCACCCGGGGCTTAAAGTAGAAGCCCTCGAGGTTGGCGAGGGTGATAAGTTTTATGAGGTTGGCGTAGCCCTCGCCGTTTTGGGCCAAAAGAACTAGGTGGTGCCGGGTTTCGGTCTTGTTCCGGGTCAGGCGCCCCTGGGGAGCGACGTAGGTTTCCACCCCGATAATGGGCTTGATTCCCTGTTTTTTGGCCTCGTTATAGAAATGCTTGATTCCGAACATCTGCCCGTGGTCGGTTAAGGCGACGGCGGGCATGCCCATGCTTTTAGCGGTGGCGACGAGATCCGGGATCTTGATCGCCCCGTCGAGGAGACTGTAGCCGGAGTGGACGTGGAGGTGCGCGAAAGACATCTGGTGGACCGCTAAAAAAACTCCGTGGGGAGAAAGGGAAGTTGGCTTAAAGGGGCGCGGCGCGCGCCAGCTGGAGGCGCGCCGCCTTTGGGGCCGCGCGCGCGTGGCGAGCGCGTGACTGGGCCGGGCGCTCGCGGCGCGCGCTTGGGAGGAAAGGCGCGAGATTTTCCCCCCCTTCGTCAAAGGGGCGGGAGAAAAGAGGCCCGCGGCGCGGCATGGAGAGTTTAAGGCCCGGAAAGGGGAAAAAGCCTTTCCAAAGGGAAAAGGGCGGCTAAAAGCGGCGGACGCGGCATAACCGCGAATTTCGGCCAGGCGCCTCAATATACTGGCAAAAGTGGGGCTCGCGCAAGGGAAGGGGCCTCGCGCGCCTCACGCGAGGGGGAGGGGGGAGGCGCGGCGGGAAGGCTTAAGGAGGGTAAGGCCCTCGGCCGTCGCGCGCGGAATGGGGGGCAAAGGGGGTGGTCAGAGGGGGTGGGTCCCTTGGGTCAGCGGGCGCGGGCGCCGCGGCTTGGAGAGGATTCGGCCGAGATAGCGGGACGCGCGGGGAAAAAGGGAGTCCAGGCGGGGAGGATAGCCGCGGAAGGTAAGGCCAATGGGAATCGCCACGGCGCTCCGTGGGAGCCTTTAAGGGGAAGATGGGCGGGAAGACCCAAAAGACGTTCCTAAATGACATTGACAGTGGCGCGCGGCGCGTCGTCAAGAAAGGCGAGCGGGAGAATGTGGAGAAGGCGTGGCTGACGGGACGGTCGCGAGCCGCGCGCGGCGGGAGCGATCAAGTTTAATTGACCGGAGAGCGAGTCGAGAGCCTCGTGGCGCGTAAAGAAGCGAGAGCGCGATGGCGCGCGGCCCAGAAAGGGGATGGAGAGCCTAAGGGAGGGAAGAAAAAGCGAAACGACGGAAAACGCTCGGCGGGCGCGGGCGAAGATAGCCACGGCGCGGAAACGAAGATAGTGGCGCCGTCTCCTAAAAGACGCCGTCCCGCCGCGAAGAAGAGAAGAGGGCGCTAAAGGGCGTGAGAGCGTCGCGCGAGGGGCGCGCGAAGCCATGGAGGGGCGAGGGAAACAGCGAGAGAAGGCGTGGGAAAAGCCGGGAAAAGGCGTGGGAAAAGGCGTGGGAAAAGGCGTGGGAAAAGGCGAGAAAAGGCGGAAAGAGGGCGGAAAACGTGGGAAAAGGTGGGAAAAGGCGGTAAGAGGGCGGAAAACGTGGGAAAAGGCGGGAAAAAGCGGGAAAAAGCGAGAAAAGGCGGAAAACGCGGGAAAAGGCGAGAAAAGGCGGAAAGAGAGTGGAAGACGCGATAAGAAGAGAGAAGAAGCGAGAAGAGGCGTGGAGAGGGCGAGCCTCTGCATGGAGAGGGGAGGCGAAGTTGGAGAGAGAGAAGACGGGAAAAATTATGGGTGAAGAAGAGTCGCGCTTCAGCGAAGAAGAGGTCGGCGGGGCTGAACGGTTGGGTTGAGGGCGATAAGGTGCGCGAGTCAAAATTAACATTAAAGGGCGCTCGTGGCGCGAGGCGAGCGACGGAAGCGAAGAGTCAGCTAAGGCGCGCGAACGCGCGGCATGGAGCGGAAAAGCGAATTGGAGCCGGAAGGAAAGGCGAAAAGCCAGAAGAGAGGCGCTAACCTTTAATTGACAAAATCTATGAACCCCTCGCGCGGCGCGGCCGCTCCCCGCGAAAAGGCGAGGGAAGGCGCGCGATGGGGAGGGCGCGCGGCGCGACCGCGACTAAAAAGTAATCTTGGAAGCGGGGAACGCGCGCCATGGATTAGAAAAGCGAGATGCCGTTGGGGAGAAAGCCGAAAGGCGAAAGCCAGAAGAAAGGGGCGATAAAGCGCGGTTGACAAAAGTCTTAAGGTGCGGCGCGCGGCGCGGTAGTCCCTCGCGAAAAGGCGAGGGAACGCGCGCGTTGGGTAACGAGCGGAAGCGACGGCGGCTGAAAGTTATCATGGGAGCGGGGAAAGCGCGCCGGGGGAAACTAAACAAAGAGTCACGGCTTTAGGGAAAGGGAAAAGGCGGGAGAAACGCGGTAACGTTTAGTTGACAAAATTCTTGAGAGCCGGCGCGGCGCGAGTTGATCCTCGGCGAATGGCAATGGAACCTACGCGGTTGAGCGAGAGAAAACAAGGAAAGTCTGGTGTGAGCGCGGGGATCGCGCAGAATTAGCGCGCGCGCGATAACGTTTAATTGACAATGGAAAGGAGCGCTCGCGCGCGACGGGGATGGAAACGCGAGTGGCGGGGAAGCGTTTGAAAGGGGTTACGCGCGGCGGAGAAAGATGAGGGCCAGCGCGCGCTGGAGAAAGCGATAACCTTTAGTTGACAATGGCACGGGAGGGTCTAAGAGCGCGGCGTGAAAATTCAAAGCGGGAGCGATCCGCGTCCAAGCCGCAGGAAAAAGATCTTGACACGGATCCAAAAATTGCGGTAAAAGATCCTAACCGCGAGTATTGTCGCGTTCCCTTTTTCTTCAACGAAACGGTCTTCTTCAATTGGCGAAGTCGCGGCGTTTGGCCGCGGAGCCACTCGCGCCTCATGGCGAGAAAAGGATTGGGCGCTCAGGCGTTTAGGAAGGACTATAGGGAAAGCGGTAATTTTAAGACGCGAAGCGCGCGCTGAACGCGCCGCGAAAGAGAAATATAATATTATTATAATTTAGAGCCGCGCCCGTCGCGTATTCCGCCGTCTTTAAGCGCGGGAAAACGGGGTAGCTCTATTTAAAATTAAAGCCGCCTATTTTCGGGTTTTAAACGGTAATTTGAATTGTTTGGAAATAGATATTGTCAGGACGCGTTATCCACGGGGGTAGTCCCACCTTATCCCTCGGCGTTTATTATCCCGAATACGCG
>JAISCZ010000002.1 GCA_031265205.1 Deltaproteobacteria bacterium
ATGACGAAGCCGCAATAAGTCGGCGTGCCTGCCCCGAGTTGTTTACGTCTTTCGGTTGTTAGCCTTAAGTAGGCTGGGAGGGAGATATGATATGCTATATATTGTGTTATGACTGTTCAGCAAGCTCGTTTCCTTAGGCAATGCCCTACCCAGATCTTCACCGCGAACCACCTCTGTGACTTTTTGCGGTTTCGTCATTAATGAATTTATATACTCGTCTTGAAGGCCAAAAACCAAGTCCTTGGGAGTTAATGGGAAAAATCCAAGAGCGTCCTCGCTATCCAGTTAGCTCATAGGAGGAGCGCCGCGGCTCACGAAAAATCCCCACGTTGGCTGGAGATCGCGCGTGAAGAAATTTTAAAGAAGGATTTAAGGGAATTCTCGCGTTCTCGCGAGAAAAATTGAAAAGAAAAAAGAAATTGGCTATTGTAAATTCTTATTTATATTGCTTTGATCGACTAATAATTTGAAGGATAAGCTGTGGGAAAAGCTAATACAATTAGCGATTTGCGCGACCAATGGCCATATTGGCTTTACGAGCGAGGTCATTACGCTGACTTTAATGTTCTGGCGCATTTATTGCTCTCTCTTAAGAGAAAGTCCGACTCTAAAAACCTTTTAGAGAACGAAAAATTTTTTCCTCGGTGGCGTTTACGCTCTCCTTAAAAAAAGGGTTTTTTCAAGCCGCGTCTCAAGCGAAAAGAATTCTTCAAGTATCATTCTGGATAAACGGATTGACCCGGACGGCGCGCGAATCGTCTCGCGCTAAGGTCCAGAACTTAAGTCGCCTGGCCAGAGGTCCCTGAACCCTAATATAGGCGATACCCAGATTTTAATCGCGAATCGTTTCTAAGAGCGCGGAGAGATTACGGATTTCCCCGCCCATGAAATTTTCTAAAGCCACACAGCGTTATAGGGTAATAGCGCGCTGTATTCCCAGCCTATGGCCGACAAGATAAAGTTTGACAAAAGAGGAAAAAATGAATTCCGTTGGACGGAAGTGGGCGGATTTTGCCCACGATATACTAAATATCATTCCCCAAGTAAGCGTTATCGCGATTATCGCGGTATTTATGGCGGTTTTAGGGAGCAATCTGGCTTTGGCTCAATATGGCCCTACGCCCACCATCACTCCTTTCATTGGTACGTACGACACTGACGATGTTCCGCCAGCTGATGGATTTCTCCCATATGGAGCCTTAACTTTTGACGTTGGATCGGACGCCACTAACACGATCGCTCCCGTAACAACTAACTTTGGGAGCGCTCCAGATCCGGATAACAACGCAATGATTGTTTTCTCCGCCAGCAATTATAATTATGTTGGCGGCGCTTCCACGGACGCGACCGTTGTTATTGGGAACGAGGTTTGGCTGACTACTGGAATCGATATTGGCTCCGTCGGAACTCAGGTTAGAGTAATCGGTGGCGTGAGTAATACGTCCGCGATCACGAATAACGCCGTTATCATGGTCGATGGAGCAGTGGTTGGTTCTATCACTGGTGGCGCCAACCAAAATAGCGCGACTTCAGACGGCGCTGGCATGACCGTATCCGGCAATAAAGAGGTTATCTTCGATGGAGACGTTGGGACGGTCAACGGCGGAGTGACGCGTACGAGCGTAACCGATGTTCGCGCTGGGACTCGCCGCGGAGCCACGGCGCTGGATAACCAAGTCTGGATTAAAGACGGGACGTTCAATGGCGCGGTCAGAGGCGGAGCCGCCGCCCGTCCAAGGCGCGCGCTTTGGCCAATATCGGCTCCGTATTGAGCGGCTAATTTTTTTCCGCGAGCAATGAACAATGAACAATGGGCAAAAGACAAAGGGCAAAGGACAAAGGACAAAGGCCCATCGCGGCTCGCTCCGAGCGTGGCTCCTCCCCAACCCACGAGGGGAGCGGCGCGCGCGAAAGCGAAAGCGCGTCCCCCCAAAAAGGGCGGCTATCGTTTATAGTAAAATAAAATTTATAGTAGAAAATACTATAAACATGGCGCGAGTAACGCCACTCCCAAAACACGCTTCCTTCGCTTACGCGGTTTCGCGAAAAACCCGCGCCGCGCCAGTTAGCGTTACGATCTCTTTGGGCGTAGCGCTTCGCTTAGGGGTCAATAAAGCGCGCGGCGACTTCGTCGCGACCGCGGAGCGCTATGGCGAGGCCAATTACTTGACAACGGTTCGCCCTGTAAGGACCGGCGTAGTCTTTTTCTATAATTTGTTTTTCTCCCTTGTCAAGAGCGGTTAATAGCTCCTTAGAAGCGAGGTCTTCGTCGTTATTTATGGCATCGTAAGTTAACTTGTCAGGATAGCAATATTTCAATTCTATCACGACACGGATATTACCATTAAAGAATAAGGTAATGTCTGGCCGACCATGAGCGCCCGATCCTTGACTGTAAACCTCAAATCCCGCGGCAAGAAAAGAACCATGGAGTATGGCGTGGTAATATTGTTCAGAAGCTAGATGTCGGTCAGTGGCGTGTCGCTCGGACGCGATTGAGGAAAGAAGATCGTGTAGTAGCTCTGATACTAGAAGAGAATTTTTCTCTAACAGGGCGTCAGGAAATTTTTTCGATAAGTCGCGTACCATCTCTTTTCCCGAAGGAAAAGCTTCCAGGAAAAGAGAAGCTCCATAATCCAGCTCAACTTCTAGATTAGGGGGCTTGAACGTGAATTCCTTGATCATGACCATTTGACCACGAACGTGGCGTTCCTTAGCGATTTCATTATCTATGGTTAAATAGCCACTGTGAAAGAGGATGGGTATCGCCTGAAGGTTTGTAAGTTCAGCTTTCCTGATTTCCTTGGAAGTATAAGAATTGTGACTTGGCAGGATGTATTCTTGAGGAGATTCTCTAGCTAAAAATCTTAAGTGGGACGGCGCGCCTGATATTGGCCAACGCGAATCGAATGTATTTTCATCGAAAAAATTAAGTATTGAGTATGGGTTCAGAACACGTTCAGGACCAAGCCAGTTGTAGCCATCATACCATTCTAATATTTTCGCTTTGAGCGCTTGCTCATCGGCGTTACTATCTATTCCTCCATTGTCTTTCAAGATCCTGAGAGTATCCTCGAATCTATCTTTAAAAAGATAATCTAGCTCGGTGGGCGTGAAGCCACAAATTCCCGCGTACTCCGGTAAAAGCGAAATATCTTTAAAGTTGTTCGGTCCAGAATCAAGGGAGGTCATACCTAATCTGGTGATTCCCGTGACAAAGGCGAAATGGACATAGTCGATATTAATTTTTATCGATCTATAAAAATCATGAAGAACTTTTCGATTTTTCAAAGCTAGTTCGCGGTCTGAAATAGTATCGGTTATTGGAGCGTCGTATTCATCTACCAGGATGACCGCGCCGACTCCATGTTTATCGTAAAGTCCTTTCAGAAGCCAATGCATCGTCTTTCCAGAAGAACCGGAAGAATTCGAAGGTAAACTCACGTTCGACTCGACAGCCAATTGCCTCATGTCATCTTCGATCCAGTCGATGAGTTTGTCAGCGCTCTTCATATTGGCGAAAGCCATGTTAAAATTCAGAACAGGGTGCTTTTCAAAACTGTAGTCACTTTGGGCGTCAATCCACAGACCCTTGAAAAGTTTGCGGTCGCGCTGGAACAGATCCCCGATAGTTTTTAAGAGGAGCGTTTTACCAAAGCGTCTTGGCCTGGAAAGGAAGCAACAGTTATAATAGTTTACTTCGAGCATCTTGTAGATATATTCGGTTTTATCGGCGTAGAGAAAATTACCCTCTCTTATGTTCTGAAAGGACCGATCCGCGACAGATAGTTTTTTCCGTTCCATAGTTCCCTCCGTAACGCGTCCCATTTCTCGGACGAAAGAAAATTTTCCGCGATTTCGCGATGGCTTTACAGGCAAAAAGCGTAAGGAAATCACGCCATGAAACCATAGACTCAATTGTCATTATAATATTTTTACCATCAGGAAGCAAGGCTGAGATCCAGGGGGGGCGTAGATAAAAAGGTTGCGATTTTACGTAATCTATGAAATGGTAAAAGCGCAAAAGGCTTCATTACAGTTGTATGATGGAATATTATGCTGTATATAGTATATTATAATACTATATTGCGTTTATATAGCATTGGGAATCAAGTAATCTTAAGTTCCGGGACTTTTTGCGCGCTCATCATGAATATGTTCGCAAAGGAATTTGTTATTTGTTCGTCGCGCTAGAGCCAAAGGGAGGATTAGCGCGTCAAAAAGTTGATGAACGCCGCGCGAAGATAGATTTTGTCGATTATATTCGGCGTTTGGTTAATATTGTTTATAAAAAAGAGACTAAGATATCTATCGCGTTGGATAATTTGAACGCGCGCTTCATAAAATCTTTTATTGCTATCCTTCGGCGCGAAGAAAGCGGCAAAATCGCTTAAGCGAGCGGAATTTATTTACGCTCCTAAGCGCGCGAGCTGGTTGAATATGGCGGAAATTGAAGTTAGGAATACTGGACAAACAATGCCTTAATCGTATGGTCAATGAATTGGATACGATTAAAAGAGAGACAAATACTTTGACAAAAAAATGAATAAAGAAAAAAAGAAAATTTTCTGGACTCTCGCGAAAGAAAAGCGATTCCAAATTCGGAAATTATTGCGGTACGTGATCAATGAATTATTCCGCTAAGGGGCGCGGAAAAGAGCCGTGGGCCGTTCTGGGAGGGACGCGCGCGTGGGCGCGTCGGCTCGGCGCGGGGAAAGGCGCGGGGGGCTTTTCCCCCAAGTCCCTCCGCGCGGGCGCCGCGGCGAAGGGGATTTGAGGCGGGAGGCCGCTATTTGGGGACGCTCAGGCCAATTTCCGCGGTAAAGATTTCCCGCACGTGACGCACGCCGACCACGGAGATCTTGAGTTGTTTTTCGCTTTCCGCGAGCTCGGCCGCTGGTCCCAGGACTTGGGTAAAACCCATGCGGCTCGCCTCCGCGAGCCTTTCCCCGATCCTTCCCACGCGGCGCACCTCGCCGGCGAGGCCCACTTCCCCCAGGACCACCAGTTTGGGGGGCAGGGGACGCTCCAGCCAACTAGAGGCGATGGCCGAGGCGATGGCCAGGTCCGCGGCGGGTTCCGCGATCTTGGCGCCTCCCGCGACGTTCACGAAAATATCCCGGTCAAAGAGCTTGAGGCGCGCTTTTTTTTCCAAAACGGCCGCGAGCATGCCCACCCGGCTGGGGTCGGCCCCAAGGGTCTGGCGCCGGGGCATGGCCAGGGGACTGGGGCTCACCAGGGCCTGGATCTCCATTAAAAGGGAACGCCTCCCCTCCAGCACCGGGGTGACCACCGAGCCCGCCGCCCCGCGGGGGCGCTCGGCGAGGAAAAGCTCCGAGGGGTTTGTGACCTCCCCCAGGCCCGCGCCGGTCATTTCAAAGACCCCGAGCTCGTTGACCGGACCGAAGCGGTTTTTAAAGGACCGGAGGATGCGGGTGGGTCGATCTTTTTCGCCCTCGAAATAGAGAACCGCGTCCACCAAGTGCTCTAAAATTTTAGGCCCCGCGATGCCTCCCTCCTTCGTGATATGGCCCACGAGCCAGAGGGGGATATTTCTCTTTTTGGCGAGGGCGGTTAAAGCGGCCGCGGATTCCCGGATCTGGGCGGGGCTGCCGGCGGCCAAGCCCAAAGCGGGGATCCGCAGGGTCTGGACGGAGTCCACGACGAGGATATCCCAGTCTTGGGCGGCGGTCTCCAAAATGACCGGGACCTCGGTCTCGGCGAGGACGTAGAGTTCCTCGAGCTTCAGGCCCAGGCGCTCGGCCCGGAGGCGCACCTGGCTCGCGCTTTCCTCCCCGGTCACGTAGAGGAGCTTGCCGCCGTTTTGGGCCACGTTGGCCGCCGCTTGGAGGAGGAGGGTGGATTTTCCGACCCCGGGTTCCCCCGAAAGGAGCGTGACCCCTCCCGGCACCATGCCCCCGCCCAAGACCCGGTCGAGCTCGCCGAGGCCCGAGGAAAGGCGTTGGGTCTGGCTCAAGGGCACCGCGGCCAGGCTGATGACGGCGGAGGGGCCCAGGAGGGAAAGGGAGGCCCCGGAGGCGGCGGGGGCCTCTTTCTCGCCTTCCAGGGAGCCCCAGGATTGGCAGGAAGGGCAGCGCCCCAGGCTCACGGGGGAGATATAGCCGCACTCGCGGCAGACGAAACGAACTTTGGGTTTGGCCATGGTTAAATCCCGTTGGGAGCGCGCGCGGCGAGGGGCTAAGGTTTGGGGGGAGAAAAAGAAGGGAAAAAAGAGGCGCCGCGCGACCGGGGGGAAAATTTTTTCGCTGAAAGGGCGCCCGGGCGCGGATGTTTTTTTTTCGGCCCCGCGCGGAGGCTCTCGCGCCTCCGCGCGGGGGGAGATCCTTATATTACCTTAATTTTTTAAAGTCGCGGCGGGCGGTGGGTATTTTCTCCTCGCGCGCCGCGAGGCGCCGGGGGCGCGGCGCGGCGGGGAGTGGCGCGGGAAAGCCTCCCCTGGCCCGTGGCGGATTGGGGAGGGGCCGCGCCTTCCAGAGAGGGCTGGGGGGAGAACCTAAAAGAAACGGTTTCGCGTGAGGCGCGTGTCACCGCCAGCGTGTCGCCGCCAGCGCCCCAACCCTCGTCCACCCTCAAGGTGAACGGATACCGAACGGATACTTATTAATTTAAATTTGTTATATTTAATAGCATAAAATTATATATTAATAATATAAATTTTAATAAAAACATAGATTGATAACAAATAGTATAATAATAATTTTAATATACAGATATAACTTATACGCTCTATCCTTCTTTAAGCGACTAATAGGCCCCGCGCGACGCCCATCTCAGGCGGACTATGAGCGCCCGCCCAGGTCCTGGTAATTCCGTATCGCGCGCCTCTGGAAGCGAGCGGTCCGGGGAAGCGGATTCGGATCGAGTTCGCGGAGAGATTGTCGCCAACCAAGACAGGAGCATGGAGAATGGCCTTAAAAAAACGGCGTTCGCGCGCGAGAAGACTGATTCGCGATACATGGCGCGAAGGACTCGGACGCCTTCTTTCCCATTTCGCTCGGGGAAGCGCGCCCGTGACAGAGGAGCCCAAGACCTACAGTCGGCGAAATAGGCCGAACTCCTGGGGAGAGAACTCCGACCTCAAGGCGGAGATAGCCGCGCGACGGCGGCGATAAGAAGCGACAGGGCGAGACAATTCTGTCCAACCACGGTTACGGGAAATTTGGCTCCGCGTCCTACCTAAATCCCATTTAAGGTCGCCAGAGGCGCGCGCGGAAAAATGAATTCCGCGCGGCGGAAGGGACGGAGCCGCGGCCAAGGAGGACGGCGGGAGTTCGCGGCCCGAGCCCGATTCTGGGCGCCTTCCTTCTTTAACATGGAAGGCCACTGTCTTCGAGCGTGGCGGCTTTTAACGAGGGGGCCGCGGCCGCGAACGCGCCTTTAAGCCATCTTCAAACGACCGGATTTTGGGAGGCAAAATTAAGCGACCCCAGAAGCGAGATGCAAAGAAGCAAAAGGGTTAAAGGGTTGAATGGTTGACAAGTCAGGTCGTGAAAGCGCTAATATAATGGTATAGTGAGCCGTATCGGCCTGAAGAGGTTAAACCACGTCTCGCGGATGAGTCATGGTGATATTTTGAGCGCAAGAAAATTGATTCATTATGGTAATGACGATTCGTCACAGAAAGGTTGAGTCGTCAGATGTTCCGCCTGCGGCGACAGCGTTGGCCAAACCTGGCTTTTTAGAATTTTTCGCCGGTAGCGGCCTGGTGAGCCAGGCCTTGTCGCCGTATTTTAGCTTGCTGTGGGCGAACGACATTTGCCCCAAAAAGGCGGATGTCTTTCGCGTTAATCACGGCGCTGAAAAATTTCACTTGGGTTCCGTCACCCGCGTGGACGGGCGCGAATTGCCCGTCGCCGCCCTGTCGTGGGCCAGTTTCCCATGTCAAGATTTATCCCTGGCCGGCAAGTCCGCCGGCATTCAGGCCAGCCGCAGCGGCCTGGTTTGGGAATGGCTGCGGGTTATGGACGAGATTCCGGAAGCAGCGCCTATACTGGTCGCGGAAAATGTCGTGGGCTTGATGGCTTGGGATGGAGGCAGCCAATATCGTCAGCTCCACGAAGCCATGACTGAGCGCGGCTACCGTGTCGGCGCGTTTGTCCTGGACGCCGTTCGCTGGCTGCCCCAATCTAGGCCCCGCGTTTTTGTTGTTGGCGTCCATAAAACCGCGGCGCCGCCTACGGAGCTTTTGGACGATGGGCCGAACTGGCTTCATTCCAAGGCCGTCATCAAAGCGGCTCAGAGACTGGACGACTGGCTCTGGTGGAAGATGCCCGAGCCGGCGCCGCGTCGGCTTTCGCTTTCCGGCGTCATCGATTGGAAGGCCCCTTGCCTGGATGAGGCGATTTCCAAAAAAACTTTGGCCCTGATCCCCGCGGAGCACATGCGCCGCCTCCAAGAGAGCGGGCTTAAGGTCGCGCCCGGCTATAAACGGATTCGAAGCGGTCGCCAGGTTTTAGAACTGCGCTTTGACGATGTCGCCGGCTGTTTACGGACTCCACAGGGTGGCAGCAGTCGCCAATATTTAGTTATCCGCCGACGCGGCAACTGGCGGGCGCGGCTTTTGACTGTGAAGGAAACGGCCAGGTTGATGGGAGCGCCCGAAACCTACCGTCTTCCCGGCAAGTATAACGATGGCTATAAAGCCATGGGCGACGCGGTGGCCGTGCCGGCGGTCGCCTATTTAGCGGAGCATCTTTTAACGAAATTGGCGACCGCCTCGTGAATAAGAACAAACTTGAAAAGAGGCTGACAGAATTTCGCGACGAAAAGGGATTTAAGGGAAAGGGTCAATTAGCGGTCGCGAGCAAATTTGGATTTAAAGCGCGTAAAAATTGCGCGAATATCGTGTCACAAGCCATTTCGTATATTCAACTACAACTCGATGACATTGACGCGCGTCGCGACTGCCTTGGAATACGTGTCTTTATAGGTCACGGGAGTTCTCTAGCGTGGCTTGAGCTTAAAAATTTCACGCGAGATCGGCTGAATTTGCCTTGGGATGAATTTAATAGAGCGCCTGTGGCGGGAGAAACTACTATAGAAAGTCTGTCGGAAATGCTTGATTCCGCAAAAATAGCGTTTTTAGTTATGACGGCTGATGATATTACCGCTGATGGACGTGTTCGAGTAAGAATGAACGTGGCGCGTGAAGCGGGTTTATTTCAGGGACGATTAGGTTTTAAGAGAGCTATTATTGTACTTGAAGATGGCTGTGAAGAATTTTCCAATATTCAAGGCCTCGGGCAAATACGATTCCCGAAAGGAAAAATTGATTCAGCGTTTGAGGATATAAGAAAAGCGCTCGAAAGAGAAGGGTTAATTTCTTAGACCATAAACTTTGGTGATTATAAATAGTGAAGCTCCAGAGGAAATCCCCTCGGAGCCCTTGACCGGAAAAGGAATCTCGGAGAGCGAGCTCAAGAAATCCAAGGCCAGAGCCCGACCTCCAGAGGAAGTCCTCGCGGAGCCCCAGACCAGAAACGGAACCACGAAGAACGCGGGTAAAAGCCCCGCTCCCATTTCAGCGGAGTGGAAAAGAGCGAACGGCAATTCCAAGACGGCCGCCTCCAGCGTTACCGCTTCAAAACGAAAGCCTCTTGAAGCGGCGTTGAAGCTTTTCAAGGCCTCCGTCCGCGCTCACCCAAAGGTCCCCTCCAAAACGCTCTTTAGTGGCCTTAAGAGTCCGCTAAAGGGGATTCTGGGGCTTGCCCCAAGAAGGGGTCTCATGGCTTCCCTGGAAGCCGCCGGCCAACGCCATCAGGGTCGCGCCCGCCCTCTAAAGCGCGGCTGGACCTCTGAGGAATATCTGAGGCCAAGGCGCGAGCGCTCAACGCGAGAGCCTCGCCTCCTTCCGTTTCAGCCTTTAGCCACGGCGAGCTTCCTGAAAACGCTTTCTTTAAAGCCTTAGGAGTTCTCTGTCCCAAGAGAGGCCGCGGCTTCGCGAAAAACGTGGTCGAGCGCCATGAGAAGCTTCCAAGACGGCCCTCGCGAGACATCCCCTTCGCGGGAGCGTCTCACGAAGGCTCATGAGGGAAAAATCCCTCATTGGAGCCGTTTTCAAAGAAAAGTTGGCGCCAATGGCTTTTCCTCGCTCAGGAAGCTAGCCATATGGTCGCGAGCGGCGGCAAAAAGCCCTCGCCTCCAGAGGCCCTGCCACCATATACGTCAAATTTAGCGCCAAAATGTACTCCCTACGGCGTAAAAAAAGCCGTGAACGGATACCAAGGCCCGGGCGCGGGAGGGCGCTGGCGCGCCAAAGGCGGGGAAAGGAGTTTTTTTCTTGATTTACGGCAAATCCGTTGCGTCAAAAGACGCGTTCTGTTATTATGTTTTCGGCTGGATTGTTTCCCTCGCCCCTGGTCGCCCCTCTCTCGGAGAGGCCCCCCAAGATTTTCCCCACGCATCCCCTCTCTACGCGCCTTTTTGTGTTTTCCCCGCCTTTCGTTTGAGACTTGACGGACTCGCGCTGGAAAGACGCCCTGACTTAGGGCCTTGGGGTTTTTCGGGCCAACGCTTTCAATTTAGATATTTGTCGAACAAAGAGATCTAATATTGGAGTTTGATTCATTTTTAGTTTAAGATTGAATCATCGCTAGCCGTTAATAAAGTAGGAGAGCCGCGTTTCCTTTGACGGGCCCTAGCCCAAGCTCTCGCTTAAAACTTTGTTTGACTTGCCGCGCCGTCGCGCCTAGGCCCGCGTTGGGCCCCGACGGCGCTCCCCACGGAGAAAAAAAGGGATTTTTTTAAAAATTTGGACAGTTGGACAGTTTTTAAAAAAAACCTTGGGCGGCTCCGCCTCGGCGTTCCACGGGGGATCGCCGCTTTAGGGGGTGGGCCGCCACTCCCGGTTCCTAACTCGCTTGGAGGTTTTTTATGGCGGAGATTTCTCGCCGACGCTCCACTCTGTCAAATACCGTCAAGGACCAGAAATCGGACAATTATAAGCTGATTTTAGGCGAGTACCTCTTGAAGGCCGGCCAGATTACGCGGGGACACCTGGAAGAGGCCACCAAGTGGCTGAAGCAGCACCCCAACGATTTTCTTTCCCGCTTTCTCCTCCGCAAGGGTTACGTCGAGGCCAACACCATTCCCAGCGTCCTGTCCCGGCAGTACAGCTACCCCATGGTCAACCTCACGGACCGGGAGATTCCCGAGCAAGCCCTGCGGCTGGTTCCCTACGCCACCGCCAAGAAGTACATGGTCATCCCTTACCAGGTCAAGGACAACAAGGTGATGATCGCCATGCTCGAGCCCACCAACAACAAGGTGGTGGAGGAGCTGACCACCCTCACCAAACTCCAAGTGGTGCCGGTGGTGGTCAACGAGCGGGATTTGGTGACCGCCTTTAAGGTCCACTATCACATCGACGAAGCGGAAGAGGCCTCCTTTTTCGCGCCCCTGGACCCCAACGCCGTGGTCGAGGAGCAGGGCCCGGTCACCGTGGACAACCTGGGAGCGCTCATTTCCGACGCCCTGGAGGATTTTTCCTTCGGCGACGCCAAGGGCGCGGAGGACGAGCCCCCGCCGGACACCTATAGCGCCGAAAACAGCGCCATCATTAACCTGGCCAACCAGATTCTCATCCAGGCCGTGCAGAACGGGGTCTCGGACATTCACATCGAGCCATTCGAAAAGCAGTTTTACGTCCGCTACCGCATGGACGGCAGCCTCTACAAGCACACCCGCCTCCCCTTGGAGATCCGCAACGCCCTCATCGCCCGCCTGAAAATCATGAGCAGCCTCGACATCACCGAGCGCCGGGTTCCCCAGGACGGGCGCATCAAGCTGCGCATCGGCAAGAACAAGGAGATCGATTTCCGCGTCAGCTCGCTCCCGACCCTCTTCGGCGAGAGCGTGGTTCTGCGTATTTTGGATAAGTCCGGCCTCAACGTGGACATGACCAAGCTCGGCTTCACCCAGAAGAACCTGGATCAGTTCATGCGGGCGGCCTACCGCCCCAACGGCTTGCTCCTGGTCACCGGCCCCACGGGATCGGGCAAGACCGTGACCCTCTACTCCACCCTGAACCTCCGCAACACCGAGGACGTGAAGATCCTCACGGCCGAGGACCCCGTCGAGTTCAACTTCCCCGGGGTCAACCAGGTCAACGTGGTCAAAGAGGTCGGCATGACCTTTTCCAAGGCCCTCAAGGCCTTCCTCCGCCAGGACCCCGACATCTGCATGATCGGCGAGATCCGGGATATCGAGACCGGCGAAATCGCGGTGGAAGCGGCCATGACCGGTCACTTGGTGCTCTCGACCCTCCACACCAACGACGCGCCTTCCACGGTGACCCGTCTCGTGGACATGGGCGTGGCCCCCTTCAACGTGGCGGCGGCCCTGATCCTCTGCTCCGCCCAGCGGCTCCTCCGGCGCATCTGCCCCAACTGCCGCCAGCCCATGCCCAAGCTGCCCGCCAACAAGCTCATCGAGGCGGGGTTCGACCCCAACGAGATCTCCACCGTCCAGCTCTACGAGGGACGCGGCTGCCCCACCTGCAAAGGCACGGGCTACAAAGGCCGCCTGGGCGTTTTCGAGGTCATGGAAAACACCCAGATCCTCGCCGACGCCATCGCCTCCAAGGTCAGCGAGGCCCAGCTTCGCAAGATCGCCCTCAAAGAGGGCATGGCGACTCTGCGCCAAGACGGGCTTTTAAAGACCCAGCAGGGGATTACCACCCTCTCCCAGATCCTCGAGAAGACCGTTATCCAGCGCGAGAGCCTGCCCCACTACCTCCTCAACCCCGACGAGCAGGTCTTCGAGAACGGCGACGTCATCATCAAAGAGGGCAACACGGACACCTCTTTTTACAAACTGATCCAGGGCTGCCTGGAGGTGTATAAGGGCCAAAACCTCATCGCCGAGATCTCCCAGACCAACACCTATTTCGGGGAGATGAGTTCCTTAATCGGCTCTAGGCGCAGCGCCACCATCAAGAGCCAGGGCCGCAGCATCGTCAAGATTTTTCCGGGCGACAAGCTGGGCGAGGTGCTGGACAATTACCCGGATATCGCCAAGCAGATCATCAATACCCTGGTCCTGCGGCTCAACGATTCCGGCAACCGCCTCTCGGAGATGATGCAGAACCGGATCGAGCTGGAGCGCACCTACGTGAACCAGCTCACCTCCACCATCGGCACCGCGGGAACCTTCCCCCAGGGCTCCCGGCCCATAGCCTCGGCCCCTCGGGGCGGCGCCGCCCCCGGAAACCTCGCCCTGGCCAGCAAACCCTCGGCCTTGGCCAAACTCGCGGCCCGCAAGGCCGCCGCCCATCAAGGCGGGACCGCCCCGGCGCCCGCCGATAGCGGCGGCGGCGTTCCCCCGGCCCCGGCCGGCGCCGCGCCGGCCCCGCTGTCCCCCGCCGCGCGAACCAATTTAATTACCCAGGCCCCCCCGGGGGCGGCGAAGCCCCTGGCCCCGCCAGCCGCGGTGCGGGCGGTTCAGGCGCGACCGCCCCAGCCCAGGCCCCTGGGCGGCCCTGACGTGGCCGGTCGCACTTCCCTCGCCCGGGTTCTCTCGCCCGCGGACCAGACCCAGCAGATCAGGATGGTGCCCGGGGCTTCCCCCGCGGCCAAGATCTTAAGGGAAGCCCGCTAGCGGGAGGCGCTCTCGCTTTTCCCGGCGCGTTAAGGCATAATCGGCAAGGGCGCGCGGGGCTTTCCCGCGCGGCTCAAGCGCGCCTCTAAAAAAGGCGCTTGGCGGGTTTTTTTCGCCCGCGCGACGCTTGGACGCTGGTCCGCGAGGAGAGGCGGGCTTTCGCCCGACATTAAGAAGGCTACGCCTTCTTTTCGGTGGAATATGCTCTTTTTATCCGCTTTGAGGCGGCGCCCGGGGAATGCCCCGCGTCTCGCGCTCGCCTTCGCCCTCGCCTTTTTTCTCTCCTTTGGGCTTGGGGGGCCCTGGCCCGGACTTTCCTTAGGGGCCTCGCGGGCGGCGCTCGCCCAGGGCGACCGCGTCGCCGCGGCCAGCTACCCGGTCTGGCTCTTTACCCGTTACCTCAATTACGGGCGGGACTATTTTCGGGTGGAGCTCATGACCCGCCCGGACACGGGCTGTCCCCACGAATTCAATCCCCAGCCCCAGGACCTGGAAAAACTCACCCAGACGAAGATCCTGGTGGAAAACGGCCTGCGTTTGGAGATTTACCTGGAGAGGGCCTTAAGGGTCGCCCCCACGGATATTTTTTTAATCGACGCGAGCCAGAACGTCCCCACCTTGGCCCTCTCTTACGGCAGGCTCTCGCTCCCCGGGGAGACCCAGGACCCCGCCGTGGCCCTAAGCCCCAATCCCCATATCTTTCTGTCCCCCCGGCTCGCGTCCCTCATGACGGAAAACATCGCGAACGCCCTTATCAGCCGGGACCCAGGCGGGGAGTACCACTATAAAGAACGCTTGGCCGCCTTCCAAAAGGACGTGGCCTCCCTGGAGGCGGATTTCGCGCTTTTCAAAAAGACGCGGCGGGGCTATAAGATAGTCACGAGCCACGGTTTTATGGACTATCTGGCCCAGGACTTGGGACTTAGCGTCCTCGCGGACATTGAGCCCGCCCCCGAGGTGGCCCCGTCCTCCCGGAGGCTCCAGGCCTTAAGCGCGCTCATTAAGGCTGAGCGCGTGACGGCGATTTTGCTCGACCCCGAGGCGAACCTCAAGCTCGCCCAGACCCTGGGGGCCGAAACCTCGATCCCGGTGGCCGTAATCGATCCCGTGACCGCGGGCGCCGCCGACCCTCCGGTGGACTATTACCAGGAAGTCCTCCGTTCGGATTTACGGATCTTTTTAAAGCTTTTCCCGGTGAACGCGGGCTAGCGCCCGAGAAAAACGCGAGGGGCGCTTGAGGCGAGCCTTGTCCGGAAAGGCCCTTAGGGCTTCGCGCGCGGCGCGCCCGTGGGGCTCGGGGCCCCTCAAGTCCCGCCCAAGCCCAGCCAAGGCTGGGAGAGGCCCGGATTAAGGCTAGAAGAGGCGCGGCTCCGGGCCGGCGGATTCAGGCCGGGAGAGGCGCGGGAGGGCCGCGCGGAGACCCCTTTAGCGCGCCAAAAAGGGCTTTAAGGCCGGAGTGGGGGACATTTTCGGGGTTTTAACATGCGCGATATTTCGGCCGCGGAGGCGGCCCCAGACTCAATCCAGGCCCCAGAGCCGCTCCAGGAACCCAAGCCCGCCGTCGTCATGCGGGAATTAGGGGTCCAGGCTGACGGGCGCTCTATTTTAAAGGGCGTGAGCGCCACTATTCCCACCCGGCGGCAGACGGTGATTATCGGTCCCAACGGGGCCGGGAAAAGCACCCTGGCGCGCGCCCTTTTGGGCGAAATCGCCTTTACCGGGAGCGCGCTCTTTACCCCGGAAAAACCGGTCTTCGGTTACGTCCCCCAGCGCTTGGATTTTGACCGGCGCCTGCCTTTGACCGTCAACGAATTTATGTCCCTCGGGAGGACCCGGTGGCCCATGTGGCTGCGGATTCCGTCCCGGACCCGGGCCCAGAACCGGAAATACCTGGAAATGGTCCGGGCCGACGCCCTTCTGGACCGGCCTCTGGGGTCCCTCTCGGGCGGGGAGACCCAAAGGATCTTTCTGGCGCGGGCCCTCACGCTGTCGCCGGATATCTTAATCCTCGACGAACCCGCGACCGGGGTCGACGTCTACGGGGAGCAGCTTCTCTGCGAGGTTCTGGAGACCTTTAAGAAGGATTTCACCATTATCATGGTGAGCCACGATCTGGCCATGGCCAAGGCCCACGGGGACTGGATCATTTGCCTCAACCGCACGGTGGTGGCCGAGGGGCCGCCGCGGGATATTTTTCGGCCCGCCATTTTGTCCTTGGCCTTTGGGCTGCACCAGAGCCTTCTCTTTGAGGATTCCCTCCCAGCGACCGACGGGAGTTCCCATGACCATTGTCACGGGCATGGCCATGGCCACGACCATTGCCACGGCCACGACCATGGCCGCGAGAGCGAGCCAGATGGCGCGCGCGCGCGCGGAGGCCGGTAAGACGATGGGCGACTCCCTTTACGGTTTTCTGTCTTTTTTATACGAGCCCCTCTTCATGCGGCGGGCCGCCGTGGCCCTGTTCCTTCTGTCCATCGCCTCCGGGGGGACTGGGGTGCTCGTGGTGAGCCGGAGGATGGCCTTTTTTCCGGACGCGGCGGGGCACACTATTTTTGGGGGCCTGGCCCTGGGGCTGATCTTCAGTCTCCCCATCGACGCGACTGTCCTCGTATTTGGGGTCCTTATAGGACTCACGATCATTTATCTTTTAAGGCACAGCGATTTGGCCTCGGACACGGTGATCGGGCTCGTTTTTTCCGGGGGCGTGGCCCTTGGTCTGGCGCTGGCGAGCCGTTATCCCTCGTCTCAGTCGAATCTGACGCGCTATCTTTTAGGGGACGTTCTGACCGTGGACGAGCGGGGGCTGCTTTTGCTCTTAATCCTCGCGATCCTCTCCGTCGTCTTTTTCGCGGTTTTCTATAACCGCCTCATGCTCTCTTCCATCGCCCCCGCCAATTACGGCGGCGACGCCGTAAGCGAGTATCTTTTCGGGGGCTTTATGGCCGTGGTGGTGGTGATCGCCGTTCAGGCCGTGGGGGTATTGCTGGTCACGGCGCTTCTGATAGCGCCCGCCGCCGCGGGGAGGATGCTCGCCAGATCGGGCCGGGGAATGTTCTGGACGGCCATGGCCATTTCCGTCGTCTCGGGTCAGGCGGGTCTCTTTCTCGCCAATAGGCCCTCTATCGACACAACCCCCGGGGCCACGGTGGTCTTTATTTCCATCGGCTTCTGCGCCCTGGCGGTCGCGCTCAAAAAGGCCAGGGGCGCCTTCAAAAAATTTTTTTAGAGTTCGCGTTTGGCGACATTCGGCTCGGGGCGCCAGCGTCAGTTTTGGAGTTCCCCAGGGCGCTTCGGGGGCGCGGGGCTTGGCGAGGAACGCGCGAGGAGCTTCCCGTGGCAATCGGAGGGTTTCCCAGGTTTCTCTCCCCAGGGCTTTTAAGGGCTCTCTCATGGCTTTTCAGGGCTTCTTAAGGGTTCCTCAGGGCGGGCCTCGTGGGCTTGGGGCCGCTTTAATTTTTAGTTGGCGGGTCGCGAGGGGGCGCGCGCGCTAAAAAAAGTTCCGGGCGACCGTGATAAATTAACCGTGGCCCGAGTCGCGCGTGGGAGTTTGGGGGGGCACGCCGACGCTGGCGTTCGCGGGGGGCGGCGCGCTCTGGCGGAACCAATCCCCAAAGGCTTGCCCTTTTGGAGGACCCAACCCAAGGGAGGGCAAAAACGCGGAACCACGCTCGCGACGCCGAGCGGCCTCGAGCGTGTGGCGAAGAAAGGCGAGGGCTAGAAAATTTTTGGGCGAAGGCGAGAGGCTCTTGGGGCGGGATGGGAAAAATTCCCGCCGCCTTAAGGGGTATCAAAAAGCGCGGCGCTTCGACCCCCGCGCCCTCGCGAGCGCTCTTTTAAAAAGCGCCGCCCGGAGACGGGCGTCCGCTAGGAAAATCTTCGCTAGCGCCCATAAAAAAGGCCCCCCCAGACTAGCCAGGAGGGCCAAAACAAACTTTTGTTTCTTTTTTCAAAAGTTACTTTACTCTTTTTTACGCGCGCCTGTCAATTTTTCGCGACTCCCCCGACGGCGCGACGGCCCGACAGTCTTTTGGCGGGCGGCCCCGGCTCTTCGCGGGGCTCAACTCGCGTGGGAGTTTGGGGTTTTAACGCCGACATTGGCGCGCGGGCGGCGCGCCTAAGCGGAGCCCCTCCCTAAAGGCTCGACACTTGGGGGGACCCAATCCAAGGGCGGCCCCAAGCCACGCGGAACCGCGCTCGCGGCGCCGCGCGGCTTGGGGCTTGGGCAAAGATAGGCTCGGGCGAGGAAAGTTTGAAGGCGTTGGGGAGCGGTTCTTGAGGGCGGGCGCGAAATAATCCCCGCCGCCTTTTGGGGCTTAAAAAAACGCCGCGCTCCGATTCCCCGCGTCCGCGCGACCGCGCCCCTTAAGAAACGCCGCCAGGGAGACGGGCGGCCGAAAGGGAAATCCAGTTAGAGTCCATAAAAAAGGCCCCCCCAGACAAGCCAGGAGGGCCAAAAAAAAATAAAGAAAATTTCCAATTACGTTTTGAATAATATAAAAAAAACTCAGCGGCGTCAAGTATTATTTTCACCTTTGCCCCTAAGTTCTTCAGCGCCTTAAAGGAAGAGCCTCCGGAGCTCCTCCAGGAAGCTTCCCAAGGAAACGGTCCAAGGAAACTCTCAAGGGAAGCGTTCCAAGGAAGCGTCCAAAGACGCGCCGGGGCCGGAAGGCGTTAGCGAATGGAGAGAAATTTAATTCGGATTGGACGCTTTCGCTTCCCAGCGTTAAGAGACGAGCCACCGCGCGCCCGAAAGGAACCCTGAAACCTGGCGGCGACTAGTGTCCCTTTGAGGGAAGGCGCGCGGCGGCGGGTCGAGATAGGTTGTCCGCGAGTCGCGTCGCCACGGTCAGGCGCGAGGGAAAGAAAGGCGTAAAGATATTTGAGCGCGCGTCCGTTAGCTCGCGCGAAAAAATTTGGCTCCCAGATATATTCCTTGGCTTTCAGGGCGCGACCGTGGGCGTCAAAACGCTGTTGAGGCGCGCAGGGAAGTGAACGAGGCGCGCGGCTCATCCTGGGCGTCTGGCGGGGCGGGCTGAAGGTGGAGGCTTGGCGGCGCGCGTTTAGAGAACGTTAACAATATTATTTACGATAATTAAAACATATATAGAGATATAGAGAATAATTAAGAAATAAAAGAAGATATTATTAGTGGCCGTAAAAGGTAAGGCGTGAACATAGCGCGATTTTAGCGAGGGTTAGTCTTATCGCTATTTGTTAATGAGGTTAAAGCGTTCGCTGGAAGAGCCTATTCGTCTAAATAGACGCTAAGGCGGCTAATTTTTCTCGGGGTTTCGCGGAATTAAGCCTCGCGAGGCGAGGAATTGGGGAAACGCTGGGATCTTAAGCCTGAAGGCCAATTTGGGGATGAAGCGAGTTCGACGGGAGTCTCCTTTTCCTTCTAGAGCGAGCTAAAGGCGCTTGGGAGAAGGCCTTTGGCAAAGGAGCGAGGGTTTTCTGACCGTGGTGGCTAAAGAGGATAGCCCGTCCCGCGCGTTTTTTTTGGGTGGAGTCGAAAAGACGAGGAGAAATAACCCATTCGAACGCTTTACGGATAAATAGAGGTTTCGCGGCGCGCGAACATTTAAGGCGCGAGTTTTCGCGAACGCGCGAAGAAAATACCGCGCGCGAAGGAGGAGGACGCGCCGACGCGTTACGCCAGTTTTTACGGCGTTTAGAATAAAAAGGTAGGTAAAAATTAAAAATTGAACGAAAAATTTTATGGGAGAAATTTTTGATTAATTAATATTGGCTGAAAAGAGCGCTACGCGTTTTGCCGAAGAGCGCTAGTGAGAAGATAAGGCGAAGCGTCGCCTATACGCGCGCAATTGGGGAAATCGCGCGTATTAGTCGCGCTTTTAGGATAAAAGATACGGGGCGTCATCAAAACTTCATGGTTTATAAGGGTTTCGCGCTTCGCGGGCGATGACTATGAAGCGCGAGGGGAGTTCGCGGCGAGTATGTTCGAAGGCGCCATTTCGGGCGGTAGAGAGCTCTTGATTGTATGGCCCGAAAAAATTTTAAGCCGGGCGAACCGCGAAAGCGCTTTAATTATCGCGGAAAATGGAAAATCTCTCTTGACAGGCGATTGCTATTTTCGCATAATGGCGTATGTTTTAAAGAATTAACGTATATTCAGTTTTCCCGGACAAACAATTATAATCGCTAAATCGTATAATTTTTAATTACATTTGATTTCAGAGAGAGGCCCAACTTCGGAACTCCGAAGAATAAAATTTAAAAAAAATAAGCGAAAAGCGAAAAATTATGACCTAATCTGAATAAAGAGCCCTAATGCGCTGAAAATGACTCTTCTCAAGCCGTGGAGGATGACTCGTCAGTTAAAATGCCAAAGTCAAAACAAGAGCCTATTTCAGATAAAATAATAGTTTCCGACGCGGTTTTAGCTATCCCTATCGCCTTAATTCAACCCGATCCGCGCCAACCGCGAAAAATATTTGATTCTGAAACATTAAACAATTTAAAAAATTCTATCGGAGCCAATTCTTTGCTTGACCCTATATTGGTGCGCGAGAATGAGGAAAAGAATGGTTTTTATATAATCGTAGATGGCGAAAGGCGTTGGAGAGCCTGCCAAGAGCTCAATTTCGCGAATATCAAATGCCGGGTAGTTTCAAGCGATTCCGAAGGCTATAAAATAGTGGCCTTAACGCAAAATTTGCATCGGGACGATCTGCTACCCATCGAGAAAGCTAACGCTTTCGCGCAACTTTTGTCTAAAATGCAAGGCGAAAATGAGAATGTCAAGCAAAGCGAATTAATGAAGATTGTCAATCTTTCGGAAAACTATATTTCAGAAATACTTAAAATAAGCACGCTTGACGACGCTATCAAAGAGGAAGCCTTAAAGTCCAATAAATGGTCAATCAATAGGCTTTTGCAGCTCGCTAAAATCAAAAGCCAAGATCTAAGAATGAAAAAATTTAATGAATTTAAGGCGGTTATTGGGAGAAAACGCGAGGGAAGAAGGGAAATAGGCGGTAAAGGCGAAAAGATAATCTCGCGCGGGAAAAATTCCGCGGATACCGCGACTCAGGATAAAAAAATCGCGCGGCTGAATTCGCGAGCCGACATTTTTGCTCTTTTTTTGGAGAAATTCGTGAAAATTAAATTTGATGACGCTGAAAAGGAAATAATTACGCCTAATTTAGATAAAATTCAAAAATTAATTAATAAAGTACTCTCTTAACCAGGATTAATATAGGCGCGCGCGGTCGCGGTATCCTTAAGCGCCTTGACGCTAAAGCGTAAATGGCGTAAAAACCCTATGATTTCCATTTTGGAAAATTTCGCGAACGCGATTTTCGCGCTTCCGATGGTTTACTTGAAAGAAACTTAATTTTGTTATTACGGATCAATTTGCCGCTATTTATAGCGGGTAAAGTTAACGCGAACGGGAAAGTGGATAGCGCGACCGCGACTTAAATAATAAAGTTCGCGTTAAGGTATTGAAATTACCGATAACTGGCCAGCCGTAACGATAGTTTCACTTAATAATTGAGGGATGTTCTAGGGCACGATCAAGCGCGAGAGTATGAATTACGCTAATAACATGGCTAACGGCGTCGCGTTAAACGCCATTCTTGACGATATTAAAAGGAAGGCTCTGTCTGAAAAACAAAAAGGAGAGCTATTTGACAGTCTTGTAATCAGTTACTTGTCTAATGAGCCGTATTATAGAGAAAAATTTACTAAAATATGGACCTATAGCGATTGGGAAAATTTACTAAATAGGCGACACAATGAGATTGACGCGCGAAAGAAGGCGATTGGAATAGATTTAGTCGCTGAAATTGACGGATCGCGGCAAGAATTTTGCGCGATTCAGAGTCATTTTAATGATGAAAATTACTGTCTTCAGATGTCTGATATCAGCGATTTTATCGAGGCTTCAGCGCGACCGGAGTTCACGCAAAGATTCATTGTCTCCACGGGCAAAATAGGCCAAAACGTTATCCAGGCTCTAGCGGGATTGACTCCTCCCTGCAACATAATCGGCGTGGACGCTTTAAGCGCTAGCCGATTGGACTGGAATCAGCATGATTTTAGCGCGAAAACGATCCCTTTGCGAGCCAGAAAAATTCCGCGCCTTTATCAGGAGGAAGCGATCGAAAAGACCGTAAATTGTTTTAAAGAAAACGAGCGCGGGAAACTCATAATGGCGTGCGGCTCCGGAAAGAGCCTTATTTCGCTTAAAATAGCCGAAAAAATTGCCGGTAGCGGAGGTTTCGTTTTAGTTCTCGTTCCTGGTCTAGCTCTTCTTTCACAAACTATCACGGAATGGACTCAGGAATCGACAATCGCGCTAAATTGCTTCGCGGTTTGCTCAGACTCTGACGTGGGAATAATTAAAATTAATCGCGCTGACGACTTTTCTCTTTTACGCAATGAGCTTCAGTATCCAGCCACGACCGACGCGGAACAGTTATTTGAAGCCGTCAAAAACGGTTTTGACAATAACCGTATGACCGTGATTTTTTCCACTTATCAGTCAATTGACGTTATCTCGATAGCGCAGAAGCGCGGCTTGCCCGAATTTTCTTTTGTCGTTTGCGATGAGGCCCACAGAACGACTGGCGCGAGAGAGCGCGAAATTGGCGAGGAGGACGAAAGCGCGTTTGTTAGAATTCATAACAATGATTTTGTGAGAGCCCAAAAAAGGCTTTATATGACGGCTACTCCAAAGATATATAAAATTAAAGAAACTCCCGGGAACGGCGCGGACATGGTGGTTTCTTACTCTATGGATAATATAAGTCAATACGGACCGGTATTTCACGGCCTGTCGTTTACTGACGCCGTAAATAACAATATTCTCGTGGATTATAAAGTTATTGTCGTTTCAGTTGACGAAAGTATCGTCAACAGAAAAATTAAATTATTGGGAGAAGGCGATAACGCTCTTGTCGCTAGCGACGCGGCGAAAATAGTGGGTTGTTTTAAGGCTCTCGCGAACCGTGGGGCCGCGGACTCTTTTTGCGGAGTTAACGCGTCCCCCCTGAAAAGGGCGGTGGCTTTCTGTCAAACTATCGAGCCGGTAAGCTCGCGGAAAAACGGAGCCCCGCGCGCCCACAAGGTTAGTTCCAAACTTGTCGCTGAAATGTTCTCTAAAACTATAGGCGATTATTTAAGCGATAGTGAGGAGGATGAGTGGTTAAAAAATATTAAATGCGAAGTCAAGCACGTGGACGGCGCTATGAGCGCCATTGATAAAAATGAAAAATTAAATTGGCTTCGCGAGGAGACGCCTGAAAATGTCTGCCGAATTCTGACAAACGTCAGATGCCTGGCCCTTGGCGTGGACATTGCCGCTTTGGACGCGATTATATTTTTGTCTCCTCGCGAATCCATGATAGAAATCGTCCAGAGCGTCGGGCGAGTTATGCGCCAATATCCTGGAAAGGAACTCGGCTATGTCATTCTTCCGGTGGTTATTCCAGCTGGAGTTGATAAACGTTCCGCTTTAGACGACAATAAGACTTATAAAGCGGTATGGGATACCCTTCAGGCGCTTCGGTCGCATGATAATAGTTTTGATAATTGGATAAATAAATTACAATTTTTAAAAGACAAGTCAGGTAAGATTGAATTTATCGCGGTTACCGATTATCAGGAGAGGAAAGGCCAGGATAACGCCGATAATTCTGGCGCGGATTATTCAAAGGGGACGCGTCGCGACGCGCTTGAGCCAAAAGAGAGTAATTCTTTCGCGATTGATAGCGATTATTCGTTCCAAATGGCCTTTGTGTCCAAACTTGTCAAAAAAATCGGAAATCAGGATTATCTTGGACAATGGGCGGACGATGTCGTTAGGATCGCTAATACATATATTGACAGAATAAAAGCTATTTTGGAAGACTCAAAAAACACGAGCGAAATACAAATCTTTAACGCTTTTGCCGATGAATTGCGAGGCGACTTAAATAACAGCCTCACAAATGATGACGTAATTGAGATGTTGGCCCAACATATGATTGCCGGGCCAGCGTTCGCTTCAGTTTTCGCTAACAATAACTTTATTAATCTCAATCCCGTTTCAGTTTCGATTAATCGCCTATTAGAAACGTTAGCTCCGCGCCATTTGGAAAAAGAGGCTGTTAGCCTTGAAGGATTTTACGATTCCGTTCGGCAAGAAGTGGAGGGCGCGCAAAATAAAGTTAACGGAATTGACAATTTTATTGGAAAACAAAAAATAATTGTCGAATTGTACGATAAATTCTTTAGGCGCGCTTTTCCTAAAATGACCCAGAGGCTTGGGATAGTCTATACTCCCATAGAAATCGTCGATTTTATAATTCATAGCGTAAATGAGTTATTATTCCAAGAATTTGGGAAGACTTTAGGAAATAGAAACGTTCGCGTAATCGATCCTTTTGTCGGCGCGGGAACGTTTATAACGCGCCTTTTGCAAAGCGGAATTATTGATCCGCGAGATCTCCCTTTTAAATATCATCATGATATAAGCGCGAATGAAATAATTTTACTCGCGTATTATATCGCCACAATCAATATCGAATCGGTATATCACGAACTAGTCGGACAAGACTATTCACCTTTTCCAGGAATTCGCCTAACGGACACTTTTAAGTCTTATGATAATAACGCGAGCGTTCGACGTGGTTTTGATGATAATAGCGTTAAGATTAATGATGGGAACAATCGCGCTCCACTCGTAATCATCGGAAACCCTCCTTATTCAATCGGGCAAAAATCTGAAAATGACGATAATAAAAATATCCGTTATCCTTGCCTTGACGCTTCTATCGCCGCGACATACGTTAAAGAGTCAAACGCTAAAAATTCTAAGGGACTATACGACAGTTATATAAGGTCTTTTAGATGGGCAAGCGATATCCTGGAAAATAACGATGGAATTATTGGGTTTGTGACTAATTCAGGATTTATCGATAAGCCCGCGATGGATGGATTAAGAAAGAGCTTTGTTAATGAATTTCAAAAAATTTACGTGATTAATTTGCGTGGCGATATCCGCAAGAATATGTTAAACGGAAGCGAAGCTAAAGAAGGAGAAAATATATTTGGACGCGCCAGCATGACTGGGATCGCCATTACTTTTCTAGTTAAAAATTCCAATAGCGAACGGGAAGGGAAAATTAATTATTGCGATATTGGCGACTCTCTTTCGCGGTCCATGAAATTAGAAAAATTGAAAACGTCTAAAACGCTTTCGATTTTTAAAGAAAATAATGAATTTATCGCCATATCTCCAAACAATAAACATGATTGGGTTAATCGTAGAGATAATAATTTTGCCAATTATATCGCGATCGGCGATAAATTATCAAACAATCAAATTCGCCTTTTTGACAATTATTCTCTGGGCGTTGTCACCAACAGAGACGCGTGGTGTTACAATTCTTCCTCAAACGCTCTAAAGGACAATATCAATAAAACAATTAATTTTTATAATAAAGAAAGAACGCGTTTTCATGAGTTATATTTCAATATTAGAAATAAAGAAAAGAAAAAAGTTGTTGACAAATTTGTTGAATACGACGAAAAAAATATCAGCTGGTCGCGCGGATTGAAAGGGGATATCCGCAACAATATCGAGTTAAGTTTTAACGAGAATAATCTCGCGAGAGCGCTCTATAGGCCATTTACCAAAAATTGGCTTTATTTTGATAGGCGTTTAAATGAAATGACGTATCAAATGCCTCTGATATTTCCGTCTCGGGAAGCCGGCAACCAGGTTATCTGCGTTTCCGGAATAGGCACCAGAAACGGCGTCTCGGCTCTTATATCCGATATTATTCCGGATTTAAATTTATTGGAAGCGGGAGCGCAATGTTTTCCTTTATTTCTGTATAATCCAGAATATTTCGAGGAGGGTTCGTTATTCCGTGATAATAATTTGGATACCCAATTTAAGCGATATTTCGCGATAAATAATATGGGCCTTAAATGGTTTCAAGATTATTACACTCAATTGGCTATTTCCAAACAGGATTTGTTTCACTATATCTACGGGATTTTCCATTCATTGGATTACAGGGAGAGATTTGGAGACAATCTTTCCCGCGAATTGCCGAGGATCCCCAGAGTTAAAAAAGCCAAAGCTTTTTTAAGGTTTGTCGCGGCGGGCCGCGAGCTAGCCTCGCTTCATCTGAATTTTGAAACGGCCGAAAAATACCCTCTTAAGATTATCGCGAAAGAAACAATAACTGAGGACGATTATCGCGTTCAACAAATGAAATTCGGTAAAATCGGAAAAGAGAAAGATTTTTCCACTATAATCTATAATTCTAAAATAACCCTTAAAGGAATACCCTTGGAAGCGCGTCAATATGTCGTTAGCGGCAAGCCGGCTCTCAACTGGGTAATGAAATACCAAAGCGTCAGAACCGATAAAGCTTCGGGAATTGTCAATGACGCCAATATTTGGGCTAGCGAAACCATGCGTAATCCCCGCTACCCCTTGGAGCTCATTCAGAGAGTGATTACCGTAAGCCTTGAGACCCTAAGGATAGTCAATAATCTTCCTCCATTGGAGATTGACTGACTGTCGCCATTCCTTTCTTGGAGCTCGAAGCTTTTGGGCTGATTATACCTTTAGGGGGATTTTTTTTATTTTGACGCGAATTTTGCTTTAGGCAAAGGCTCGCCGCGAGGTGGGATGGGCCTTGGCCGCGGTCGCGCGCGTCGGCGGCCCTTTGTCGCCGGTTGCCACCGGGGCGTAAGTTTAGGCGAAAAGTGACGCGCGACCGGCGCGTGGGGTCTTCGCCGCGAGAAAAATGGGGTTGGGGAAACCTTAAGTTTCCCCAACCCCAAGGATAGTGACCACGCGAGAAAGAGGAGAAGACTCGCGCCTCTCTAACCTTTAAAATTCATAGCCGATTCCCACGCCAAGTTGGTGGTTCTTGAAGCCGCTGGCCCCCTCGTAGTCATAGTTGAGGAAGACATCGGCGCCGGATCCGGTGACGAGCTTGAATCCAAGGCCGCCGTTGAAGGCGTTCCGGGCGGGTTTTACGCCGCTTACCTCGGCGCGCTCGGGGGAACCCACGAAGCCGTACCGGAGGCTGTCGTCAGCCCTCTTAGCGGCGATGGTCCAGCCCAGACGCAACTCGGGCACGAACTTCATCGAGCCGCTTCCAATCGTGGTGTTGATCTTGAGCTGTATCGGGATATCCACCTGATGGTCTTTGAGGCCGTCAAAGCGGTTGGCGAAGGGAGCGAGAGCGGGATCGATGGTTTCCGCCCAGCCTTCCTGGTCAATGGTAAGGAAACGGACGCCGACGCTCGGGATGAACTGGAAGTTATTGGCCTTGAGCACCGCCCCGACCCTGGCCCCGAACTGCCAGCTGTCGATATCGAAGCTACCGCTCTTCCGCGAGCCGGAGATAAAGGTGGTGTCGTAGTCGTTTTTGGCCCGGGAGTAAGAAATGGAGCCGTCCACGAAGACGCCAACGGAGGATAGGTAGCTCGCGTAGACCCCGACTCCCGCCGTGTCGATATCAACGGTGGTCGCGCGATCGTTGGTGTCCAACGTCCCGTAGGAGAAGGCGGTGGAGATCCCCAGCCGCAGTCCAGGGACCGCGGCCACGACCCTATCGTAACCTAGGGCGAAACCAGTGGCCTTGTAGTCGTAGCCAAAGACGAAGTCGCGGTTGGATACGTCGGTCCACATCCCGAAGGTGCCCACCCAGACGCGGTTCAATTCGCCTCCATCCCCGGCGGAAGGAGCGTAGGCGCCGGCGGCGGGGGGCGTGACTCCCTCAATCTCGCGAATCCGGTCCAAACGACCGTAAACAAGCCCCTGAGCCTTTAAGGTGGTCTGGCTCACGGCGCTGGTGACGTTAACCAAGGATTCGCCGATAAGCTGCTTAAAAGCGAGCTCGGGGTTGGGAAGATTCGGCAACCCGGTAATTACGAGATTTTGCAACGCGTTTATTAAATCCAGGTCGCTCGCGGCGTTGGTTTCGATTCTATCAAAAAGATCAGCGGCGGCGGCGTAATTGGGGGTCCCGCGGACGCCAAGCTTCGCGCCGGTGGCCGCCAAAGCGTCGCCGAGGGACAATTTGCCGCCGAGAACTAATTGCGTGTCGCCGTTTTCGACCGGTAAGTCATAAAGGGAGAAGAACTGATTGATGTCAAGATCGCCAGTGGGACTGGTTAAGATCATTCCTCCGGAGGTGACGGTGCCGTCAATCTCAACGGTGACGGCGCCGCCGGCGGCGATGGTGGTCGTTTTCCCCGCGTCTAAAGTTATGGATCCTCCGCTAGCCCCAGACCAGCCAAAACTAAGGATTGAATTGTTGGCTAAATCCAGATCGGCGTTAATGGTGACGGCGGTAGAGCCTATCGCCAGTTTCGCGTCTTCCGCCACCACGATATTCGCGGCCGCCACGTTGCTGGCGTTTTGAATTTTAAGGCTTGAATTCTGGCCGACGTTAATATCGCCAACCGCCGTCAACGCGCCGGCGGCGTTAAAATCGAAATTGGCGCCTCCCGTGATATCTATTTTTCCGCCCGCGCTAAACGCGGCGGTAACGTTGGCGGTCGCTAGTTCCGAAAAATTGGCGTCCGTTGTGATAACGGAAGCGCCCTGAAAGTAGTTCGTTGAGCTTCCCTTGATATCCACGCTAACGGCGGTAATGGCGTTACTGGCGCTTGTGCCTAAGTAGTTGGTTCCGCCTTCGGCGACTATTGTTCCCGCCGCCCTAACGTCAGCGGTGACTCTATTGGTTCCGCTTTTGAAGGTAACCGCGTTGGTCCCTCCGGCGATATCGCTCCCACCGCTAGTGTCATTGTAGGCCCCGTAAACGCTCCCGGTAACGGTCGCGTTGGTAAGATTTACCTCATTTAAAGTGGCGGTTAAGCCGGTAACGCCATTAGCGTTAACGTTCGCTCCATAAACTTTGCCCACAATCGTAATGTCTTCAACATTGACAATGTTGTGGGTTAAAGACGCGCCTTCGTTATTCGCGTCATCGACCATACCGCCCGCGATTGTGTCAACCGTGAGAGTGTTAGAGCCAGATCCGGTAATATTTACCGTATTTTCGGAAATTGTGGGATTTCCTGGAATAGAAGTGGCTATACTGGTAACTTCGCCTCCTATAACATGTTCGATACTGTGGGTGGAGCCCGCGAGCGTAATGTCGACTTTGTTTTCCGTCACTACAGCGTTAGCCTTCGTGGCGGCGTTTATCTCGCCGCCTACTACGGCGGTGGAGCCCGTAAACGTGGCGCTTCCAGAGATGGTTATTTCATTTCCTTTAACTGTGGCAGCCGCGGTAATATCCGCCACGACTCTGCCTCCGGACACGGTGACATCCGCGTCGAACGCGCCTGCGCTTATAATAACATCATTATAAAGCGCCGAACCGTCGTCGGCGAACCCGCCGCTGATATAAATAGCGTCGGCAAAAGATCCACCGCTAATATCCACGGTATTTCCTTTGGTGTCGTCCGTTGAACTCGCGGAAGTTGCGCCCACGACGCCACTTTTAACTAAGGCGCCAAAGAAATTGCCGTGTCCATTGATAGTGCCAACAAAATTTCCGGATGACACGGTAACGGTGTTGGAGTAGGCAACGTCGGCACCTGACGATCCTCCAAAAACAACGCCGCCGACGACATAAAAATCGTCAGATGGATCTCCAATGCCCGCGGCGACGCTTACGCTGTTCCCAATCGCGCTCCCTTCTCCAGAAACGATACCGCCAAGCACGCCGCCGGTAACCGCGAAACCCACTTTTACGGTATTTCCATCGTCAGCGCCAGTTCCTCCAACGGTCCCATCTCCAAACACGCCGCCGCCGACCAGAGTGAGCATGAATCCAGCGACACTGTTAATGCCACCGGTTACGCTCGACCCATCCGCGTCACGCAGATCGACTCCACTGTTGGTCACCGTCCCATTGCCAACTGACAATCCGCCGACGAATGGAACATTTGAAAAAGTTTCTGAACCGGCGTCGATTACTAAATTGAAGCCGCTCGCGGATGGTGTCGTATTGCCATCCGGAACATAGATGTCATTCGATGACGTAAAACCGAGAGCGGTTCCGCCGGCGTAAGTGTGATCGTTCAAATCCGAGCTATCGCTAATCACCACGTCCGTCGGCGCCGCGGCCGTCGCTGTTTGGGAGGCGGCCGCGAGGAAGGCGAACGCCACGAGTAAGGCAATTGACCAAAAAAGCCATTGAGAATTTTTGATTCTCCGGAAGCCTATCATGATTATCTCCTCATTTGCGCCACGCGCTTGGCGTGGCGGAGCGCAAAAAAATCGCTCTAAACTGAAAGGCATAAAAAAATTGCGGAAACGTAAACTTTTTCCGTTACAATTTCAAAAAAAGGCTTTTCTTAACTCTTGGATACGCTAAAAGGAGCGGAATCTGACCATGAAAAGTAAGAGAAAGCCGCAAGCGCCAAGTAATAAAACGTGAGATCAGGTGAAGTGGCGCGTAAAAAGGAAAGCTTCGGATAGAAAAACGCCCGCGAAAGTCCGCCGCGAGCGCGTGACTCGAAAATCGGCAAAGAGCGCGCGAAAATTTGAAAAGAATTGTATTCTCCGGTTTTGGAAAAAATGTCGCGATTTTTCCCAAAGCCTCGCGCGGAAAGCCCGCGCTCCAGAGATTTTTTCTCCCGTGACCAATAGGAGGAAAATGACGGAAAATTTTACGCTTGAGAGAAAAGCGCGCGCGAGAATGACGATTAACGCTAATTCGCCCGCGGCAAAGTGTGGTATTGGAGGCCCAAGGGCGCTAACCGACGCGCGATTATGGCTTGGCTTCTTTTGCGCTTCGCTTGGGCCCACGCGCGACGCTCGCGACCGCGGCGCGATTTTATTAAGGTTTTTGCTAGGAGAGGGCATGGTCGCCTCCTCTTAGCGCGAACTTTTCGTTGTTTAGAAATTTTTGAGGTGGCCGGTTAGCTACCGCACAGAGAGAGAGAGAGAGAGAGAGAGAGAGAGAGAGAGAGAGAGAGAGACAGAGCAATTATTGGGCCAACGCCGACAAAAGTGTCGTGGCGGCCTTGGCTAAAGCGCTGGTCGGGTAAATTACTATTTTTAATAGCTATTCTCACAACTTATCCCTTGAAAACCTCAGAAAAAGCTAACCACGAGATATAATAGCCCGTTTTTATTGCCTTTTCAATTTTTTTATCCAAATTAAAACGTTTGTCCGAGATTTAAGCGCCTGTTGCCGCTAACTGGCGTCCCCCGGTCGCGTCCGCTTTTCACCCATCAGAGCGCTTCCCTAAGCTTTTCGCGCGAATTACCGCGAATCTCCCACGCGCCGACTCCGCGGCGCGTGGGCTATCTGTCCGCTCTGTCAACAAAAATAATTTTACCCTCGCCGCAGAGGGCTCTCTCGCCTCCGGCGCTCCAACTGACGGATTCCTCCCGTGAGCCTATCTAATACTTCAAAAGTTCCTTAGCGCTTTAACTCGCCGCGTGACGCCCGCGGGCGTCTTATAGCTCGACGTAGACCTCTTAAGGCCTTTCGAAACTCTGAAAGAACGTCTACGGCCTCTTCGAGAGGAGCGGCGGAAAGGCCCGTAATCGCGCGCGACTCCCAACTTTCTAACTGATAAGGTCGCTTTCGGGGCTTTTGGAGCTTTTCGCCTCCTTAAATCCCGCGGTGGCCTTCCTTTATTGATAGTTTTTCCTGGAAATCTTGGTTCATGACCGCGGCGCGTGGTCGTGGCGCGTCCGCTTTACCATTGGACCCCGTAGCCCCGCGGGATCGCTCTCATGGATTACGCTGGCGCGGCCTTCCGGGGCGCCCTGGTCGAGAGGAGAGCTTTGCGGCGCGTCGCTTTGACTCGTCTCTCCGGGCGGATTTTAGCTCCCTGGCTACGTTAGGCGCAAAAATTTTCTATTCTCTCCCGCTCTCAAGCGTCCGTAACCGCGCGTCGCGAAGGATAAACGCCGCTAGGGGAGGCG
>JAISCZ010000080.1 GCA_031265205.1 Deltaproteobacteria bacterium
AAGTACTTTAAAGTGTCATAAGCTCGTGGGTTCCCAAATGATTATAATTCGCCACTTTTAATTTTAAATCGACAGAATTCAATTGTCAAGCGAAAAAAAAGTACTTTGTAGTGTTAAGCTCTTGGCTGATTTGCGCGTTAGTCTTCGCGCCCCGACCTTCGGGGCTCTTATCGCACAACAATAAGGATCAGGGACATGACAATAACTCTTGCGGAGTTCTTTCCCTTTTTCACGATATTGTCCAGGATGGTTCGTTCTTCGTCAGTCAGAAAAATCTTGTGCCTATTGGCCATGGCAACCTCCTCATGTGGTTACCATGATCCTACCTCCATAGCCGAAAAAAATCAAGATACAAGGTACTAGTATCTTTGCCGCCTGAAAAATATTAAAGTTTCCAGCTTATTAACCCAGAGGGTTTAACCTCAAGATATAGTCCATTAATATCAAAATAGGTCTGTACCTTGTCTTCAATGTTTATACCCCTAATAATCTTATCCGTTAAAACCATCTTTGGTAATCTCCAAAATAGATTACCAATCAGATTACCAAACGCGAGAAAAGTTACCAAAAACTTAGGTCGCAATTTACTACAGGCAGTGTCGAGTTTTAAAAGGAACGCCAGATATCGACGAAAAATTATGGAGATGGTGCGCCTTGAAGGACTCGAACCTTCAACCTAATGATTAAGAGTCATTTGCTCTACCATTGAGCTAAAGGCGCAAGGCCATAATTTCTCGCGATGAGCGCTTCCAAGATTGCCTCTTAAGCGCCAATCGGCGTCCCGAGGGAAGGGGCCGCGCTTGGCCGCCGCCCTCAAAACAAGCTGGAATATACTTTTATATCCCCCTTTTGTCAAGGGTTAGCGCCCGATTCGCCTTTTCTCCCCACGCGTGAGACCCGGACCCTCCGCGCCCTTCCGACGCGCGTCACGCCCTTGACCGCGAGGCCTTCCGCCGACCCTTGGGGTATAATCGGCAATATTAATGACCCACGCCTTTGAGCCTTTTGACCGTTAAACGGGTCAAAACTCCCCCGCCCCCGCTTTTGGTCCTTGCCACGCGGCGGGATTTCCCGGCTCCCGCCCCTCAGGCCCCTCCCCCAACGCCCCTTTTCCGGAAAGGAAAACCCATGAAAAAATCCCTCGGCCCCAAGACCGTGGCTTTTCCCCTGCCCGCCTACCTCGTCGGCGCCTACGACGAGAAGGGCCATCCCAATATTATGACCGCCGCCTGGGGAGGAATCCTGTCTTCCTCGCCCCCCACCATCGGGGTATCGGTGCGGCCCACCCGGCTCACCTTTGACTGCGTCACCCACCACAAGGCCTTCACCGTCTCTTTTCCCCCAGCGGGGCTTTACGTCGAGACCGACTTCGCGGGCCTGGCCTCCGGAAGGCAACGCGACAAATTCGCGGCGACGGGGCTTACCCCCGTGGACAGCGCCCTCGTGAGCGCCCCTTACGTCGCCGAGTGCCCGGTGGTGGCCGAATGCGAACTCTATAAGACCCTCGAGCTTGGTTCCCACGTTCTTTTCGTGGGGAAAATCCTGGATATCAAAGCCGAGGAAAACCTGGAAACGGACGGTGAACTCGATCCCCTCAAGGTCAATCCCCTGATTTTCGCGGGCCAAGGCTACTACCGGCTCGGCGGCTTTTTAGGGAAAGCCTTCGACTCCGGCCATCGGATCGTCAATCGCGAGGCGGAATAAACGCGATCCTCCGGTGAGCCCCAAGCCCCCCAAGGGTTCCACCCCGCCCCCCAAAAGAGGCCGGGGCGGCGGCTCCGCGCCGCCCGAACGCGGCCTTTCGGCCCCGCCCGGGCCCTCTCGCCCGCCACCCCCACAGCGAGCGGGGGCTTTATTGGGGGGCGCCCGGCTTGTTGTTCACGATAATCAGCTCGGGCTTTTTGATAAAGACCTTGGTGTCCGGGGGAATGGACTCGGTGAGCCAGACGTTGCCGCCGATAACGCACCTCGCGCCGATAACGGTTTCTCCCCCCAAAATGGTCGCGCCGGAATAGACGATAACGTCGTCCTCCAGGGTGGGATGGCGTTTGGCGCCCCGGAGGCTGACCCCCGCGTCCTTCGGGAGGGACAGGGCGCCCAAGGTAACCCCCTGGTAGAGCCTAACCCTTTCCCCAATCACGGTGGTCTCCCCCACCACGACCCCGGTCCCGTGGTCGATAAAAAAGCTCTGGCCTATTTTCGCGCCCGGGTGGATATCAATTCCGGTCTTCCCGTGGGCGTATTCCGTCATCATGCGGGGCAAAAAGGGCGTGTCGTTGACGTGGAGCTCGTGGGCCAGGCGGTAGACCATGGTGGCGAAAACCCCGGGATAGCAGAAGATAATCTGATCCAAATGATCGCCGGCCGCGGGATCCCCTTCTTTGGTGGCCTCCACGTCGGAGGCGAGGACCTTGCGGAGATGGGGAAGCTTCTTGATAATCCCCAGGGCGATGGACCGGGAAATCTTCTTGCAGTGGGTACATTCCCGCCGGTGCCGGAGGTGGTGATGGCGGATGGCGTGATAAATCTCCAAAGAAAGAAGGCGGTAAAGGGAGGTGAGATGCTGGCCGATGGAGTATTTGACGTTGATCTCGCTGGCCGGCTGCCTTTTTTCGAAAAAACCGGGAAAAAGGAGATAACGCGAGATATTGACCAGTTTGGCCACGTCCCGGAACCCGGGACGGGGCATGGTGGTCACGTACTCGAAGCCCGGGAGCTTGCGGCGCACGTCCATGAGCTCGTCGCAGACGGCCTTTAAGACCGGCACGACCTCGGCGACATAGCCTTCTTCCTGGGTTTTATATTCGCACGTCTGATCTTTTTCAGTGAGCGCGTCAGTCATAAAAACCTCATTGTCGCGTGGGGAGCCCCGATCGTGAAGGCGCGGCGCCCCTCTGAGGCGCGGCGGCGCCGCCGCGGCCCCTAGGGCCGCCCCGCTTTCCGCTCGCGCTCCCTTGATTATAGCGCCCCGCCACGACGATTTCCCCCTCCACGCGCGGGAGCGCGCGGGGAGGCTCGGAAGGCCTCTTTGGGGGAGGCGCCGCTAGCCCCTGGGGGGATCTCCTTGGGGGGCCTCGGGAATGGGGTCCGGAAGGTTCCGGAATTTTAAGGGATCCGCGGCCCGGGCCAGGGCGATTTGGGCTTTTTTCCGCTCCTCGGGCAGCTCGTAAAAATCCAAAAGCAGGGCGAAAACCTTGATCGCCGCCTCAAATTCCTCGGCGATGACCGTGGTGGCCCCCAGTTTTTGGAGCGGGGCGATGTTGAGGAGAAAACGGGCGCGGGCCATGATCTTCAGGTTTTTGTTGAGATTGCGGGCGGTGGAGATGATGCGGCGGGTGGCCTCGGGATCGGGAATGGTCACCACCAGAATCGCCGCTTTATGAATCCCCAAATGCTCCAAGAGGTGCTCGCTGGCCGCGTCCCCAAAAAAGAGGGGCTCGCCCAGTTTGCGGAAAGACTGAACGCTCGCGGGGTTAAGATCCACCACCACGTACTCGCGCTTCAAAAGCTTGGAGGCCCGGGCCACGGCCTGGCCCGCCACCCCGAAGCCCACCACGATCGCGTGGTTTTCGTAGACGTGGGCGTCTTGGGGAAAAAAGGGCATCTGAAAATCGATAAAGCGCGCCGAAACGCTCCGGCTCACGGAGATGGCCACGGGGGTGAGGGCCATGGTGAGGACGGCCACGTTTAAAAACATTTTCATGTAATCCCCGGCCAACAGGTTATATTTCTGGCCCTCGACCGCCAGAACGAAGGCGAATTCCCCGATCTGGCAGAGGCTGAAGGCGATGAGAATGGAGACCCGGGGACTGAGGCCCGTAAAGCGCATGGCCATGACGCAGGTTAAAACGTTCACGATCATGACCAGGAGGGCTATCCCTATCGTCAAAAAGGGATGGGCCAAAAGGTATGAAATGTCCATCAGAAGGCCGATGGACACGAAAAAGAAGCTCGTGAAAAGGTCCCGCATGGGGAGAATGGAGCTAATGGCCTGATAGGCGTAGGGGGAACCCGCGATGATAATGCCCGCCAAAAAGCCGCCCATGGCCAGCGAGAGGCCGGCGATTTCCGTTAAAAAGGCCGTCCCCAGGCAGATGAGGGCCACCGTGAAGAGAAAGAGCTCGTTGGAGCGGGTCTGGGCCACCCGGAGCATGACCCAAGGCACCACCCAGTTGGCGAGAACCACCACCAAGACCAAGATGCCCAAAACCTTGGCCAAAACCAGGTACAGCGGAGAGCCGCCGGGAACCCCGGCCAGGTAAGGCATGATGAGAAAGAGGGGCACCACGGCCAGGTCCTGGAAGATCAGGACCCCTAAAGCTCCCCGCCCGTGGGGGGCGTCCATCTCTCCTTTGTCCTGAAAAAGTTTCAAAACGATGGCCGTGGAGGAAAGGGCCGCTAAAATCCCGATTAAAACCGCCGTGTTCCAGGGAACGGAAACGAAAATCAGGGTAAGCGGCGTGACCGCGGCCACGCCGATGAGCATCTGCAGCGCCCCGCCCAACAGGACCACCCGTTTGAGCTTAAGGAGGCTCTGAATGGAAAATTCCAAGCCGATGGTAAAAAGGAGGAGAATGACCCCGAGTTCCGCCAGGGTTTTCACCATCTCGGTGTCCGGCAAAATCTTCAAGCCGCCCGGTCCCAAAATGACTCCCGTGAGCAAAAAGCCGACGATGGGCGGCATCTTCAGGCGCAAGCCAAAATAAATAAGCCCCACTGCCAGGGCCAAAAGAGGCAAAATGGCCCCGATGAGATGTTCGGGGGAAAGGCCTGTCGCGATCGCTTCTTGAGCTACGTCCACTGGGAACTCCCTTAAGGGAAAAATTACGGTCCAAAGAAAATTTCCGGGGTTTTTAACCCTCTGTAGCGAAATTTACGGGAAAACTCTGGAAAAGCCAAGCCCCCGCCTCCCTCAAGAGCCCCGCCCCGCCTCCCGGAAAGCCGCCAGGCCTCCGCGCGAAGTGGCCTCATGGAACGCCCGCGTGGCCGTTAAGCCTGGGGGCGGCCTTCGCGCCGCGAGCGCTTCCGGACGCGCTTTAAGGCGCGGGCACGCCGCGCCCGCCTCGCCTCTCCCGGTCGCGCGGCGCCTAATACTACAACGAACCGCCCAAAGTCCCCTTGTCTCCCGGCCCGTCACGGTGGGCCTTTCGGCGCCCCAGGCGGCCATGATAGGGGATCCTCTCTCTTTTCCGCGCCTCCAAAAACTCGCGGCGATCTATCTCCGCGAGGGGGGCGGGGACGCTTTCGCGGCGATCCAGGGCGCCGCGGAGGAGATTATGGAAGCCACGCTCCAGGCCAACCGCCGGGGCCTGACCGTCCGCGCCCAGGGAGGCGAGTCCCCAAGCCGGGTTCAAGGCCTACGCGCGGGAGAGCAAACAGGCGAGAGGGGAAGTGGGGGTATTGGATTCCTCGGCCCACGCCCTCAAGTTCATGGAAATCCCAAACGCCAACTTCGCCTCCAAATTAAAGGAGGACTACGGCGTGACCTCCAAAGAGGAATATATTAACGCTCCCCAGTCCCTGGAGTCGCTGGGAACGAAGACTCCCTCGGCCCAAAGCCCCTTAAACCCCGAGGAGCGGGCGCGCTACGCGCAAGCCGCCGCCCGGCGAATCGCCGCGACTTTAGGCCTCGCGCCCGCGGGTAAAGCGGGGAAATAGGCGCGCTCTTGGCGCGCGCGCGTCCGGGGGAACGCCCTTCATGGCCGGAGCGCCGCGCGCGCGTCCATGGCGCTGGCGCGGCGCCCGGGAGCTAGCCGGGGTTGGCTCGGGGGGGGCTCGCTTGGGGCCTTAAGTCTTCCGGCGCCTCTCCGCCCCGCTTGGCCGCGCCGATGACGAGTCGCGTCCGCGCGCTCGCTTTGTCCTTCCCCGCTCGCCTCTGGAGGAAATCCCGGGCGCGCCTCCTCGCTCGCGCGCGCGAGAGCCTCGCGGCGCGCGGGGCTCGCGAAGGCTCGCCGCCCCCCCGCTCGCCGCGAGGAGGCGCTTGTCTTTTACTTATGAGCGGCTATGGGCGCGCGAGGGGCCTGGAGGGCGTCCGTCAAGACGCCGCTGGGAAAAATATTATTTAACCTAAATTCCATCTAAATTAGAGTATACAGCCAGATTTCTTAATCCAAGGCGGGTAGGCAGTGGATCTAATAGCATAAATTAGCCTATAATACTGATTTTTTGCAATTTTTTCATAAATTTTCACTTTTATGGCCTTTTTTGGTCATTTTTATGCCTATTGACTTCCTTTGATGTCTACTCTAATATTAGAGTAGACAAGGAGGGAA
>JAISCZ010000093.1 GCA_031265205.1 Deltaproteobacteria bacterium
CGCTCCGACTTGGGGAGCGCGCGCGAGTTTCTGGGCGGGGAGGCCTCCGTGGCCGCGAGCGTCGCCCCTTCTTTCGCCGCCCTCTTTCCCGGGCCTCTGGCCTTTAAGCTCCCCTCGGCCTTGAGAACCCTGGGCTTTTCCCTGGTGGCCGAGACGGCCGCCGGCGCCGAGTTCATTACCGAGCGCTCCTTTGAGGAAAACGGCGGGAGCGCCAAAGGGACCATCTGTTCCACCTGCCCCGCGGTGACTTCATACGTGGAAAAGTACAGGCCAGAACTTACAGGGGAGCTGATTCCGGTGGTCTCCCCCATGGTGGCCCACGCCCGCCTCCTTAAAAAAGAGACGGAGGGCCTGAAGGTGGTCTTTATCGGCCCCTGCGCCGCCAAAAAAGAGGAGGCCGCCCGGGCCGAAAACCGGGGAGCCGTGGACTGCGTTCTCACTTTCGCGGAGCTTTTGGAGTGGCTGAAGGAGACCGGGGTTTCCCTCGCGGACTGCCCGGAGAGCTCCTTTGACAACACCCGGAAGGCGGACGTGGCGCGCCTCTTTCCCCTGGAGGGGGGCATGCTTAAAACCGGGGGCCTGGCGCTGGACCCCGCGGGCGGGGACCTTATTTCCGTCAGCGGCCATGACGCTATTCTCGCGCTTTTAAGCGAGCCCTCCCTCGCGCGCTCCTACAAGATCGTGGAGCCCCTCTTTTGTCAGGGAGGCTGCTTGGGCGGCCCGGCTTTGCCGCTGGAGGCGAGCCTTTTTGAGCGCCAAAAGAGACTTGTGGCTTACTACCGGGCCGCCAAGGACCCGGAAAAGGACCCAGCGGAAAGGCGCGACGCCATCGAGGCGCGGGCCTCCTTTGTCCCCGCGCCGAAGGCCTGGGAGGAAATAGGGGCGACCCAGGTCGAAAAGATCCTCGCGAAAATGGGGAAATCCGACCCCGCCTTCCGGCTCAACTGCGGGGCCTGCGGCTACAAAACCTGCTCCGAGCAGGCGGAGGCCATCGCGCGGGGCATGGCCGAGACCGAGATGTGCATCCCCTACACGCGCCGGCTCGCCCAGCAGCGGACCGACCGCATCATCGAGACGATGCCCAACGGGATAGTCATCTTGGACGCGGAACTCCGGATCCTCAAGATGAACCCTTCCTTCCAAAAGATGTTCATGTGCAACAACGCCATTTTGGGCCGGAGGATCTCGTATCTGTTAAACGCCGAGGGGTTTGAGAGCCTCTCGGCCCAGCGGTCGGAGCTTTTTGAGTCCATACGCTCCAAATACGGAGTCCGCTACCATGAGATTCTCTACGCTTTGAGGGACGAGGAGCAGTACGTGGGCGTCTTCGCGGACGTTTCCAAAATTAAATTCGATTCCGGGCAACTGGACGTGATTAAACGGGAGACCCTTTTGCGCGCGCGCGAGTTTTTGGACCACCAGATCCGTTTCGCCCAGGAGATGGCCCATTTCCTGGGGAAAAGCACGGCCCGGAGCGAGGAAATAGCCAAACAGATCATAGATCTCTATCCGGAAGCTTAGGGGCTTAAGCGCGATGAAGTTTATCGCCAACATCGTCAGCCAGCGGATTAAGACCGGCCAAATAGTCTCAGGGGACTATTTCGTTTCCCACCGCTCCTCGCTGGGGACTCTTTTTTTGCTCTGCGACGGGATTGGCTCGGGGGTCTACGCCAATATCGCGGCGACTCTGTGCGCCGCGCGTTTGCTCGAGATGTTCAAGCTGGGGATAAGCCTTCGGGCCGCGAGCGAGACCGTGGCCAGCGGCATGAACCGCGCCCGGACCGAGGAGGACATCCCCTTCGCCGCTTTTTCGGCGGCCCTTTTTACGTCCGATGGCCAGTATAACGTCTACGGCTACGAGTCCCCGCCGCCCATTATAATCCAAGACGAAAAGGCCAAGGTCATAAGTCCGCGCTTTTTCGCCGCCGGCTTTGAGATGATCGGCGAGAGCGTGGGGACATTGCGCCTGGGGGATTCCATGATCCTCAATTCCGACGGGGTTACCCAGGCTGGCCTCGGGCACGGCTACGGCGATGGCGACGGCGTGGGACCAGAGGGAATAGCCGAGTTTATCAACAGGCGACTCCTTCCCAAGGAGCCCAAGGAGCTTTTACCCTCCAAGATTACGGACATGTGCGCCTCCCTCGCCGACTTTAAATTCGATGACGACGCGACTCTCATGCTTTTGCGCTGCCAGGAGGCGCGGGAGCTCACCGTTTTAACCGGCCCCCCCATCAAAAAGGCTTGGGATAGCGACTACGCCAAAGCCCTCTTTAAATTTCCCGGGAAAAAAATCATTTGCGGCTCCACCACCGCGTCGCTCGTCTCCCGGGAACTGGGGCTGAAGGTCAAAACGGTCAATACCGGCGAGAATCTGGGGCTTCCTCCGGAATACGCGATAGACGGGGTCGATCTCGTGGCGGAAGGCGCCGTGACCCTCAGCCAAGTGTACAACGTTTTGGAAGAGCCCTTGGAAAAATTCGAGGAATCCGTGGTTAAACGTTTCTGCAAACTCTTAAGGGAAGCCGACGTTATCCATTTTTTCATTGGAACCGCGGTCAACGAGGCCCACGAAAGTCTCCTCTTTAAGCAGTTGGGCGTGCGCGTCCGCAAAAATACCCTCCGCAAGCTATGCGTTCAGCTGCGGCGCATGGGAAAGCTCGTCACCGAAAATTACTTTTAAGGCCCTTCCACGAGAGGCGTCCAAGTCATTTTTCCTTCCCATGTCCCGGCCTTGGGCGCGTAAAATCAACGCGCGGCGCGTTTGGCCGCGCGGTCTAGGGGGCGCTTAAGCGCTTTAAATCTTCGCTATTTTGGGGGTTTTCCGAAAAATTGCCAATAAGCGTCGCGCTCGGCGGATTTCTGGGGCCAATTTTGGTTCGCGGCGATAAAAATAGACAAATTTCTTGAAATAATCGGTTGTTTTGGCGTTTCGTATAATTCATTATCTACATATCAAGATAGAAGCGTGAAAAGTCCCGGCAAGAGGATGGTTCCCACAGAAGGAGATGGCCGAGTCATGGAAAAATTTGCCATGTTTCGAGTTTATTGAGAATTAGTTTCAAAAATTTGTTCGACTTGAGATTTAAACGGTTTTATATCGCCAATTCGAACTAAGCGCTCGCCACGGAACGTGACGCCAATTCCAACTTTAACACCTAAAAGTCGGATAATCTATACTCAAATCAAGGTACCCATTCAGGTCACCTCAATACCCTGCGCCAGCGGAAAAGGGCGAATACGGCGTGCTGAGGAAGGCGGGCCAAGGAGGAGGA
>JAISCZ010000107.1 GCA_031265205.1 Deltaproteobacteria bacterium
CTCTTTCTTTCCCGCCTCCGGGTGCCGCCAATGAGAGGAGCTATTTTTACCCTGTGCCTCTCCGTGGCCTTGGGCCTCGGCTTTCTCCCCTTTTCTCTTTCCGCGGCTTGGGCCCAAACCCCGGCCCCTCCCAACGCCTTAGACGCCGTGGTCGTCACCGCCGGCCGCTCCGCGGAGGAGCTGCGAACCATCCCTCAACCCATCACGATTATCGGGGAAGAGGAAATGCAAGCTAAAAACTCCTCCGATCTGGCCGACGCGCTGCGGCAAAAAGGCCTTCAGTTCAACCCCTTGGGCGCGGGCTCCAGTCTCACCAGGGTCGGCATTCGCGGCTTTACCAGCACCACTTCCCCCAACCAGACCGGGGACATCATTATCCTTCTTGACGGACACCCCATTGGCAACAACAATTTCGGACAAGTGGCCATCGAAAATATCGAGCGGGTGGAGATCCTGCACGGGCCGGCCTCGGTCCAATACGGCACTTCCGCGGTGGGAGGCGTCGTAAACCTCATCACCAAAAGGGGCCGCGAAAAGTTGAGCTTCTTTTTGGAGGAGAGCGTCGGGAGTTTTAACGCGCGCAAAAGCCTTGTCGGCTTTTCCGGTCGCGTCAGCGCCTTGGATTTTTCCTTCGGGGCCAGCCATTACGCGGCCAGCAGCTATACCCTCGGCCAAGGGACGCTCTACGGCAAAGGCGCGGCCACCCATATCGAGGGAGGCCAGGTTTACCCCAATACCGGAACCCACTCGCGCTGGAGCTATCTCGCCAACGTGGGCTTTAACGTCAACGAAAACCACCGGATTGGCGTCATCCATTCCCAATATCTAAATGAGGCGGGGCGCTCCGGGGATTACCGCAACTTCGGCGCCGTCACCAACCCGCGCGGCTACGGGCTGCGCTCCAATTACTCCACCGACGTCACCTACGAAGGCGCCGCGCCGCCCCTTGGGCTCGCTTGGCTGGCCCGCTATTTTACCGGGCAAAACCGTTACGTGACGGCGTCCGACTGGAGCGCTCAGCCCAAAGGCGGCTATTACGATTACGGCGCGGAATTTACGGGCTATTCGGCGTCGCTGAAATGGGACTACGAAGTTATCCATCTCACCGGCGGTTTTGACTACTACGAGGAAGAGTACTATCAGATCAACACCCCGCCCTACTCTTCCCTCTTCTCCGACACGGCCTTTTACCTCTTGGCGCGGGCGGGCCTTTTAAGCGACAGCCTGTGGCTTTCCGCCGGAGTCCGCCACGACTCCTTCTCCAGCGAGGGCCAAAGGGAACCCCAAAAAACCAAACGGAACACCCCCTCCTTTGGGGTCGCCTATCTCCCCTTGGATTGGCTGAAACTGCGGGTCAACTACGCCGAGTCTTTCAAGATGCCCACTCCGGACCGTCTGTCCGGAGACTCGACGAGCAGCGGCGGCATCAGGTATATCGGCAACCCCGATTTAAAACCCCAGTCAGCCAAGAGCTGGGATTTCGGATTCGACGTTTCTTACGAGTCCCTGAACGCCGGGTTCACCTATTTCCTCACGGACTACAGGGATCGCGTCGAAACCAGAACCATTCAGCCCGCCCCCGGCCGAATCGACACCTACCGCAACCTGGAAGGCGTCAGCAAATTTCGGGGAATCGAGCTGAACTTCGACTGGGATTTAGGCTACGCCTTCCAGTGGCCCTTTAAGCTCCAGCCCTACGTCACTCTCACCAGGGTTTTCACGGCCAAGGAGCCCGACGGAACCGAATTGGAAACCGTGGCCAACCTTTCCATGGCCTACGGCGCGAGCTTCGACTACCCGGCGATTGGCCTTACCGCCAGCGTGGACGTCAATTATTTCGGTCGTCAGAAACCTAACGACGGCTCCTCCATGTGGGGCGGAATCTATTTCGGCAAAGACACTATCGTGGATCTCCATGTCGCCAAGGATCTTTACGATTGGGAGTCCAAGGGAAAACTGAAACTGAAAGTCGACGTCCTTAACGTCGGCAACCGTTTCTACCATCTCTCGGCGGGCTACCCACAGCCCGGCCGGGCCTTTAACGCGAGCCTCCGCTACGAGTACTGACCCTTTGTCCCCCGGCGGGGACGGCGCTTCAACCTCTCCCCGCCGGGGCTTAAAAACGGGGCCAGACTCGGGTTAAGGCTCTTGCCCTCTTTGGCCCTCTGGGGAAAGAGCCCTTGGATCTTTTCTTTCCCTCTTCTCGTCTCCCCCGCCTTCCGCCCATGGTGTACGCGGAAGGCCTGGGGGAGGCTTTTCGCCCTCGCGCCGGAAAGACTTTTTTTCCCTCTCGCGAAGGGATCGCTCGCGAAGGACGCGCCCCAAAGATCCCCTCCAAGATTTCCTGGCCGCCCGCTCCCGCGCCCCCAAACCCTTTCCCGCTCCTTTTTTTTGGCCCCTTAACCTGTTAACATTCCACCCGCGCGCCTTTTTCCCGCGAACGCCGCGCCCTCGCCGTGACCCATGATACTCATCGACAATCTACGGAAATCCTACGGCCATACCCTGGCCCTCGACAACCTGAGCCTTAAGGTGGCGCCCGGGGAACTCTTCGCTTTCCTCGGGCCTAACGGGGCCGGGAAAAGCACGACCATCCGCGTCTTAAACGGCCTCTCCTTTATGGACTCCGGCGAGGCCTATATCGCCGGGGTCAATATCGCCCAAGACCCCTTAAAAGCCAAGCGCCTCTGCGGCATGGTCGCCCAAAGCGCCAATCTGGACAAAGAGCTGACGGTTTGGGAAAACCTCGACATCCACGGGAGGCTCTACGGGCTTTCCCGAAGCGAGCGGCGCGCGAGCGCGGAGGAATTTTTGGCCTACGTGGAAATGTCCGACCGCGCCGACCACTTCGTCAAGACCCTCTCCGGAGGGCTGCAAAGAAGGCTCATGATCGCGCGGGCCCTCATCCACCGCCCGACCCTCCTCTTTTTGGACGAGCCCACCGTGGGCCTGGACGCGGCCATCCGCCGGCGCGTCTGGAGCCTCGTCAAGAAGGTCAACCAAAAAGGGGTCACCATCTTTCTGACCACGCACTACATTGAGGAGGCCGAATTCTTGGCCGACCGGGTGGCCTTTATCCATGAGGGAAAACTGGTCCGGGAGGGAACCCCAAGGGAGCTCATGGACAGTTTGGGCGCCTGGGCCGTGGACTGGTACGAGGACGGGACCTCCCGCGCGGACTTTTTCCCGGACCGGGAAAGCGCCACGGCGAGCATCCAGTCCGGCCGCGGCGGGGGCGTTTTAAGGCGCGTCAACCTGGAGGACGCCTTTCTGTCCCTCACCGGCCATAAGGTGCTCCAATGAGCGCGTTCTGGGCCATCTACCTCCGCGAAGCGCTCATCATGAAACACCGGCTCCTCCGGCAGCTGGGCGGCATGTGCGTCTCGCCCCTCCTCTACACCGTGACCTTCGGCTGCGCCCTGGGCGGCGCGGTGACCATCGGGGACAAGAGCTATCTGGATTTTTTAATCCCGGGCCTCGTGGCCATGGCCTCCATGACCCAATCCTTTTCCATCGCCGGCGAGATCAACGTGGCCCGCTTCTACTTCCACGCCTTCGAGGAATTCCAGGCGGCGCCCATCAGCCGCCTTTCCTTCGTCATGGGGGAAAGCCTGGCCGGGCTCACCCGGGCCCTGGTCGCCATCTGTATCGTCTTGGCCTTGGGTTTTCTCTTCGGCGCCCGGCCCCACGTCGGAATCTATTTTATCGTCGCCGTTCTCTTAAACGGCTGGGCCTTCGCCTGCCTGGCCGTCGCGATGGCCATGATCGTCAAATCCCACGCCGACCAGAGCCTTTTGACCAGTTTCATCATCACCCCCATGGCCTTCTTGGGGGGAACCTTCTTTCCCTTGGACGGCCTGCCCGCCTGGGCGCGCTCCATCCTGCAAGTCCTGCCCCTTTCCCACGCCTCTAAGGCCATCCGGGCCGACGCCTTCGGCGAGAGCCCGGAACTCTGGCCTTTCCTAGCCCTCGCGGGAGCCGGAATCGTTTTTTTCGTCCTGGCCGTCTCCGCCGTATCCCGGGCCCGCGACTGACCTCGCCATGAAAAACACCGCTCCCGCCTCCGACAAGCTGCTCATCGCCCTCATCCATCTAAACGTCCGGCACGGCCAAAACGCGCGCAACCGCGAAAATATCGTCCGCCTCGCCCAACAAGCCGCCGAGCGCGGGGCCAAAATCGCGGTGGCCCCGGAAATGGGCCTCTCGGGCTATTCTTACCCGAACCGCGAGGCCATCGCCGCCCGCGTCGAAACCCGCGACGGCCCCTCGGCCAAGGCCTTCGCCAAGGCGGCCAAGGAATTTAAAATCTACCTGGTCACCGCCTTCGCCGAGCGCGACGAGCCTTCGGGGCTTTTCTACAATTCCGCCTTTGTCCACGACCCCCGGGGGGAACTCGTCTGCCATTACCGCAAAATTAACGCGGAGTCGCGCTGGGCCACCCCGGGCCTCACGCGGCAGAATAACGTCTTTTCCACCCCCTGGGGAAAGATGGGTCTCCTCATCTGCTCCGACAGCTACCACAGCCTGCCCAGCCGCGTCACGGCCCTCAAGGGGGCGCGGCTCCTCTTTCTGCCCTCCAACTGGCCGCCCTCCCAGCAGTTCCCGGAAGACATCTGGCGCTTCCGGGCCATGGAAAACGGGCTCTGGTGCGTCCCCGTCAACCGCACGGGCCATGACGGCCGGGACAACGACTTCGACTGCCAAAGCGCGGCGAGCTACGTCTTTGACCCCCAGGGCCACGAACAGCTCAAGGTCGTCTCGCCCTCCTCGGAACTCGCGCTTTTCGAGATTAGGCTCGACTCCCAAGGCGAAATCGTCGGCCGCGAAAGACAAAGGGCCATCCTGCGCTCCCGCCGTCCCCAGGACTATTACCGGCTCGCCGCCAACCTGCTCCTCTTCGAGGATATCACGGAAAGTTTTCGCCTCCCCAAGCCCGCGCCCATCGACGTCTACTTCGTCGCCCCCGGGGAGAACCAAAACCCCTTGCCCTTTTTGGAAAAGCGCCTCTCCCGCGTCCTGCCGCGGACTTTAATCGTCCTGCCGCTCCACGACTACCGCCCCGACGACTGGCAATGGCTCGGCAACGCCTGCCGGGAGCGCAAGCTGAGAGCCATCGCCGCGACGGAAACGGAAGGGCGGCGGACGCACGTGGTCTTTAACGAGACCGACGCGCCCGTCTCCGTCCCGCCGGACAGCCGCGAGCCCCTCCTCTTTTTGGGCCCCCTGGCCATCCACCTGACTACCCTCGCGGGCCTGCGCCACCCGGAAGTGGGCCTTTCCGCGGCCAAGTGGGGCGCGGATCTCCTCTTGGCGCTGGAACGCGAATGCCTTCCGGACGACCCCTTCGTCGTCTCCTTGCGGCCCATCGATCAGCTCGCCGCCGCTTTCTGCGCCGGCAACGGCGCGGCCCTGGGGCTCATCCCCGAAGGCCACTTTCCCGGCCGGGGCTTTTCCACCCCCGCCCGGGGCGCTTTTTCCTACTGCCTGAACCCGGAACGGCTGCGGAAAAAAAAATTTCAGGATCGGGTGGACTACGCCACGCTCTTCGGCGGCGGGGACGTTGACCCCTCCCTCGCGCTCCCGCCGGAAAAAGAAAAGCGGGAGAAAAAGAGGGGCCAAAGCCCCGCTTAACCCGCGGGCGCCCTCCGCCCAAGCGCCCGCGCCAGGGTTAGCCCCAGGAGTTCTTCCTTCGCGGCGCCGCGCCCGTCGCGCTTCGCTCCGTCTCTTTGTTTCTCGCCCAAGGGCGAGTTCCGCTATTCCCTTCGCGCTCGCCCTGGGCGCCGCTGGACTGAGCGCTCCGCGAGGGGAGGCTCGCTTAAAAGCGCGCGGGCCGTAACGCCCCGCGCTCCCGGAAAGACTCTCGCGCGCCGGCCCCGGCGCTCTGAAGAGCGCGGCGGAACTCTCCCGCGCGCGACAAAGGCTAGCGGCGAAAGACGAACGTCGAACGAACCCTCTCTATTTCCCGCGCCGCGAGCCGAGGCGCGCTTCCCCGCTTCCCGCGCGCTTCCCGCGCGTCCCTTAAGGCGCGCGCCCGTGACCCTCGCTCCGACCGCGCGGTCGCGGCGGCTACCTGTCCGGCCGCGAGCTTTACTAAAACCTTATCCGGAAAAAATTTTTCTCTATGCTCGCCTCCTTTCCAAGGCCCCTTTTTCGGGCCCAGACGCTCAGAGACTTTTGGTGGAAGCTTTTTATCCTCGCTTTTCTCGCCTTTCCCGGCGCGAGCGGCGCCGCGGCCCAAGAGGAGACGGAAGAAGCGCCCCCGGAGCGCGCGCCGGGCGAGAGCGTCGTCATCCTTTCCCGCGCGGACCTGGAGGCCATGAAGGTCAACAAAATCCAGGACGCCCTCAACCAAGTCCCCGGGGTCCAGGCCAGTTCCTCCTCGGTCTCCATCCACGGCTCCTCCAAAGTGCGGGTTTTTTTGGACGGGACGCCCTTAAACGACCCCACCTCCAGTTACGGGGCCATCAACTTGGACCATATCTCCCTCAAGTCCGTCTCCCAAATCGAGATTATCAAGGACTCGGGAGGGCTCAGGTACGGCCAGGACGCGACGGGCGGCGTCATTCTGATAACTTCCGCGCCCTCGCGCGGCGAAAGCGACGTCTCGGGCCAAGTCCGGGTCTGGTCGGGCAACCATGACTTCCGTCACGCCGACGCCGATCTCCTCTTCCGCCGGGGCGGCTGGGGCTTGGGGGTCAAGGCGGGCTGGGAAACCACGGAGGGCTTTAAAGCCAATAACGACGCCGAAAGGCGCCGCGGGGGCTTAAAGATAGGCTACAATTGGGAAGAACGGAAAAGCCTGAGCCTCAACGCGGACTTTTTAAGCGAGATAAACGGCCTCTCGGGGCTTCCCGCCTTTCCCACTCCCCACTCCAGGCAAAAGAGCGAAAACCTGACGGCCTCTTTAAGCGCCGTCTGGAACGGGCTGGAAAACAACCTCTTCTACAACCGGGGCCAGGTTCGCAACCTTGACCATTCCCGCTCCATGGACATTAACCTTAAAGTCGCGGAATACGGGGACTCGCTCGCCTACGCCTTCCCCCTTTCCTTTGGGACCCTTGTCGTGGGGACGGGGGCGCTGGCGACGGAGGCCGTCTCCAGCGATTTCGGGCGGCGCGAGGAATGGTCCTGGCACTTTTTTTTCGCCCAAAGCCTCCGCTTTGAGTCCTTTCCCCTCAACTTTAACGTGGGTCTCCGCTACAACCGCAACTCGGACTTCGCCAACTCCCTCAATCCCGAATTCTCCGTCGCTTACGCCTTTCCCAAGGGCGAAATCAGCTACCAGATAAGCCGCGGGGTCAACACGCCCTCCTTTCAGCAACGCTTCAACCATAGCTCCTCCACCACGCCCAATCCCAATTTGGATATCGAGAAGGCCGTCAACCAAGCCTTGACCGCGACCTTCCGGCCCCACCCCCTCGCGAGCCTTAGCGCCACCTTTTTCCTCAACCGCCTTAACGGAAGGATCACCTACGTCAGGCCCGTCAACACCGGAGTCGGGAGCTACCAGAATCTGGGCCGCTCCGTCTACCGCGGGGTGGACTTGGGACTGACCCTGAAACCCTGGGCCTGGGCCGAGATTAAGGCCAATTACGCCTATCTCGAGGCCCTTGACCTGGATATCGACCGTTTTCTGACCAGCCAATCGCGCGATACCGCTTCCCTGGAAATCGCGTGGCGGCCGCGCGCCGATTTTACCGCCGCCGCCCGCGGCGAATTTCGCGGCCGCAGCTACGCGGACCGCTGGAACACAAACTCCTACGGCGGGAGGACCCTTTTTTCCCTCAGGGCGGAGTACGCCAAGGGACCCCTTGTTTTTTTTCTCGACGCTGATAATATATTCGATAAAGAGTATTACTACGTTGATGGCCTCTTGGCCCCGGACAGATCATACTTTATCGGAATTAAATATAACTTCTAAGCCTTTCGCCCCGCGCCGCGCGTCTTTCGGCGCGCTCGCGCGCTTCCAGTTTCCCCTGGGCGCCGCGCCTGAAAGACGCCCCTTGGGCGCCCTTGAACGCGCGGCCCTGAGGCGCCGTCCCTTTCGCCCTTGGGGGCGAGGCGAAAGCTCCCTCGCGGCGCCCGCGCCGCCCGCGCGCCGCTTTTTCCCCGCGAGGACCCGCGCGCGGCGCCCCTCTTTAAGCCATGGAGGTTTTTTTCTCGTGTTCCCACCATCCCGACCGCCTTAACGCCTTCGCCAAAACCCGCGCGCGGACGCGCGCTTTCTTCGCGAGGCCATTTTCTTTTTTCCTTTTTTTCAGCCATTTTTATAACCATTTTTTCCAGACTCTTTTTTACTATGGACTGTGTATTCGGACTCCTTTTTGGGCTTATCTTCGGCGTTTTGGCCTACCTCAGCCTCTTTCCCAGCGTCCTTCCCTAAAGGGCGCCGCGCGGCGTTAATTGAAAGCCTCGCCCGGAAGGGCGCGTCCCCCATGGGCGCGCCTTTCCGAAAGCTCCCTTGAAGCGCCCTCAAGCGCCTCCCAACGGTGAGGGCGAGAGACGCGCGCCCCCATTTAATAAGGACCATCAAGGCCTTCGCCGCGCGCTTCCCCCGCGAGGGGCGAACTCGCGCGTAAAGCCCTTATCCATCCCCCGCGGCGCGCCTTCCGCGCGCGGCCTAAGGGGATTTTGTCCGCGCCGCCTTTATCAAAAAATTTATAAGCGAACCCCGCCGCTACCCGCCTTGGCCCACGCTCGCTTAAGACCGCTCTGGCCCGCGGCGGTTCGTCCCCGCAAGCCAAGCGCCGCGGCCCAGGCCCGGCGCGCGCCTTCTTTGGGGTTTCCTTTGGGCTTCCTTGGGGACTTCCCTTGGAAGTTCCTTGGGGACTTCGCTTAGGTCTTCCTCGGAGACTTCGCTTGAAAGTTCCTTTGGGACTTCCCTTGAGACTTCGCTTGGAAGTTCCTTTGGGACTTCCCTTGAGACTTCCCTTGGGACTTCGCTTGAGTCTCGCTTTGGGAGTTCGCTTGAGTCTTCGCGGGAGCCTTCGCGGGGATCTTCGCGCGGGCGAAAAGCGGAAAACCGCGCCCCGCGCCTCCCAAAGGCAAAGGCCACTTCGCCCCCCAGCGCCCCAAAAAGGCTATAATGCCAAGAAACTATCCCCAAGTTTCCTCGCGAACACACCCATTGGAGGCCCTCAGTGCGCTTAAAAACCACCCACGCCGCGACCCCGCGGAACCTGCCTCGCCCCCGCCCTTTGTTTAACGGACCCTTTGGCCCCGCGCTCTCTCTTCAAAAAAGAGAGCGCGCGACCGCCCGCGCGGACGCCTTGAAGGCGCCCTCGCGGCTCGCGCGCCTCAGGCTCGCGTCCTTTTTCCTCGCCCCCCTCTTCCTCGCGTTCCTCTTCCTTTCCCTCGCGGGAGCGCGGGACGCGCGGGCGGCGCTAACTTACCTGGACGATTCGGGGCGGAACCTTAAGTTCGGCGCCGCGCCCGCGCGGGTGGTCTCCCTGGTCCCGGCGGCCACCGAGGCCCTCTGCGCCATCGGGGCGGGAGGATCCCTCAAGGGGATTACCGCGGACGACTCCTATTTCGAGTGCCTCATTGGGGTCCCGCGCCTGGGCCCGGCCGCGAGCCCCAGGATAGCCCAGGCCCTGGAACTCAAGCCCCAGCTTCTGATCCTTTCCCTGGAACAATACGAGCGTTACCAGAGCGCGCTCCCCGCCTCGCTGACCGTCCTCGTCTGGGAAACGCCCGCGAGTTACGAAGCCCTGTGGGAAAGAATGGCGCTTTTAGGGAAAATCTTCCGGAAGGAAAAGGAGGCCCAAGCGGCTATCGCGGAGGGAAAGGATTTTCTGGAGACCATCGCCCTCAAGACGGCCCTCCTTTCGCCGGAAAAGCGCCTTAAGTTTCTAAGGGTCCGCGCGCGGGACGGCCAATTAAGCGTCGTCCCCCAGGGCCTGGATTCCCTTATTATCGCCGCCGCGGGCGGGACGGCCCCCGCCCTGGAGGGCGACGCGCCCCTCGCGCTGACCCCCGCGCTCCTCGCGAGCCTAAATCCCGACTTTATCTACGCCAGCGGGGAGGACCGGGGCCTTATCGCGCGGGAATTTTCCCAAAAAGCCTTCGCCCGGATCCCCGCCGTCCAAAAAAGGGCCGTCTCCTATTTTCCGAGCGCCTTAACCGATCGCCTCTCGGCGCACGCGGGCTATTTCGTGGCGTGGCTGTCCGCGACCGCCTACGAGCGGGAATTTGGGGACCCCCAATACCAGGTTTACCCCAACCAGGCCCTTGGGGAAAGGGAGATAAAAATCCCCGGGATCCCCCACGTCGCGAGCGCCAAGGTGGTCGATTTAAGGCTCTTTGACTTTATCCACCGGACCCTCCTCATCGAGTTCACAAGCCCCCAAAAGGTGGTCTCCACCGGGGACGGAATCTGGGAAGAGGCGACCCACGTCGGCAATTCCTCCTCGCCCCCCATGGTCTGGAACATCCAGCACCAGGGCGGCTGGAAGGCGGCCGAGGACATCCTCTTCCAAACCCTTGACCTGTCCCGGGACCGGGCGAGCCTTATCTTTACCGGCGCGGACATGCGTAACCTCGCCATTAAAAGCGCCTCCTACCGCGACCTGACCGTGGTCGCCCTCGTCACCGCGGGGGCCGAGAGCAACGCGCTGCGCGCCTCGAAGGACTCCGGGGCCTTCTACGAGCCCGGCACCATCAATATCATTCTCCTTTCCAACCGCGCCCTTTCCCCCGGGGGAGCGGCGAGCGCCATTGTCGTCGCCACCGAGGCCAAGAGCGCGGCCCTTTGGGACTTGGACGTCCGCAGCTCCCAAACCCCCCTGGCCAATCCCGCGACCGGGACGGGCACCGACGACGTTATCGTCGTCTTGGGTGGCGCGGGCGCGCCTTTGGACTACACGGGGGGCCACGCCAAGATTGGGGAGCTTATCGCGCGCGTGGTCTACGACGCCGTGAGCGAGGCCTTGCGGAAACAGAACGGCAAAGACGTCGCCCGGAGCGCCCAGGACCGTTTGGCCGAGCGCGGGATAATTTTAGAGGCGCTGGGGGCGGCCTTTCCCGGAAGGCTCGCGACGCTCATGGAGGACGAGCTCTTGGAAAGCGAGAGCGCGAGCCTCGTTTTGATGGCCATGGCCCTGGACGACGCCCGGGAAATGGGACGCCTTCCATCCCTGGGGCCCTTTTTAAGCCTCGCCGCGAGCTTCTCCGCCCAAGTGGCCGGTCGGCCCGTCGTCCCGCGGCCATTGGTGGAGAGAAAGGATCTCCCCCCGGCCCTGGAGGCCGCCTTAAACGCCCTGGCCACGGGCCTTCTGGCCCGGGATAGCGCCCAAAATTGAGCCCCGGCGCGCCTTTCCCCTTTTTCCCGGCGCGCCTTTTCCCTTTTTATCCCGGCGCGCTCTCGCGCGCCGGGATAATTTCAAGGGATAGCCCCCTCCCAGAGGCCCTGGGGCGGCGTGGCGGCGCGCGCGTCGTCGCCGCCGCCACCGCCGAAGCCCCTCTGGGGGGCTCAAACCTTTTGGCGCCGGGCCTTTTTTGGTAAAATCGCGACAGTAGCGCGGCGCGCGGGCTTCCGCCTTGGGGCCGTCCCGGCCCCGCGCGCGAGACGCCGGGGCGGCCCCAAGGCGGAAGCGGTTAACGTTTAATGGCATGGCTTAAGAAAGAACAGCTCACGACCCCGCTTTTTTTCCTCTCGGCGGGAATAATGCTCATTATTTCCATCTATATCACGATCTTAATTAACAACGCCTCCACCAACATCAAATCCAACATTGAGGCCCGGCTGATCGCCGACGCCCACCTGGCCGCCTCCCTGGTCACCGCGGAAGAGCTGGACCTTTTCCAGACCCCGGAGGACATGGAAAAACCCGAGTACGCCGCTCTTAAGGAAAAGCTCTCCCGCTTCGGCGAGAACCGGGGCCTCCTTTACGTCTACTACCTTCGCCGCGCCGAAAACGACCTCTGCCAGTTCATCGCGGACAACGACTACACCGAGGACGCGGTCAATCTCCTCACCCCGCCCCTTCCCGCCGAGCCGAGCCCCGAGGCGGCCTTTCGGGGCGAGGCGGCCTCGGCGGGCCTGGGGGTCTATTCCGAGGGCTACGGGGGCTTGCTGTCCGCCTTCGCGCCCATCCGCGACCGCGACGGGACGGTCGTCGCCGTCAGCGGGGTGGACATCACCGACGAGCAGGTCATGGAGATGCGCGCCAGGGCGCGCCGGCTCTCCATCTTCCTGGCCCTCGCCATGCTCGCGGTGCTGGGAAGCGGCTGTCTGGGGCTGTATCTTTACAAAAAGCAGGCGAAGCGGTCGGAAGCGGCCAACGTGTCCAAAAGCCAGTTTCTGGCCAACATGAGCCACGAGATCCGCACCCCCTTAAACGCCATCATCGGGCTTTCGGAAATTGAGCTCCAAAAACCGCTTCCCCAGGACACCCTCTTGGATCTCGAGAAAATCTACGGCTCCGGGTCCAATCTTTTAGCCATCATCAACGATATCCTGGACATCTCTAAAATCGAGGCCGGGGCCTTCAAGGTGGACCCCGCGCCCTTTGACTCGTGCCGCTTTCTGGTGGAAGTCCTTCAGCAGAACATGGTGCGGATCGGGGCCAAAAAAATCGTCTTCAAACTGGACGCGCGGCCGGACTTTCCCAAGACCCTTCTGGGCGACGAGCTGAGGATAAAACAGATCCTCACCAATATCCTCTCCAACGCCTTCAAGTACACCCGGGAAGGCGAGGTGCGCCTGACCATACGCGCGGAGCGCGAGGGCGCCATAAACGTCATTTCCTTCGCGGTCGCGGACACGGGCATCGGCGTCAAGCCCGAGGACCAAGCGAAGCTCTTTTTGGACTACGCCCAGCTGGACGCCAAGGCCAACCGCAACATCGAAGGCACGGGCCTGGGGCTTTCCATCACCCAGAGGCTTTTAAAGCTCATGGGCGGGCGCGTCGAGGTCCAAAGCGAATACGGCGCGGGAAGCGTCTTCACGGTCTATATTCCCCTCCCGATAGCGTCCGACGAGGTCCTGGGCGAGGGGGTCGCCGATGACCTCGTGTCCTTCAGGCTCACCCAGGCCACCCACCTTTCCAAAAAAGAATTCAAGCGCTCCCAGGTTCCCCCCGGGCGCGTCCTGGTGGTGGACGACCTGGACGTCAACCTGCTGGTCGCCAAAGGGCTCCTCAAAAAATACGACCTTAAAATCGACACGGCCATGAGCGGGCCGGAGGCCATTCGGAAGATTCGGGAAACGGAAGAAGCCCCGGACGATGAAAAATACGATATCGTCTTCATGGACCACATGATGCCCGCGATGGACGGCGTTGAGGCCACCCACATTATCCGCGAGGACCTAGGCTCGGAATACGCCCGCACCGTTCCCATCATCGCCCTGACGGCCAACGCCGTGGAGGGAAGCCGCGAGATGTTTTTGCGCAACGGTTTCAGTTCCTTCATCTCCAAGCCCATCGATCTGCGTCAGCTGGATTTTGAGCTCGCCAAATGGATCAAGGAAAAAGAGGCCGCGAGCCCGCTCTGACCCGCTGGCCCCTCATCCGCGCGGGGCGCGGAGGAGCGGCGCGCGAGGGACAGCCGCGAAAGGGATAGCCGCGCGGAGGCGCGCGGCGCGGGGGATAGCCGCGCGGGGTTCGCCGTGACGCTCCCTCCGCGCTCGTCGCCCATCGGCCCAATCGCGAGAGCTCTCGCGAAAGCGGGGAAAAACCTTGGAAGAGAATTATCGCCCCGCCAGGGCGAGACCGCCCTGGCGCGCCCGCTCGCCAAACGCCCGCTCCCCCTTAAAAGCGACCGCTCGCGAAAGCTAGGCGAAAGGCGGCAATTAAAAATTGGCCGCTTTCTCGGCAAAAATCTTGGACCCTTGACAAGGATACCCTGGGGTGGCGTATTAACTTTTGAAGTAGGTTTCTTCGCGATATAAGCGTTCCTTTCCTGGCTTTAATGGAATTATTGTCGCCACGGAGACATGAATCTCGCGAACGGGTTTGAGATGTCGCGCGCTCAAGCGTCCAGGAGGCGCGAAAATGGCGGAAACCATAGTTATGAATTCCGCGGCCGCCGCGGTCAATTGGTTCATTAAGAAGAACCGGACAGACCGCGTGGACCTGACTCACTTGAAAATACAGAAACTATTGTTCTTTGCCCAAGGGTGGCACTTGGTTCATCGCGGCGCCTCTTTATTTGAGGAGAATATTCAGGCTTGGAAACACGGTCCCGTGGTTGAGGCCGTTTACCACGCGCTACAACGGCTCGGAAAACACGAAGTTATAACGGAGCCAATTCCGGGGCGCGCTTTTACGAACGGCGTTTACGCGACGGAGACCTCGCCCGAGCTATCGTTTCAAAGCGATCAAAGCGAGAATTTTACGGAATCCTTTTGGGAGGACTATTCCAAAATCGAGCCGTGGGTTCTCGTTTCCGCCACCCACGCGGAAGGCTCGCCGTGGCGGCGGGTGGTTTCTTCCCCAGGATACGACCATTACGCGAATTCGCTGATACCGCGCGAGCTGATGAGGTCCTATTTCGCGTCGCTTCTTTTGTCGGATGGTTAACGTGAGCGCTTACAAAAAAATATCTTCGCCAATTTTATCGTCCGCCGAGAGGCCTCCATGGCGTAATTCTTTACCGTTGGAAGGCGAAGAGCGGGATGGACTCGTTTTTAAGCCGGCTTTGGAAAGGGAACGTAACGCGCTCACCGGCGGGAATGAAAAGCTGAAGTCCGAAAAGAGCGAGTTAACGTTACAAAACGCGGAGTTATTGAAGGTCAATATCGCCTTACGGGCGGAACGCGATGAGCTTTTCGGTTTTCGCCAAAAAAGATTTAGAATTATCGTTTTTTTGATTATTATTCGCCTATTGTTAGTGGCGTTTGGCTTCGTCATCGTGTCTTCCAGCTGGAGATGGCCTCCGCTTTTCCTCTCCCCGGAATACAATATACCACTGGGGACGATGATTATCGTCATGGCCATTGTTTACCCTCCCATTTTTAACTTTTTAGTTGGACATAATCGGAAGTGGAATTAGCCGGCGCCGCCGTCACGGCCAGACGCGTCTCTTCCGTCAGCTTAACGCGCGGATAAACTAACGGCGCGCCAACCGCGCCGCCGTCTTCGACCAGTAAGGGAGCGAGTCTCGCTCAACGGAAAAACGACGGAAACAAGCCGGGCCAAGAACGCCGCTTAAAGACGAGCGAAATGGCGGGGCTTATCGCCACGCGCTCGGGTTCCCGCCAGGACTCACGCCCCGTCGGAAAAGAACTCTTTGTGGCCAGCGTTAGGAAGGGCTCCGCGCTCGCCCCCGCGAAGCTCGATTAGCGCCGCGACTGGGGACCGCCCCCGCGTCCCGCCATGGCCGTCCGAGGGAGCTTTTTGAGACCCTTGGGGCGCCCGCGCGAAACAAGGGAGCGTCAATACGGCGATATAGGCCTGGATTACCCGCGCGCCGCCTCTCTCCAATCTTTCCTGGCGAAATTGGGGCGGAGCGTGGCCCGCCTCTCAGCGGGTATCGTTTCGCGAAAGCTTTTCCGCGATTTCCGCGGCTTTCGCGAACTCCGCGACGAGCGCGTAGTCCGCGATTTCCGCGAGCGCCGCTCGCGCCGCGGCGCCCTCGCTCTCCCGGCGGAGCCGGTCCAAGAGCGCGTCCACCTCCGCGATATTCTCGGAGTCCAGCGCGGCCTTAAGCCCGCGCAGAAGGCCTTCGTCCAGACAGGCCGCGCGGGACGCCTCGCGCGCCTCGGAGGCGGCCATCGTCTCCCGCGGCGCTCCCGCCGCTTCGTGAGGCGAACCCGCGAGAAAGCCCCGAATCGCGTCTAAAAGCGCCGTAAGGGATTCCCCAAAAGCGCCGAGAGCCCCTTGGGAGAGCGCGCCGCCGGCTTCCTCGATCGCCGCGGCCTCCCGCGAGAGCCCCTCGGCCCCGATACTCGAAAGGGCGCTCTTGAGCGCGTGGGCGTGGCTGGCGAGTCCCGCCGCGCCGCCCGCCCGGCATGGCTCGCCCAGCGCTTGAAGCCGCGCCGCGGAGTCCTTGAGAAAGAGGGAGAGCACCTCGAGGTAGGCCTCTTTTGAGCCCCCGGCCATGGCCAGGCCCCGGGCCACGTCCAGGCCGGCTATCGCGAAATCCGGGATCGCTTGGGCGGCGGCGCGGGGCGGGGGCGCGGCGAACTCGCGTTTCCCCTCCGGTATCCACCTGTCCATAATCTCGTTCAGCTTTGACACCTGTATCGGCTTGGCCAGGTAATCGCTGAAGCCGTTGGCGAGGAACATGTCCCTAGTTCCCACCACGGCGGTGGCCGTAAGGGCGATTACGGGCGCCGCCGCGTAACGCCCGGAGGGAAGGCCCCTGAGGGCCTTCGTCGCCTCTATCCCGTCCATCTCCGGCATCACGTGGTCCATGAAAATTACGTCATAGGCGTTCGCGCCGGCTAAAAGGATCGCCTCGGCCCCCGAAAGGCAGGAGTCCACGCTGGAGCCGTACGGCGCGAGGAGCCCTTCGGCCACTTTCAGGTTGGTGGCGTTGTCGTCGACTATCAGAAGGCGCGCGCGTCGGGCGGTGAAGCCGGCGGTCATGGAGTCGGGCTGGCCGGCTCTCTCCATCCACCAGGCCTCGCTGACCGGCGTAAAATCAGAACACGAGCACTGGAGCGCGATAGCGAAAACGCTGCCTTCCCCGTACCGGCTCGTGACGCTGATGTCCCCCTCCATCGCCTGGCACAGGCTCCGCGTTATGGCCAGCCCGAGGCCGGTGCCCATTATCCCGGCGTTGCGCTTCTGGTCAACCCTCACGAAATCCTTAAATAAGCCCTCCAGGTCCTCGTCCCTGATGCCAATGCCGCTGTCCTCGACCGCGAAAGAGAGCCTGATCCTCTCGCCGCCGAGATTTTCGGAGGAGGCCGTAAGTTTCACGAATCCTTCCTCGGTGTACTTGACGGCGTTCGAAAGGACGTTCAGGAGGATCTGCCTTATCCTGGTCTCGTCCCCGGTGACCCGGGCCGGAACGCCGCCGGAGACGTCCGTCATGAACTTTATGGGCTTGGACCCGATATTCACGCGAATGATGTTCGAGACGTCGTTTAGAAGCGACGGGAAATCGAAAGGCGTCTCGACCAGCTCCAGGCCCCCGGCCTCAATCTTGGAAAAATCCAAGATGTCGTTAATGATGGACAGGAGGTTGTCGCCGGCGGATTTTATCTCCATGAGGTACCTTAGGCCCTCCGCTTTTCCGTATTCCCGCGAGGCGAGCTCGCTCATGCCGATAACCGCGTTCAAAGGAGTCCTTATCTCGTGCGACATCCTGGCGAGAAAGGAGCTTTTGGAGGCGTTGGCGAGTTCCGCGGCCGTTTTGGACTCTTTCAGCTCGTTTACGAACCTGTCGCGTTCCGTCTCGTCGTTCACCAAAAAGATGGCGCAAATCAGCTCGTCGAACCTGTCGTAGATATAGGTCGCCTCGACATGGCAGTGGGCGTCGGACCAGGCGGACAGGGCCTCGAAACTCGTAATCCCGTTCTCTTCGCGTTTCGCGGAAAAATCCCTAAACTCGCCGCTAAAACGGAAGAGATCCCGGACGTTCATGGACGATATCTCCCTTTCGGTCTTGCCAAAAAAGCCAAGCGCCCCGTTGTTGGCCAAGAGGACGTTCCCGCACTGCGAAAGGAAGAGGAAGGGAGTTTTCACCTGCGAATACACGTATTCCGCGACGTTTATCGTATTGATCGCGTTGGCGCTGTATCTCCTGGAAAAATTGTAGAGCATGTACAACCCGATAAACTGGACGAAGCAGCCCGGCTGGTACGAGGACGGAACGTAAAAACGGAGCAAAAGGAAAAAAATCGCGCAAATCATGTAAAAAGAGAAATTTAAGGCCTGCCGCCGGTCCCGCCTGTAGCTCGCGCGCCGGCGCGCGTTCGCCAGCTGGGCCACGATCAGGAGCGGGGCGATGACGTTATGCGCCATGTAGAGATAGAACGGCGCGCCTTTGACTATTGAGCAGCTGGGAACGCCGCCGGCGAAGCCCACCTCGATGAAGCGGAACTTGAAGAGCGCAAAGGCCGAAGCCATGGCCAGAACTAGCGTTACCGCCTGTATCGCCGATGACAGCCTCGAATTGAAGTTCATCACGTTCGCGAAGTACGTCACGATGAAGAAAAAGACGAAACTGATGGCGGTCTCGGTTAAGTAGACCCCGATCCAGCCGCGCTCCCCCAAAAATCCAGAGCTGTAGAGGATGATCCCCAGATCCCAGAAACCGGCCGCGAAGGCCAGGTAGGTGAAGCTCCTCTCTTTGCCCGATTCCCGGCTGGAATGGAGGAACCTGAGGCCCATCGAGAAGACAAGCGCGCATATGCCGGTCAGGACCCCCGCGACGAACATCTCCAGACTCTCCTTCCCCCGGCTGTCCCGCCGGGCTCGCGCTTCGGGCTCGCGCTTCGATCTCGCGCTTCGATCTCGCGATTCCTGGCTCGCGCTCCCAGGCTCGCTATTCCTGGCTCGCGATTCGGGCTCGCTATCCCAAGCTCGCGAACGGGACTAACGAATGGGGCTTTCGCGCCGGGCTCGCTCCGTCGCGACCTCCCGCCGCGGCGCGCCCCCCAAAGCCCTTCCGCGGCGCGGGCGGCCCGAACGCCCTGGCGCGCCCGCTAAAACCTGTACGTGAGGGTGAACGTCGCCTCATGCCCCATGACGCCCGTTCCCTTGGAGCGCGTCGTCCCGTTGCCGCCGGCATCAAGGGGGCTCGCGGCGTACTCGCGGCCGACGCAGTCGATGAGCTCGTAGGAAAGATCGGCGGTCCAGTTCCCGCCGCTCGCGCCGAGGCCGAGAGAATAGGAGCGCCTGCCATCGGTCGGAACCGTGTAGTCGGCGTTCCCCGCCGTCATCGGGGACTGGGTATAGCTGTAGCCGGCCCTCAAATCCAGCCAGTCCAGCGGCGAATACTCGACCCCAACGGCGAACCTGACATTGTCGCGCCAATTTTTGGGGTTGACGCTTGGAGGCAGCCCGCCCGGAAGCTCAAGGTCCAACGAGGCGTAACGGGACCATCTGGTCCAGACGAGGCCGGCCTCGACCGACAGCCTCGCGTTCGGGGCGAAAGAAAGGCCCGCCGCGAGCGACTCGGGCAGCGTGATGACGCCGCGGACCGACCCGTCGCGGAACGTGGCGTCAAAGGCCCCTTTCAGAATAGGATCGTCGGGGCCCACGTACGCGAAGGACGCGTGGCCTTTGGCCCTGACCCGCTCTTTGGAGCGGTAGTGGACGCCGAAGGCCCAGCGGTCCCCCAATAAATAGCGCCCGGACAAGCCAAAGCCCACGGCGAGGTCGCGGGCCTTCTCCACGGAGACGTCCACCTCGGCGACGCCCACGTTCGGCACGGGAAATAGCGTCCTGTTCCTAAGCGACATCGAGGCGTAGGTCAGCTCGAGGCCCGCCGCCAGGGAGAGCCGGTCCGTGGCCTTAAAAGCCAAAGCGGCGTTCAGGGACGAGGTCGCGAGCTGAACGTCATACATATTGAAGCGTCCCGGCCAGTCAGGCGGGTACTCGTTGCCGAGCCCGAAGCGGCTGAACTCCCCTATCCCCAGGACCCAGCGGTCGCTCAGGCGATAATTGAAAAACGCGTGGGGGATAAACCAGAGCCCCCTCGCGGAGGGCGTTCGCCCGCGGCGCCCCCCCAACTCCCAGTCCACGCCTCCCTTGGTGGCGATGACCGTCACGCCGAAGGAGACCGAGTCGCTTTGGAGCGCGGTTAAAAGGGCCGGGTTGTGGGCCAGGGCTCCCGCGTCGGGTTCCCTGGCGAGGACGGTCCCGCTTAAGGCCGCCCCCCTGGCCCCCTGGCTGTATATGGCGAAGCCCTCGGCGGCGGCGGGGGCCGCCCAGAGAGCCCAGAGGAACTCCAGGACCCAAAGCGCCGCCGCGGCGATTACCAAAAAGCCGAAAGCGGGCGCGAGCCTTTCGCCCGCTTCCGCCTGGCGTTCCCAAATGTTCAAGTTGTTCGCGTTCATATCTTAACGCGCCCGCGCCCCGCCCCACCCGGACCCGGGCGGGGAAAAGGCCAGGCGCCCCCTTTGGAGACCTCGCCCGCGGCCAAAGCGCCGTTACGCCCTCCGCGCGTTTGCCGCTTGAGGCCGGCCGATTCCGGGTCGCGACATTCTCCAGGATTTTAGCCCAGCCGTCCCGGCGCGCCTGAGAACCTTGCAAAAGCGCAACCCGCCGACCCGCCGCGAAAGGCGCCTGAGCGCCCGCCGAAAGCGGCGCCGGGGCTCTCGCCCCTCGCGGGCGCGGAGGGTTCAGGCGTCAAGGGAGACGGGGAGAGGCGAGGCGAGACGGGGAGAGGCGAGGTCCGTCAGTTTTTAACCCGCCCGCGAGGGGGCTTTTGAGAGCCGCCAAGCCCTTACGGAAAGGAGAAACGCCATAGGGAAGGAAAGGCGCTTTCTATTTTAATTATCCCAGCGCGTCCCTGGAGACGCCCTGGAAGAGGACGGTCGGCTTGGCGCGAGCGCGCGTTCTCTTGAAAACGCCCGGGGCGGGCGTTTTCGGATCTCGCCTCCCCTTCGAATACCCCTCCCTAAGGCGACGGCCCCTAAAGGCGACCGCTTCCGGCGACCGGTCTCCCTGGCCCCCCACCGCGCGCCTCCCTTTCCCGCGTCTCAGGCGGCTTGGGCGTTCGTATCGCGCCGGACATGGGCGTTCCCTCAGGCGCCGAACTATGGCGTTCCCCCCAGGCGCCGGACGCGGGCGCTCCCCAGTCTTCCCTATTTCGATTTTGGCCACCAAGCGGAGAGGCGCGCGAGCGGCTAACGGCGCCTAACGCTTGACCTGAGCTAAATCGGCCCGGAAAAAATTGCGCGGCGAACTTCCAGGCAAACCCCGCTTCGCGACCTTCCCCATCGCGCGGGACATCTACGGCGTCGGGGGTTTTCCCCGTCTATTTCTCCTTTTGGCTGAATGTAGCGGGGCCTTGGCTCTCGCCTCTCCCACCTCCGCGGAAGGCTCTTTGAGTCGCCTTTAAGCCACTCCCGCGCGGCGCGGCTTCGCCCGCGGGGGAGAGGCTAATTATCCTTCCTGGGATGGCCTTTGGCGCGAGAGAGGCCGCACCGAGAGCCGTGGCGAGCGCGAAGGCGGCCCGGAAGATCGCGCCGGGCGAAGCCATTTTGGAATTCATCGCGAGCTCCCACGATACATTGGAGCGGAACGCGTCCTATTCGCCTCCTCCATAACTTCCGGAGCCCTTTAGGCCAGACGCGAGACGCGAAAAGAACGCCTGACGAGGCCATCCGTCGCTCCCCGCGACGTTTACCCATGGCCTTTAGCGCTGAAAAACCCGCTTCGCCGCGCCACGCTCCCGGCGCCTAAGTCCCCAAAACCCAACCTTTGAGCCCTCCACGTCCCTCGCGCCTGGGACATCGGGCCATCGGCGGATTCGCTTTTCCGAGGGGGCCGCCGTGGCCTCCGCCACCGGTTCCCTAAAACTTAAAAGCCAAAATAAGTCTTCTCGAGCGCCCGCTCCAGGCGCGACCTGTCGCTTGACGGCGATTTGCGCTTGAAGGCCTCGCTTTAGGCTACCGCGCGAAGGTCCGCGCGATCGCCGCCAACGCGCCTGAGGCTCCGCCGTCTTTGAGGAAATAGGCGGGAAGCCGCTTCGGGCGATTATGGATTATCCGAGATTTCCGGGCGCGAGCTTAAGGGGCGTTTTGCCGTTTTCCCGAGACGGTATCGTGGCTAGGACTCACGTTTTTTCAAAAATAAAGTCTCGATGTTCAAAAAAATAGCGCGAACGGGGCGACGGCGCGGCTCGCGGGCTCGCGGGCGACGGCGCGAGGGGTATTGACAACGTGGGGAAAATTGGGTTATTATACAAATACTTTAATTGGCATTTTGCATTTGCAGTCGGTCGAGCCAATTCTCGCTAGCTAAGGATAAGCGATTATCCTGAGATTTGGCTCGGCTGATTGCTTTTCCCACCTGACTATACTGTCCTGAACGGGCCCGATTAACCGCGCCTCCCCTGGAGAGCGCGAGCTGACTCGCGCCACGCGCCATCTCCAACCCACTCGCCGCCAGGGCGGGCGCGAGCCCCGCCGCCGCGACCCAAAGGGTTTAGCCAAAAGCTATCCCGCCGCCCCTTCGCGGCCGTCCCCTCACTCCAGGAGGACCCGCGCTGTAGTTCTCCGCCCTCGGCGCGACCATCCTCGCCATTTCCGCCTTTTGCCGCCAGTGGCTTCGCCGCGCCCCCGCGAGCGCTCTTTCCCTCGCGGGCGGTCTTTCCCCGAAGAGCGCTCGCGCCGCCCACTCTCCACCTCAAATGAGGGAGCGATTATTTGTGGGCCCAACGCGCCCCAGGCCTCCAGGCCTTCCCGGCTTGACGGAAGCGCGCGTTTAGCCCACGAGCGGCGGGGCGGCGGGGACGGCGCGGATCTCTGGCGCGCGCGAAAAAATTTCCCAGTCGCGTTTTCCGAACCTTGGGGCGGCGCCCCAAGGGGCGCGGCGACATCTTTGGCGACCTCCCCGCCTTGGACCATGGCGGCGGCCGCGCCCATGGGCGAGGCCCGCCTGGCGAGGAGTTTCCGGTTGGGGGCCGCGCGCGGGATGGAGCGTAGTGACGCGCGAGCGCGCCAAAGGCTCCTTAATCGCTTTTGAGAATGGCGAAACCTCGAGTAAACCCGCGCTCAAGCGCCGCTCGCGGGAAAAATCAATTTCCGCGAAACGTTCCTTAAGGCGCGCGCTCTTCCTCCAGGACTCCCGCCCTGTCAAGAAAACGGATCTCTTCCAGCCGGCGATGGGAAGGGCTCCGCGATTCTTCCCAAAAGAGTCCGGCTAGCTCATTGTCTCAAGCGTTTCAGCTCCAATTCTTTCAGTTTGACGTTGGCCTCGGCGCGCTCCTTCTTCCAATCGTATTTCTCCCCCGACGAACGAGGGGGGCCCGCGAGATAGCCCTCAACGCTCCCGCGCTCCCAGTTAAGAGCATCCATTCCCGCCGTAGACGGAGCCGCGCGAGACCCGACGCGGCGGAGAGGGAAAAACGAAGGGCGCGGCCTGGTCTCGCGCGCTTCTTCTCCGCGAAGGCCCGGGCGCGCCATTCGCGAGGTCGCCGCGATAGCGAAAAAAGGCTTCCCCGCGCCTTTCGCGCTGGAAAGCGGCGAGAGAATAAGCCTGGCGCTCGCTGCCGCGGCGGGGAAGAGGCGATGGGCCGTTTCAGCGCGCCCGGGCGACGGCCAGCCGTTTTCCTAAGGGCTTTAGGAGAAAGCGCGGCGGACGAGAACGGCGGCCTACCGAAGGGCGCTCCGGGGGCGGTTCCACGCCCCTCTTGCCTTTTCGCCAACCCACGGCCCTTCCCAGAGAAGGCGCACGGGGTGGCGGGCCTTTTCAGGCTCGATCGGGCGAGGCGGGGGTTTCCGCTGCCGGCCCCACGGAGAAGAAAGCGCTCGCCCACGGAAGGCGCCCGACACTGGCGAGGACAAATCGGCGGATACTCAACTTTCCTTTTCACTCGCCTCCCAACCCGTGAAAACGCGCTTAGAGAGGGGAAGCCCTCTGTCCCCGGATTATCCCCGGATTATCCCCGAACGAGGGGCGACCCCAGGAGCCGGAACGGCGGCGGTCAACCTAGAAGAAGCCAAAAAATGGAGCCAAAAGGATAGGATTTCGCTCGCGACGCCTTCGCCCGAGCCCCTTTCCCGCGCGCGCCATTGTGGGGAAAAAGAGAGACGGACGGTCCGGTGGAGATACGAGCGCGGAGCCCTTTCCACGCGACGACGCTCCCAACGGCAAAGGCGTCACGCCGCGGGCCGCCAGTCGAACCCGTCGATAATCCACTCTTCCCCGCTTCAACGTCACCAGCGCGCGCTCGCTAATCATTAAGCGCCGCCTCGTCTGGCTCAAGAACTTTTACGCGCTATGGCTGGAGGCTAAAATTTAACCGCTCCGGATGTCGCGGCGCGGTGGAGCGCGGAACCAACTATTATAGGGAGAGACTGGCGTATATTAATGGGAGAGAATTGCGCGCTGGGGAGAATAAGGTCCGCCATATCCATTCGCCTCAGGGGGCGCGCGAGGCTTCGGACGCGCTCGCTGGCGCGTGGGCGAGAGAGGCGGCTTATTCGGTCGCGGGGAGCGCGGGGTTGGCTGGCGGCGGGGAGGGAGGGCCAGACCAACACAGGCGTATCCAACAGCGGCAAGGAATCGCCCAAAGCTTCGGTAAGCGATCGCTTAGTTCGCTCCGGCGGCCTGAATCCCTCCTTACCCGCGAACGTAGCCCCGCGAGAAATGATAATTTTCGCCTCCCTGGAGGAAAAAACCATTTGCCGTGGCTTATCCCCAAGGGAGGTCTGTGATTACAATTATCGGATCTCCCCCCAAAGACGGTAAATCGCGAAAAAGGGCTTGACAATGGATTTTTGAAAAGATTAAATATTTTTTCCACTTCAAATAAGTCGTCCGGTTCCTGATAATTATAACCCACATTGTCCTCGCGGAATTTTTCCCAAGAAACGCTTTTTCCGGCTCGCTCCCGTTACCATTCCTCGCTCATCCATGGTGAGAACTGTCCCTAAATATAAATACGCGGTCGCGGATAAATTAAATTGAGCTGGAATCCCGTCTTTTCAAGATTTATTCGCGCCGCCGAGAACCATCGAGGGGTCTGAAGTTCACTTTTTCCGGTTTTCCGTTAAGCCGCTCGCGTCAAGCGCCAGATTGCGACGTTAAAAACAAATTATTCAATGGTTTGAGATAGTTAGGAGAAAAATCAATGACCGGAGACGATAATATCACAAACATAAACAAGAACGTGGGAACTCTTAAAGGCTGGAAAAGCCAGGCCGCCGAGACGAACGAAGACGAGATCAAGAGGTTATCTTTAAAAATAGCGCCGGAAAAACACAAGAAACTGAAAGTTTACGCGGCCAACAATGGAAAAACAATGCTAAAAGTTATTAATGAAATTATTGACGCGTTTTTGCGAGAAAATTGCGGCGATGACAAGTAAAATCATTTTGGAAACGCGATTTTTCGCGCGGCGGCTATTTAAACTAAAATACGCGCGGAATTACAACGCGAGGCTCGAAGAAATAGAAGCGCAAAATTTAAAAATGTATAAATTCATAAATGCTTAAATTTCAAAATTTTTAAATGCGTAAATTCATAAATTCAAAAATTTGTAAACGCTTAAATATATAAATGTATACGCGTAAATGAATTTTCACAATATTTTAAAAATATATGATTTTTCTCTTGACAGAGGATCCAAGGGTATTTATATTAACGATTAAGAGGACACGCCCTCCCGCCTTTTTTGGTTACGAAAGCTTCCTGGCTTTATTTTTCCCGCGCGTCGTAAAGGAATAGCTGGAAAAAATGATCGTAACCGGCTGACATTTAAGCTCTCTCCTTTCACGGTTTTTTGTCTATGTCGATTTGGTTGAAGAAATCGCCGCTTTTCGGGGTCGCCGCAATCTGGTTTTTAGCGGCGTCAAGCCAAAACCCCGGAATCATGTGGGGCCAAAACCAAGAAGCGGATAACCCCGCGACCCTGGAGACCGTTACGGTCGAAGGGGAAAGGCCTCAATGGGAGCGCGTTCTTTCACCAGGATCAATGTCCATAGTCATCACGGATCAGTTTAAAGGCGAGCAAAAAAATTTAGCGACTCTTTTGGAGAACGTGCCCGGGCTTTTCGTTCACCGCGTTACCGGTAACGGCCAATTCACGACGGTCAAGGTCCGTGGCAGCACAGGCGCTCAGGTAAACGTCTATGTTGATGGAGTCCTTCAAAATTTGGGCAACGACGTCGCCGTTGATATTTCCCTGATTCCCGTGTCGCAAGTCGCGCGCGTTGAAGTTTACCGGGGCTATATTCCAGCCCGTTTCGCGGGATCGCCAATTGGCGGCGTCATTAACGTCGTCACCAAAAAACCGGAAAAACTGGGAGCTGACTTAAGCGTCGGCGCTTCAAGCTACAATACTCAAAATTATACCGTCACCGCGTCTCTTCCCACTATATTTGATGGCGCTCTGCTTATTGGCGCGCATCGAGATAAGAGCGACAATGATTTTCGGATTAGACACGCTGGCACTTTTCGTGGTTTTTTGAACCTCGCGGAAGATTCTTGGCAAAAACTAGCCGCGTATTCCAACAACGACTTTTTGCTTAAATGGCAGAATGAGCGTTTCAGTTTAAAAACTGGCTACAAAACGACTTGGAGACAATTACCTAACGCTTTTAACAGACCGCTGGGTGGCATCGGTCCATATCGGACTCAAAATGTGAATCATAAAGATTTAGTCCTTGGCTATCGCGACACTTGGGGAAATCTGGATTTAGGCGTTCAGGCGCATTATTTAAACCAAGATAAAAGACATAATAGCCATGATCTGCCAACGCCAAATAGCACGTTTTTTCCAGCCCTTCCAGGAATGCTCTATGATTACAGGGAAACGGAGCGTTTTGGCGGACAAATAGATTTGAGCTACAAACTCGGGGAAAGCAATTTATTGGAGTTTCACGGAGACTATAGCCACGAAAAAACTAATGTTGACGCCAATGCTTGGACAGCGTGGGATTTTAACACGGGAGCTTATGTCCCATATCCTAACTACAGACTATTTCCCGTATATATTGAAAAACGTTGGCATTTGCAACTGCAAGACACTATAACCATGGGAGCCGCCAAAGACTTAAAACTGACTCTGAGCTATCGCTTGGATGGGGTAAAAAGCCAGGGAAACAGCCGTTATGATAATTTAACTTTAGGCTCTTGGGGAATGGCGTTAAAAAAAGAACTGACCCCAAACGTTACGTTCCGGACTACGGCGGGAACCTTCAACAGATATCCAAATTTTACCGAACGCTTTGGGGACGGTTATTATGTGTTGCCAGCGTATTACGCCGCGAATTCACGGTTTTATCCAAACCCAACCTGGGAACGCGGCGAGCAGTGGGATATTGGCGTAGATACTCGTGGCCATTTACTAGGCGCCGCGCTCTATTCTTCAGCCAGTTATTTTAACCGCTACACCAAAAATATCATTACCATGTACACTAATCCTGATTTCGCCTATTACCGTAACACCGGGGCCGGTAAAGTGCAGGGCGTTGAATTTGAAGGCGGCGCGTACTGGAAAAAATTTGATCTTGACGCGTCGTTTACTTGGCAGAGGGGCAACATAAATCGCCATATAGCGGCGTGGGCCTTTTATACTACCGAAGGATTTGTCGATCCGATTCCCAATCTACCGCAAATACAATACAAAATTCGTGGCACCTATCGCCCCGCTGGTTGGTTGTCCTTGTTCGCCGAATACAGCTATACTGATGATTTATATAATTCCATGTATGCTTCTGGAACTAATGAAGATTGGGTTATGGACACCCATCTTAGCGTAACCAACGCGGGCCTGCGCTGGAATGTTTATGACAATTTTACTCTGACAACCGGAGTAAATGACATCTTAAACAATTCTATTAAGCAATATCAAATTCTCAAAAATAGAGGAACAGTTTTTACCTCAACAGTTCCGTATCCTCAAGTGGGTCGTGTCTTTTTCGCCACGCTAGAATACAGTTTCGACAACGGATCGTCAACGCCAACCGCGGATCACGGCTCTCCGTTTGATACCCCTGAAGCCGCCGGAGACGGCGCTGGCGGCCCCTTTTATTTGGCTACCAAAGCCATCTACAGCAAAGTTAAAACGGACCTTAGCGGGGAAATGTGGAGATATGGCGCCGGAGATACCAATGGCACTTACGACCCAAATCAAAATTATTTTTGCCAGGGTTATGATGAGCCATATAACTTTGATGAGTGGACTTTCACGCAACCATGTTATATTTTCCCACGAGGATTTAACTATGATCGTCCCGTGCCTGGGGGAAATGGTAGCCATTCAACGACCAACGCGGCTCTTTCCTTTGGCGTTGATTTTCACAAACTTAATGGATTTCCCATTCGTCTTGAATTAGAAGGAACATTGCACGATCGCCAAAATATTGATTATAATACCAATAATGACGTGAGAATAGACCTTGACAACACTACTTGGTTTCTGGACCAGCCAGCGAAAGTAAACATTTTTGAGGGCAAACAGAATATGAGCGCCAGGACATATAACGTCTTTCTCAACGGATTCATTGACTGGCGCAACAAAACTCGCTTTACCCCTTATGTCGGCGGAGGCCTTGGGCTGACTCATTTTCACGTGGAAACTAAGCAAGATATCGCCATTGAATACGATCATACTAGAACAGGTTTCAATTCTGTGTGGTTTAACCCTTCGCATACGGCCAGGATATTCCGGACCAGAGACCGTAAATGGGATTTCGCCTGGAATTTTTCCGTGGGATGTTCTTATCAAGTCAGCGATAACGCGGCTATAGATATTTCATACCGCTATGTCGATTTAGGGGCGATTAAAATTAGGCCGTCCCTCACTGGCGCCTATAGACAAGGCCTCTCTTCCACCGTGCCAGCTACTATTTATTACGCTGACAATTCAGGGCAAACTTTAAAAATGTCAGCGCATCAGGCGGTATTAACTTTACGTTTTTATCTCTAATTTTCGGAAGGTTTATAAAAGGCCAATAGGTGGCCTCGATTAGGCCTTCATCTTAACCGCCACTTTGTGGCAAAGGAGAGCGGCATGGTACGCGCTGCCTTTTACATGGCTGTCAAAGCCTCCTACATTGACCCCATCATGGGCATTATCAAGGCCGAAGACCCTTCGACCTTAACTGGCCAGAACAACTGGGGGGTTGAAACCAACAGTATCCCCATTACCGCTTCGGACCTCGATCCTGAGCTTTTTACTCCTAACCCCAAGATCTCTTCGGTTCCCAGCGCCGTCGGGCCCGACAGCGAACCGACCGGGGCGTCGGCGACCATGGTGGTTGAAAAGTATTACTACAAAGACCTCATGCCCAACACGGATTCCTTCTCCGAATTTTTTAAATTCGACTCCGAGATCGCCAATCCCGACGCGTCCAACACCCAGGGCGCGAATAACGCGAAGGCTTGGGGCACCCAAATGCCCAATCCCGCCGCCGATAAGGCGGTTAACGGATACGGGGTAGTCCGTAAGGGGGATTATTACTATATCTCCAGCTACGACAATGGCCGGATCACCAGGCTCAACGCCAACAACGACGCTTTGGCTGGCTCCGCGGACCACGGGCCCAAAAACGGACTGGCCGCCCGTGCCCAGGGCCTCATCTTGTGGGATGGCGACCTTTACGCGCTGTTCAGCTTCACCAACGACGGCGTCACCTACGAGAACAGCGTTATGGTCAAGGTCATTGATTCCGGGGCGACCATTACCCTGGATGTCAACAATGAGGTCGAGCTTGGCAAAAACGCGCTCAACATGACGATTGGCGGCGATTTCGTCTACGTCGCCTGCGTGGGCGGTCGCCAGAAGGGCGGGGCCAACGTCGGGAGCAACGGCCCCGAAACCAAGATCTGCCGCGTCAAAAAGGTCAATGGAGTCGTTGTCTCGGAAGTGGCCTATGTCGGCCTGGCGGATCTTCCGTCCGCTCCGTACTATGACTTCCATGGCGTGGCCGTCGGCGAGGACTACGTTCTCATTCTCACGCTCATCTACGACGCCAATTACGCGACCAATTGGCGGGTGTCCAGAATTTCGGCCAGTGCCTTCCACAGCGCGCTCAACACGCCAATTTCGGCGGTTCCAGACAACTTTCTCAGAGACACTGGGAGCATGGGCTATTTCTGGGCCGTCGCCTACGAGTCCTCCTACAAGCACTTCTGGGTCGTTAGGGGCGGCCCCATCCTCGTTTATCCGTATAACCCTAACCTGCCGGGGGCCGAGTCGCCCGTTTCTTTCAGCATGGTTGACCTCTACGGCCAAGCCACCGCGGAACTCACGAGCATTGACCTCACGATCGACAAAAAAGCGGTCCCGGCCGCCAGCGACGCTCACGCGTTAATGCGCGGGTACGTGGACCACGAAGTCGCCATGGGCCAGCACCCCAGCCAAGCGGCTTTCATCAACGAGTTGAGGAAGAAACTCCCCCCGAAAGCCGAATAGGGCGCTTTCGCGGTCTTCCGCAAGCTTCGAGGCCTTTTTCTACCTAACCCGGCGATTCTTCGCTTATTTGTGGCGATGCCTTTCCGCCGCCACTTAAATTATCGCCGTTCTTTTGATTCCTAATTCCGGGGGCTTAAGCGCCCCCGGAATTATTTTTCCCGCGCGTCCGATAAATAAGGCGTTTCCGTGAGCAAACCTAAAAAAAACGATAATATTCCCGCGATAACGCGTAAAATAAATGGAATGACCCCAGGACACCCCAATTATTGGGACGCGCTAAACTTGTTATATAATAAGGTTTGCGAATCGAATATTTTCCATTTTGGCCGCGATACGTATTTTCCCTTAAAGGGCATGAGCGGAGATAGCGCGGAAGAACCAGAATATGACGAGAATACCTACGCGATTATGGGAAAAAAGATGGAAATTTTGTCAATTGGCGAGATTCTAGAATACTTGCCGCCTCCAAATAATCACCTTGACGCCGCGCCGGAAAATTCTGCCATTAATCTTGAAACCATTTTGGGAACGCGCGATTACGACAATGTCGCCCCTTTTTTCACTTCTCGCTTTTTCGCCGAAACCGCGCTCAATAAATTGCTCCTCAGCGGCGCGGAAAAGCTGCTCAAACGCTCGGAAGGGGTTGATTTCCTCGCGGAGGCGTTTAAGCGCGGATTTTCCATCCATTTAAACCCTGGCTTTAAAAACTCTAAATCATTTACCCCCGATGAAACCTTCGCTCTTCAAAAATTTGTCCAAGAAAACTGCCCCGACAGCGTCATAAAAACCGTTTTCATTAAGCCTCTCATACAACAAGAAAAAGACGTCCGCGCTGAAATCTCCGCCAGGCTTGAGAATTACCAGAATAAAATCGGTATCCCATCCAACTTTCAGGACGCGCTGAATATGGCCATTTATTGCTTCTCCGACCATTTGGCGTTTCATGAGCGGGTCAAGGAGACAATAGCGGCTTTCCCCGACTCGCTAAATCCGGCGGAGCGCAAAGTGTTTTTACAACTTCTTAACGCCATCAATGGAACCTTATACTATATGCGGTATACCAGCAAAAATCTGTCGCCCCGCGAATTCGAAAGACTTACGGGCTTTCGCTTAGAGTTAGTGGATCATCCCGTGAAAAATCCGCATTTTATCGCCCAAAGGACCTGCGAGAGCCATGGGCGCGAGGTCACCTTTTTCTCTAACGTCAAATCCGAAAAACTCCCCAATTTCGCTATCCATTTCCACTTTATGGACCAAGAGAAAAAAATACTCGTCTGCCACGCCGGCGCGACCATAAGGTAGCCTTTCTCCGCTAACGCGAGGAGAGGAGAGGAGAGTCGGGAGAAGACATGGCTGCCCTTTTAGGCCTCCATTAATCCCAGCCGCCGCGATTGCCCCTCAAAGCCGACATTTAGCCTTAAACCCGCTCCGTTCCTTCCTTTGAAGCGTGAAAGAGGATAAATCTAAAATTTTATGAGCGTCAAAATTACCAAACTCGAAGGCGTTCTTTTGCCTGACAAAGTTCACGTCGCCAAGCTTTCGCCCGATCTCCATTACGCCTTCGCGGAAGCCCAGGGGTACATCGGGGATTGTTTCTCCGACGTGGAGGAGTGGGTTCGGAATTTGCCGCCAAACGCCTGCCCCGGCGGCTACGCCGTGGTGGAATGCGTCCTGCTTCCCCACCTCCTTTCCCGCGCCCATTTCCCCAGCGCTTTTTTCGACCGTTTTCATCTCACCGTTCTCGGCAGCCATAGGCTGGAGGCGCGCTTTCGCAAAGTCTTCGTTTCCCCGGACGGCGGCGCCGCTCCGCGCGGGGGCGCTCCTTTAAACGGACGCTCTTTTAAGACCGGCGCCCTTTTCGTAGCCGGGCGCCTTGAGGATTTAAAGGCGGCCGCCCAAACTATCCTGGACCTTCCGCCGGATTCCCCCGCGGCCAAGCACATGGCGTATTTAGAGGCCGTCCTGCCCCTCGACGCGAACTCCCGCCTCAAACTCTCCCCGAACGCGCAAAGCGATTCCTTCGAGGTGGTCCTGCACCGCCTCGCCGCTGGGGGAAAGGAATTTCCCTTGGACGACTTTCTCGCCTACGCCAAGGAGGCCGGATTCGAGGCGAGCCGGGAGCTTTGCGTTGTCGGCAAAGACTTAATTTTCGTCGCCGCGCGCGGACCCCAGGACCAGCTCCAGCGCTTGGCGGAGTTCGTTTTCGTCCGGGAAATTAAGGAAATGGGGACCTTGCGCGGCTTGCGCCCCGCGGAAGCCGAAGCCACCTCCGTTTCCCTGGAAGGCTCGCCGCCGACCCCGTCCGCCTTGGACGAAAATTCCCCCACGGTGGCCATTATCGACGCGAGCCTCGCCGAGTGGCTCCTGAATCGCCTCCCCATCGCGGGCTACCATAAATGCGACCCTCAAAGCGCCGACGCGCCCTGCGGCGCGGAACACGGCTTGGCCGTCCTCTCGGCCGCGATTTGGGGACCGTGGCCCGAGCGCGGGCGCCCCGTCGCGCTTAAAGCCCGGGTCAGCTTTTACCGCGCCCTAGACGCGGATGGCGTCAAGGACAATCACCAAAAACAGTATCGCGTTTTAAAAAACATCATCAAAATCATCCGCGAAAGCGGATGCCAATTCGTCAACATCAGCCTGGGCCCCGACACCCTGGTCCGCGATGGCGTAGTCCACCTCTGGACGGCCACCATCGATCAGCTGGCTTACGAGCTCAATCTCTTCATAACTGTGGCCGCCGGCAACAATGGCCAGAACGACCGGAACGCCGGAGATGCCCGGATCATGGTCCCCGCGGATAGCGTTAACGCCGTGACCGTCGGCGCGGCCGATAGCCCGGACGCGAACTGGCGGAGGGCGCCCTATAGCGCCATGGGGCCTGGCCGCGACCCGTCCACCCTGAAACCCGACTTCATGGTTCACGGCGGCAGCAAGACGAGTCCCTTCCGCGTCCTGGGTCCGGGGCCGCGACGCTTTACCATCGCCAACGTCAGCGGCACCAGTTTCGCGGCCCCCTACGCCTTAAGATCCGCCGTGGAATTACGGAACCGGCTCGGGCCCTCTTTTTCGCCGCTCTCCCTGAAGGCCTATCTCATTCACCACGCCCAGAGAGAGAGCCACGACCCGCTCGAAGTGGGTTGGGGCATGGCCCCAACCCACCATTCCGACGAGGGCCCCGAGACGAGCCTCTTTCATTTCCAAGGAAGGCTTAAGCCCGGAAACCGCTACCTGGCGCCGCTCCCCGCGCCGGAAGGCGGCTTTGGCCCCACAGTGACCCTTAAAGGCACCTTTTGCTACCGCTCCCCGGTTACCCCCCATGACCCCCTTTCCTACGCCTTAGGCGCCTTGGGCGTCAGTTTCGAGCCGAACATGGACGCTCCCCCAGACGCCAACGGGCGCGTCCCCACCCTTCCCTTTTTCGATTTGGGCCCCCAACAAAGGGCGAGCGACGCGAGCGACTGGCGACCCGAGCGCTTCGCCAACGCTAAATCCACCCAGAAAGAATACCGTGGCGAGTTTCTGGTCAAACCCGGCTTTGAAATCTTCTTCATCGAGCGGGACCCCAACACCATTGAGGATTTTCCCGTCTTTTTCGCCTTTTTGCTGGAAATATCGTAAGGGGGCTTTGGCTCCCTCCTCTGGATTGGGGCTATTTTTTCCGGCCTGAGCGGTCCTTGGCTCCCGCCTCCCTCGCCTCGCCTTGAAGGCTCTTTAAGGAACTCTCAAGCCGCTCCCGCGCGGGCGCGACTTTAGCCCGCGAGGGAAAGGCGAATTTTCCGGGTGGGGCGCCCCCGCGGTCGCGAGCGCCGCCATGTCGCGAGCCGGAGCGAGCGCGAAGGAGACCCGGAAGATCGCGCCGGGCGGAGCCCTTAGAAAATTCATCGCGCGCGCCCACGAGCCATTGGAGCGTAGAACGCTCCTTTCGGCTCCGACGTTAGCTTCCGGCTCTCCTTTGGCCAGCCGCGAACTGGCCAAAAGAGAGTGGGGCGCGGCCATCCGCCGCCGCCCTATGAGCGTTTCCCATAGCCCAAAGCCCTGGATAAACCACGCTTCGCGCCGCTACGCGCGCCGCCCTCCCGCCACCTTAGTCAGCGGAAGATAAGCTTTGAGCTTTCCGGCGCCCTTCCCGCCAGGCCCATCGGCGGATTCGCCATTCCGCGGGACGCTTCCGGCTCCGCTTCCCCGAATTTTAAACTGAAAAACCCCGCTCTTCGGGCGCCCACTCCAGGCGCGTCATACACATCACTTCGCGGCAATTAAGGCTTGGAGGATCCGATAAGGACTTCAGCGCGAAGACGTGGGCCACGGTCCAACCCGTTTCGCCATCGAGTTCCCATTGGTTAAAATCCTCGGGCAAGTTCCCGCGCCGCGCGGCCTCGTGGGCCACGGTCCAGCCATAGTCATCGGCAAGATCCCATTTATCAAAGCCCCCTGGCAATTCTCCCACGGCAGCGGCCGCGTGGGCCACGGTCCAACCGCTTTCTTCCGCGAGTCCCCATTCGTAAAAGCCCGGGGGCAAATTTCCCGAGGCCGCAGCCTCATGCGCCACCGTCCAGCCATTTTGATCCGCGAGTTCCCAATTTTCAAAGTTCATAGGCAAGACTCCGCCCCGCGCCGCCTCGTGCGCCACCGTCCAGCCCGAGGGAGTGGCTAATTCCCAACGCGAGAAATTCTTCGGCAGAGTCCCAAACTGGGCGGCGAAGTGCGCCACGGTCCAACCCGTTTCGCCAGCGAGTTCCCATTGGTTAAAATCCCCTGGCAAGCATCCATGCTTCGCGGCCACGTGCGCCACGGTTAAACCCTCGCTCGTCCGCGCCTCCCACTTCGTAAATCCCTTTGGCAAGCTCCCCCCAAGCGCCGCGGAGTGATAAATGGTCCAACCTTGGCCATCGTCCATCTCCCAATCAACGGCGTCCAACGGGAGAAAGCCTTACTGCGCGGCGGCGTGGGCGACGGTAAGGTCTTTTTTGGTCCTCAGTTCCCAGAGCGCGAAATCCGAGGGGAGACGCCCAAAGAGCGCCGCGCTGTGAGCCACGGCCACGCCCTCCAGGTTCGCGAGCTCCCATTGATCAAAATCTCGCGGAAGGCGCCCTATCATAACCGCGGCGTGCGCCACGGTCACGCCTTCGCCATCAGCCAATTCCCAGCGATTAAAATCAGCGGGAAGTCTATTTAACGCCGCCGCGTGGTGGGCTACGCTCGCGCCCTTGTCGTCAGCTAATGCCCAGCGGTTAAAGTCGTTGGGCAGAACGTCTTGATACACGGCATCGTGCGCCACGGTCCAGCCCCGGCTATCCGCGAGGCCCCAGAGATCGAAGCCCTTGGGCAAGTCCCCCCTTGTCGCGGCGACGTGAGCCACGGTCACGCCCCGGTGGTCCGCGAGATCCCAGCGATCGAAGCCCTTGGGCAAGCCCCCCCTTGTCGCGGCGACGTGAGCCACGGTCACGCCCCGTTGGTCCGCGAGATCCCAGCGATCGAAGCTCTTGGGCAAGTGGCCACTTTTCGCGGCCTCGTGCGCCACGATCACGCCCCGGTGGTCCGCGAGCTCCCAGCGATCGAAGCCCTTGGGCAAGTCCCCCCTTGTCGCGGTGACGTGAGCCACGGTCACGCCCAGGTGGTCCGCGAGATCCCAGCGATCGAAGCCATTGGGCAAGTCCCCCCTTTTCGCGGCCTCGTGCGCCACGGTCCAGCCCCGGTTATCCGCGAGATCCCAGAGATCGAAGCTCTTGGGCAAGTGGCCACTTTTCGCGGCCTCGTGCGCCACGGTCCAACCCTGGTTATCCGCGAGCCCCCAGCGATCGAAGCTCTTGGGCAAGTGGCCACTTTTCGCGGCCTCGTGCGCCACGGTCCAGCCAGAGGGCTCCTTTATCTTCCATTGGTTAAAACCTTCCGGCAGTCGGCCATTCGCCGCCGCGACATGGGCCACGGAAACGCCGCGCGTGGTTACGATATCCCAGTGGTCAAAACCCGGGGGGAGATTCCCGCACGCCGCCGCGACATGGGCCACGGTCACGCCTTGGTCGCTCGCTCTCTCCTCTTCCTCAAAGCCTTTCATCGCCTCCCGGCGCTTCGAGCCCTTCTTCGCGCCGCGGCTCTTCCTGGCCTTTGTCTCCTTGTTGGGGTTCTCCGCCAAGAAAAGGTTCCCCGCCGTGCAAAGGATCTTCGCCAATCCCGCCGCGGATAAGTCATTCGCGGTCGGGATCTCCCAGAGCTTAAAGTCCTTGGGGAGAAGCCCCAGCGCCGCCCCGTAGTGGGCCACGGTCACGCCACACGCGTCCGCCGTATCCCACCGGTCAAAATCCTCCGGGAGAGTTCCCTTGCCCAACGCCTTGAACGCCACGGTCCTACCGCTGTTGTCCAAGAGTTCCCAGCGGTTAAAGTCAGGGGGTAAATTTCCGAATTTAGCCGCCACATGCGCCACGGTCCAACCGCGCTCGTCCTTGATATCCCACCTATCAAAATCGGAAGGGAGCTTTCCGTCTCGCGCCATGGCGTGGGCCACGGGCGTGCCGTTTTTATCCGGGCAAGCCCAACCCGAAGAGTCTAGGGACAAAACTCCTTTCAGAGCCATCTCATAATATTCGCCATACGTGTTTTTTTCGGTCAACTATCACCTTTCTCGTCTTTGACTAAAAAACGAAACTCGCTTTGCCGCCGCCTTCTTCGAAAATCCTCGCCGTTCCCCGCGCGCGCGGAAGCGCGGCGCTTGGGGCCCCTTAGGCGCGCGCCCGCCGACGGAAGGGCGCTCTCTGGAGAGCCACGTCCCCTCCGCGGGGGAAGTCGCCTTTTCAATTCTGAAAACGCTTTCCAGGCAGTCCTGAAACTTTAAAGACGACGAGCGCGACGCGCCTGAGACGGGCTTTTCGCGCGAGCCCTTGATACTCGCGTCCCCAAGGAGACACCGTGGACAAAGCTGAGGCGAAAGAGCGCGGCCAAAGCGCCCGCCCAAGCGAGGCTCATCCCTCAAATTTGGAGTGAGTGGGAAGGTTGGCGTATTTTTACGATACTACGAGGAGAAAAGGCTTGTCAACTACTTTTTTTACAATATAACTCTTTTTAAATTAAGCGTTGATCTAACAATAAAAAATCTACCTTTCGTCGAAATTCTTTAAACTGGATTGAGGAGGGAGCCATTATCTACGCTTGTATCCCTCATTCACGCGTTTTCGACGCGTCGAAATGGCTAAAGCGCGCCTTCCTTGGGAGTCACCGCTTTTCGACGCGTCGAAATGGCAAGCAACTGAGAAATTGGAAAAAATATGATATTGCTTTCATTGTTCCAATCGCAAAAGCCTGCGCCTTTCACCCGAGACGAATTATTTAAGTTGATAAGGTATACGACATTATAAATGATACCACATATATGTATTTTTCGTTCTCTGAACTTGAGTAAACTTTTTGCGGTTGGATCAAGGGTTAACGAAAATATTTTTCGCTTTAGGATATTTTTTTGTACTCCAGACTGGCGGTCTCCCATGAATACCTGTCCTCAGTTGGGCCGAGCGGCGCGCGTGGCGCGCCTGTAGAGTTATGGCCGAGGAGCCAATTTAAGCCCCGCTGGGATATCGCAAAAACTCCCCGCGCGCGGTCTTAAGGGGCGCTAAGCGCTTACCAGAGCCAGTATCGCGGCTTGGTCGCGCCGGTTAGCGACCAAAAAAATCTCAAGAGGGGTCAGAAAAGCTTCGCTAGGGGCGCTGACATAGCGAGGAAGGCGGGATATATTTTTCAGTAACTTTTAAGGACATAAGGCAATCGGTCGAGCCAATTCTCGGCGCAAAAGCACAAAAAATTACCCTAAAAATAGGCTCGAGGCTGACTGTTTTCCCGCCGGACTTTACGGTCCCGAACGGGCGCGCTTAACCGCGCCTCCCCAGGAGAGCGCGCGCTGACTCGCTCCGCGCGCTCCCTCCAATCCTCACGCCCCCTGCCCGCCCGCTCCAGGCGTGGGGTCTCTTCGCCGCGACCAAAAAAATTTAGCCTTTATCTATCTCTCCGCCCCTTGTCTCTGGACGCCAAGCGGTCGCGACGTCTTTACGGGCGGGATCCGGGGGCGGCGGGCCAGGTGGCGACCCATGGCGAGCTAATAAGCCATCCGACGACCGAACTCCAGATAAGGAACCCTTGGGGGCGGCTGGACTCGCTCCAGGACATGAAGTCGAGTCATCTTTTGGATCGCGCGACGATCGTCCGCGCGCGGCGACGCGAGCTAGACGCCGAGTTTCGCGCCATCTGGGCGCGGAGTCAAAAGAAGAGGCGGAAGCGGCTGCGAAGCGCGGTGATTCTTCCGCCCTAAGCGCCTCCCAAGAAAGCGAAGAAGAAGGCGAAGAAGAGGACGAGGAGGGCGTGGCGCTCCACTCAAGAAGATAGCTATTTGATAGGCCTTAAGGTTAGAGCGTCATATACGCGATAGAACCTCAAGACGCTAGCCTCTTTGGCTAAAAGGGACGGCTTTCCGACCGCGAAAAATTACGGCTATCGAATGACTGACAGGAGCCGGACAGGCGATTGGCGGCGAGAGAATGGCCTCGATTCTTTGTCAGGAGACAACAAAGGCTAATTGTAATTTTATAAACGCAAGCGCAACGCGAATATAGGAAAATTCCAATCCATCCCCCAAAATGGAGATAGAGCTTGGGCCGCGGGATGATTTTTTTGTGGCCGCGGAGGCGGAAGAGTTTGTTTCTTGGCGGGATTTCCACAATCGGTTGAAGGGGATTTGACTCGGCCTGATTTTAGAACGGCGCGGCGGCGCTCCATCGCCGCCGGAGGCGCGGGCGGCTCGCGGATGGCGTCGCGCCGTGACCAAAACAGCTCAAAGCCCTTATTGTCTTGGTTCAAAACGAAATTGACGATTTGCCCGAGTGGGAATATACTAATCCGGTGGCTTTGGAGGATGAAGACGGGAAAGCCGGGAAAGCCGGCGGGAAGGACTCGGAGCGATGGAATTTGATAGGGCGGAAAGCGTCTCGCGGTTCCGCGCTCCCGCGACTTTGGACGAAGACGCGCTCTCCGTGGAGGCGGTGACGGTAACGCCCGAGTCCATTAAACACGGGGCAATTGGCGGCGAGAGACGTTTAAGAAACTTGCGCTGGCGGAAGGCGGGAAAATTCCGGCTCGCGACCAGATTCCGCCGCGCGGCGGCCATTCCAGACGGTCGCTTAAAAGCGTTTTTGGCCCGCCAACTGACATTTTGGCCGAAAATGACAAACGTTTAGACCGGAAGGAATATTTTTCGGACTCTCCGGAAGCTCTGGAGGCGTTTCAGAAAGCCAAGGAAAGCCATCTTACCGATTTTCCTTGGGTCGCGCCGCGCGAAAATCGGCGCGAATCAGGGACGGAAAAAAAGAGACGGCCAGCGGCAAGGTTTTTTTAGGGCCCACGCGAAATTGTATCGGACTGGCCTATTTATGAGTTATCATGTTGCCCTATTGGAGCGGATCCTAGGGTAAAGCGAGGAGCGGTTTTATGGAGAAAGACAACGACAAGAGCTTAGAGGAAATTATGGCGAAGGTTCGGGCCGCGAGCGGGGACGAACCGCGGAAGGACAAGCAAGAGAAGAAAATGGACAAAATCGCTGAACCCGACGAGCCCAAGAAGGACGACGCCGGCGCGGACAAAGACGAGGACGACGACGAGGAGGCCAAGAAACGCCAAAAATACATTAACGACGACTTAGCCCGGTCGACCGTCGAGGATGAGCCTAAAGGGTTGAAGACGCTTATGGGTTCGCGCGATTTATCGCGTTACGGGTACCTGGCTCCCGCGAGCGCGCTTTATCGCGGCGTTAGCCTGGGGGAAGAGCGGGCCAAGTCCTTATGGATGGCCACGGACAAATACGAAAGGAGGGGTGGAGTATTGGAGTATGGGGTTACCCGGGACGAAAGCGATTCCATTAAGAAGTTCTTTATGGGCGCGACGCGCGTCCAGACCCACCAGGCGGCGGGCAAACCGGAGCCGAGCGCCGAGGAGTGGGCCCACGCGCCGTTAAGGGAGCTGGCGAGGGAACGCCTGCGGGCGAAGGGCCTGAAAGCCGACGAAGACCTTATGACGATGATGGGCATGGCTTTGACCTCGACCGACCTTCCTTCGCTTTTGCTGGAGGTCGCGAAGAGGCGCTTGCTGCGTGGCTTCGCGGAGGCTCAGGAGACGTGGCCGCGGTGGACGGACTCTGGGAGCGCGACTGACTTCCGGCCCGTCATGATGATTGACGTTATCTCGAAGAAAAACCTGGCGCAGGCTATCGCGCTTGGCAAGTACAGCTATCCGCTCCCCAATAATGGATTGGAAGAAGGGGCGGTCGACGCCTACGAGCGCCAATTCAGCGTCTCCCGCCAAGCCATCATCAACGACGATTGGGACGCGGTCACGGTTCCTCCCCAGGAACTGGGGCGCGACTTCGCGAGGCTCGTGGGCGACCAGGTCTACGACGTCTTGACCAGCGACATTATGGCTGACGAGAAGCCTCTTTTTGACGGCGCGGCCCACTCCAACGTAATCATCGGCGGCGGGGACGGGACTCCGCGCGTGGATTCCATATCTAAGGCGCTCCTCAAAATGGGCGAGCAGACGGATTCCACGGGAAAGTGCCCAGACATAAAGACGGTATTTTTCTTGGCTCCAGAGGCGCTTCGGGCTTCCAGCGAGACCTTTTTCTCACCGAAGACGATTGACGCGCCGCCGACCACGCCCAATGCCTACCACGGCCATTTTACGAGGATTTACGACTACAGGCTGGACAAGCTGTCGCCCACCACGTGGTATCTCGTCGGCGAAAAATCCTTGGGCGTCATGGTCCTTTATTTGAAAGAGATGAAAAATCCCTCTATAGAGGACAACTTTGATTGTGGCGCCGACGCGGTCAAGTTTACGGTCCGCTTCGCTTATGGCGTTAAGGCCGTTTCCTGGCGCAACTTCATTCAAGTTAAGGTTTCCTAATGGGAGCGTTAAGCGCGTAATTTAATTCAGAATGGGAAAACCGTTCACTCTCGGAACGCGGGGGGCGCGGGCCCGCGCGCTGGCGCGGGAGCGACTCGCGGCTATCCTTTTGGCGGTGGCGGCAAAGGAGGCGGCGGCGCTTCTCGGCGCGCGTTAGCGGCTTCCCCAGTTGGAGGAGAAGCCGCTAGGCCGAACGCGTCTAACGGAGTCGCCGACTCAAACGGAAACGCCGGAGGGCCGGGCTTAAAGCGGCGGTTCCGGAGCCATGGCCAAAGAGTGTCGCCCGACGGCTTTAAGGGGAAAACGCGGGTATTTTTCAGTCTCAAAGGCAATCCTGAAGTTTGGGAAGTTAGGCCCAATGGTTATTTTCGCCGAAAGAATGGGCCGAGGCTCATCCTGAGCCTATCTCGAGCCAACGCCGGCGGAGACCTGGGCGGAAAAAATGGCCGAGCCAAAACTAAGGCTTTTGCCCTTGACCAGGGTTATCTGGCTCCTATAATCTTGGCCAGAGCCGCGCGAGGCGACGCTTTCGCGCTTGGCGAAATCCCGGCGCGCGACGCCATGGCGGCTCCTTTATAGCGGCTCTTTTAAGGGAAAAAACGCGACCCCGTAAGGAAGGCGCGCGCTTACTCCTCCCGAGGCGCCTGTGGAAGCCCCGCGGAAGCGCGTCAATTGAACGATTACGTTTTATATGGGGTGACGGTAATTTTATTGTCCGTCCGCGCCACGGAAACGATTTTTCAAGAGCGGAAAGTGAAGGCGCTTAAAAACGCCAAAAATACCTCTCTCGCCTTTGACGGCGTTAAATCGCTCGCCAAAGACGTTTCCCCTGACGAGCGGCGTATCGGAATTCCGAGGGTTCCCTCGACGAAATAGAGGAGATAGCCGGGGAGAGATAGCCGAGGAGCCGAAGCTCGCCTTTGAGGCGATGGAGAAGACTCTCCGCCATAACTCATGGCTTTTTTCCCACGGGCCCGCCGTCGCCAGCGCGACCGTCGCCTAATTTTTTACGGGGTGACTTGTGACTGATATTTTCGCGAAAACTCTCTCCTTTACTCTCAAATTCGAGGGAGGCTACGTTTTTGACCCTGACGACGCCGGCGGAGAGACTTTCCGAGGCGTTTCCAGGGTCGCCAACCCCAAATGGGAAGGCTGGGCTCTCATCGACGAGGCGAAGGCCGTCGTCGGTAAAAGCGCGGTCTCGATTGACCGCTATTTCGCCACGGATCCGGACATGGCCAAGATGGTGGCCTCGTTTTACCGGAAAGAATACTGGGAGCCCGTGGGCTGGCCGGAAATCGCCCCCAGGGTCCACGCGAAGCTCTTCGACGCCGGAGTGAACATCGGGATTGCCGGCGTCAAAAAGCTTCTCCAAAAGGCCCTCGGCGTGACCGCCGACGGGATTATCGGCCCGAAGACGATAGCCGCGGCCCAAGCGATGGAGGAATCGAAGCTCGTGGACGCTCTTTGCGAGGCGCAAAAGGCCTATTATCTCGACATTATCGCCCGCGAGCCGGCCGACAAGAAATATCAGGACGGTTGGCTCGCCAGGGCCAGTTGGAAAGCGGAGGGGATAGAGTGAATTTTTAAAACTTTGTTCGTGGGCGGCGGAACCGGCCTCAACTTGGGCCGAGTCGCCCCCCTAACCGCCTTTTGGCTTGTTTTCGGGCTTAACCGCGCGACTTGGATTTTAGGGCGGATATCCCTTTCTTTCGCTGTCTTGCCTCGCTGGCGCCGATTCGCCGATTCGCCTCATCTTGATGGCGCCAATTCGCCCGAATTTTGGCGGGGAAAATTGAAAATTTTTAGCTTCGGGCCGCTCTACGCGAGTCGCGGGAAAAGCTCGCTGGCCTCAAGCCACCCGTAGAGCCTCCCAAGGCGATTAAAGCCGCGCTAAATCCGCTCCTCAAACATTGGAAATGGGTTATTCTCGGCCCGCGGAGCGACGCTCAAGGTTGGCGGCGGCTTCCACGCGAGGCGCCTGAAAAGCGGAGTCGCGGGGACACAAGGCCCAGCTGGCCTTGAGCCAGGCGCTCGTAAATCCCTGACCCTTAAGCGTCCAGGCCAACCAATAGGCTCCGCGAGTCCGGCCAAGGAGACCCAAGCCTTGGCCAAGTTGGCCAAGAGTATGGAGACCGCCTTGGAGGCCCTTCGCGAGGCGCGCGAGGCCGACGCCGAGCCTTGAGCGCGGTCGCGAGAGAAGATTCCTAAAATCCGCCAGATAAACTCTTGGACGCCAACGGGACAAAAATAATCCTCTTTTTAAAGGGAGCCAAGTCTCTCCCCCACGCTATCGCGCTTGGGGGAGAGCCTCCAAAGTTATCCTCAGGCCGAGTTGAACGGTTGTTTTCCCCGCCTGTCTTTTAGGTCCCGAACGGGCGCGTTTAACCGCGCCTCCCCCGGAGAGGGCGCGCTGTCTCGCGCCACGCGCGCCCTCTCTCCAAACCTCCCGCCGCCGCTCCCTCCCGCGACGGGCGCGGGCCTCCGCCGCGGCCAATAAACAGGCGACAAGTATTCATCCAGCCTTCGCGCCACTTTTCTTCGCGAACCACCCTTAACGGCGAGGTAACGCTAACGAAGGGAGTAAATTAAATCTTCCCAAAAATTGATGAAAGAATAGAAGATTGAAAAAATATGGTAACTGAAGATATGGAGCGAATGAATAAATGTCTTTTTCTGAGACGCGCCTTAATAGTTACGATTAAACAAATAGTAAAATATAAAAAACATACACTTCTGACATTGTTGAAAGCGGCAAACTGAAATTGCTGTCAGCAACCAACCAAGTGAATAGTCTTTCCCATATAATCTATCTCTTTCCAGGAGACTTTGTCTTTCCAGAGTTTCTTGAAATTCATGTCGAAAACAACAAGCCAACCAGCTGGGGATCCGCATTTGTCCATATAGCCGTACAGCTGCGCGCAGCTTTCTTTGAGATTCATGTTCCTCTTGATTTTCAATTCCAGTCGATAGAAAAGGCCCTTGTAGATCACGCAAATATCACATTTGGTTTTCCCCATGGCCATCTCCCTGTTGATTTCGGCGCCGCCATTCACGACCCTTTGCAGAAAAGCGAACAAAACGATATGAGCGAATGCCTCGTCGGCAAGACCCGTAATATCATTTGCGATTTTTGCGGCAATTTCATCAGTTATTCCGTTTGGAACTACATTTTTCTTTTTCGTTTTTTGCTGGACACGATAATTTTCCAGGGCATCGTCAATGCTGGCGCGCACTAACGTTTCAACTTGATTATCTTCAGTCATGGCCTCTCGGTTTAAGCGCCAGTAAAGTTGAAACGCCTCGAGAAGGCCTTTCATGTCGATGCTTGTACCGTCCATCCATTTGTTGGCCAAGTCCTCGGGCAACGACTTCTGGATGTTTCGGGACAGAATTCTGGCTAACACCTCATTGTAGATGGGGTTGTCTGGCCTGTAGGATTGTTTTGCCGCGGAGTCGGGTTTTATGTACCCCAGCTCAACCACGTATTCCGCGTCGTCGCTAGAAACTCCCTTCGGAAAGGATTTAGCCCCGACAATGACCGACTCGATCACTCTTCTGACCCTTGGTTCCCTGAGCCGATTAGCAATTGAGTCGAAATGGGCTGAGTTTTGCGATATCAAATCATGGACAGCAATTTCTATTTCATTTGCCGTGACATTCCTGGAGTAATCGCCTTTGAACTGGTCGACTATGACGTTGCGCGCTAGAGCGTTGACCAACCATGGCTGCCCCTCGGTCCAGTACCATGCCCGTTCGACGGCGTCATCCACGAAAATCTGTCCCGTGTCAGCCGTGTGCTGGACGTAGAGGGACTTTATTTCCTCCTTGCTGAAGTTGGCCAGCGAAAACGACTTGGTTATCACGTTAAAAGGACTGGCCAGTAGCGCTGACTGATCATCTGGCCTGACCCTGTGCCGATAGTCCCTTATATTTCGCGTTCCCACAAGCGCCATCGACCTTGGGAACACAGTTTCCTGGGAATTGTAACGATAAAGATAGCCGTCCCTTATCTGTGTCAGGAACGTGATAAGAGGGTTCTCGCGCAGACAGTCGGCCTCGTCGAAAAAGACTACCAGTTCCCTGTCCAGCAAGAGGCAAATGTCGTTCAACATTGTCCGAACTTTTATTGTGGGACTATTCATGTAAGGCTCTTTGTTGAACGAGAATGCCAGATTTTTTAGCTTGACAATACCGGAATTCCGAAGCGCCGTGTCTATCTGATCGACGACCGAACTCATGGCTAAATCCGTTTCTTCGATGTTTTGTAAAGAAGATAAAGAGCAATTTATGGCGTAATACCTTCCCTCAGAATTTATCCGTTCAGTTAGGTCAATCAGACATGTGGTTTTGCCTGACTGGCGTGGCGCGTGGAGAACGAAATAGTATTCGCCCTTTATCATGTCGTTGACATCCGGGAGCCGCGGCAACGCCGGAAGCATGTAATGTTTTGAAGGGTTGCAGGAACCCGCGACGTTGAAAAATCTTGTCGGCGCCATGTTCGTGGCCTTTTATTGATCTGACCTAAATATCCTCAGTTTCCGCGACCAATGTAGATTTGGCCTGTTAGTCTGGATTTGTCGCCGCGGCAATGTTACCGTCAGAGCCTGGAAAGACAAGCCTTGAAAGACAAAAACCATGCCGAACGCCGAAAACGCGAGATTTCGTCAGAGGCGAACGCGCCACGCTCTCGGGCGCGACGCCTTTAATACCCAACCATATTAACATAAAGACAATATAGACGCAAAGATATCTATTTGGAGGAGGGCCTCCGGGACCGGAGGAGGGCTCGCGTGGCGCGCGGGGAAGCTCGCCAGGGCCCGGCGGGAGTTTCTGGCCAAGGAGAGAGGCCGCCATGAACGCGTACGTGAACGGATACGTAAAATTTGATGAGCGCGCAAAAAGTCCCGGAATTTAAATTCGGTCAGCCGCTAATGCCAATGAGGACAATTAATTAGATAAATAGCTATATGCGGTATTGTTTTGCTTCCGGTTGCCGCTCTTAAAGGTTTTTGCGCTTTCATCAAAATTTAGCCTAAATCTATCCCTCCGCCCCATCGCGGTCGCCTCTCCCCCCAGGAAAACCCACAGGGCGTTCTCCGCCCGCGGCGCGCCCCTACGACCCTCCCCGCCCTTTCGCGCCAGCGCTTTTCCGCGCCCCGCGAGTTCTCTTTCCCCCGCGCGCTCTTTCCCCCGCGCGCGCCGCCCTCTCCCCGCCTCAAAAGAGAAAGCGTTTTTTTTATCCCCGCGCCGCCCCAGGCCTTCCGGGCGGGAAGGAAGCGCGCTTAGCCCACGCGCGGCGGGGGCGCGGATCCTCGCGCTCCCCCAAAAAACTACTCCGCCGCGTTTTCCGGCCCTCGCGGCGCCGCTTTTGGGGGCGCGGCGACATCTTTGGAGGCCTCCCCGCCTTGACCCAAGAGGCGTTCCGCCGCCGCGTCCCTGGGCCGGGGCGCGGCGGGCGGGGGAGTAGCGGAGGCGCGCGCTTGAGGCTTCTCGCGGATAGGCGCGTAGAGCCGCGCGAGAGCGCCCAAGGGGTCCTTAATCATTTTTGACTCCAGCAAAACCGCGTAAATCCGCGCGCTCAAAAGCCGCTCGTCGGTAAAATCAATTTCCGCGAACCTTTCCATGAGACGCGCGCGCTCCTCCTCCAGGACTCCCGCCCCGTCGGGAAAACGGATCTCTTCCAGCCATCGATAGGAATAACTCCGCGATTCCTCCCGAATGAGATCGCTAAGCGCCCCGTCTAAGCGCCTCAGCTCCAGTTCTTTCAGTTTGGCGTAGTCCTCGGCGCGCTCTTTCTCCCAATCGAGTTTATCCCCGGCGAACGCGGGGCCATCGGGATAGCCCTCGGCGCGCGCGCGCTCCCGGAAAATGGCTTCCATTCCCGCCGTGGCCGGAGCGTTCAAGACCTTTTTGGGCGGAGGGGGAAAAACGAAGGGCGCGGCCGCGTCCCGCGCGCGCCTCTCCTCCGCGAAAGCGTGGACGCGCGACTCGTATTCCTCGCGCTCGGCGGCGCGGGCCTTGAGGAAGAGATCCAGCTTGCGCGCGCTTTCCGCCAATTCCGCGTCGTCCCGGCGGGAGCCGATATAGTTCTCGCGAACGTCGGGGGCCTGGCCGCTTAAGAGCCTTAACCGCTCCTCTTTGAGCCGCGCGCCCTCGCCCAAATACAGCTCCTCCGGGCCGTTTAAGGCCGCGGCCAGGGTCTTGGCGTTGCGGGCCGCGTGGAAGGCCGCCAAGATCTCGACGTTGTCGAGATCAATAACGCAGAAACGGGTGGCGAGCGCCTCATTGGTCTCGAGGACGTAGCCGTGGAGCGGCGCGCCCCCCACCTGGAAGGGGAACTCCTCTTCCCCTTTCTTCCGCCGCCGCGCGCTGACCGCCATGTAATTGGGGACCGCCCCCTTCATGGGCGGCAGGGGAAGGTTTTTGACCACCCGGTTGCGCCGCGCGAAAAAGAGAAGCGTTAAGACGGCGTTATAGGCGCGGATCTCCCGCGCGTCGTCGCTCTCCTCCTTTTCCTGGTCCAGTTTGGCCCAACGTAGGGCGAGCGCGCCGACCCGCCTTAGCTCATGGAAAAAATCATTAAGGGGATAGCTCCGGGTCCACTCCCGCGCCTTGGCCTCGCCGATAAGCCCCAAAACGCTTTGCCACCGCTCTTCCTGGCAAGACAGGAGCCCCGGGGACAGAAGGCGCCCAAAGACGCAGCTCACCAATGTTTCCCGCGGCCCGTCTTCCAAAGAAAAGTCAAAGTCGGCGCCGCCGTCTTTCTGGGAATTGAGCTCCGGGAAACTCAAGTCCATCGCGCGCGGAAGCGGCGCCCTTTCCTCGGGCGGCTCGTCGCGGTACCCCTCCTCCTCGAGGGTCGGCGGCGACGGCTTGAAGTCTATTATCGCCAGAATATAGTTCTTGATCTTCTCGGCCTCGGCGGTCGCCCGGAAAAGCTCGTTGGGATTCTTCTCGAGCATGGATATCCAGTGGCTCGCGTAGGAGGCGTGGTCCCCGAGGTAATAGCGGAGGTTCAGATCGATGGCGACCATCCAGGAGGCGATTTCCGCGCGCAGCTCCTCCCGCGCGTACTCGGCGGTCCCATATTTGTCGCCGCGCCTCCCCAAGCGGTCCTCGTGGCGGGTCCAGTGGGCCAATTCGTGGAGCGCGGTGGAATAGTAGCCCTCCTGGTCGGGGAAAGAGGCCTTGGGGGGAAGATGGATCGCGTCGTCGCGGGAGGAATAGAAGGCTTTGTTCCTTTGGTCGTGGATAAACTTCGCCCCCGACTGGAGCATGATTTCCTCCACCTTCGCGATGGGATCCCAGGAGGGCGCGATGGGCTCAAAGGGCGGGAGGGGCTCGCCGTCGCGATCCGTCAGCTCGGCGTAATTAAAGACGCGAAAAAACCTAATAAGGGGCCTGACGAACTCCACCTTGACGGAAATGAGCTCGCCCGACGGGCTCCGAAGCGGCAGCCCGGCTTCGTCGCGCGGCAACGTCTTCTCTTTCCACTGAAAAAACTCAATGGAGGAGGCCCGCGCCCCCTTTTTGATGAGGAACCCGGCTTTTTGGGCCTGCTTGAAGGTTATCCACCGCGGGTCCTGATAGCCCCGGTCAATGAGCGCGATCCGATTTATCCCCCGGTAAACGGTTCCGGAAGTGGGATTGAAGGGGGCGACCGACTGGAGGGGATTCCAAGGTTTCTGCCACGGCGCCGAGGATTCGCGCAAAAGCCAGATCATCCTATTGGCCAGAAGAACGCGGGGGCCGCTCGGGGCCTCCGCCGGGGCCGGGCTCGCCGCCGGGGCCGGCTTCGCCGCCGCGGCTGGCCTTACGCTTGTCGTCGGGGCCTCCGCCGCGGCCGCTGTTGGGGCCCCGCCTGGGGCTGGCGTTAAGGCCGCGGACTGACTCGCCGGCGGGGCCGGCGTTGGGGTTGGAGGAGGGGCCGTGGCTGGCGCCGGAGGCGCGATTGGAGCCACGGACGGCGCTGAAGTCGCCGCCCCGGCTGGGCTAGCCGCCGCGACCGGGCTTGGAGTTGGGGACGTGGTCGGCGCCGAAGGCGCGGTTGGCGGCGGAGCCGGCGTCACGGTCGGGACCGGGGCCGGGCTCGCCGTCGCGGCCTGGGCCGGCGCGAGGACCGACGTTGGGGTCACCGTTGAACTCGCCGTTGGGGACATGGCCGCGGTTGTGCCTCGCGGGCGCTTGGGGCCCTGGGATTTATCGTTCGTCATTACGTACGCTCTCCTTTCGTTTCGGTCGCTTGGAGAGGCGCGCCCGACGAGTCAGGCGCCTCCCCCGGGGGCGCGTCAAGCGACGCGCCCCCTTCCAATATTTCCGCCGCGCTCTCTCCCTGTCCTTCGCCCGCGGCCTCTTCCCGATAAAGCGCGTAGAGATATTCCCGCGCGGGGTCGAAGAGATCGTCCTCCGTGACGGCGTCCTCCTCGAAGGCGCCCAGCGCGTCCGCGAGATTTGGATCCACGCCAAAGCTAGCCCAGGGACGCTCGCTTAAAAAACGCTCCATTTTCCGCGTCTCCGCCCAAAGGGCTTCGTCCCCCGGAAACTCCTCGCCGCCAAAAGATTCACGCCACAGGCGCTTCCAAAAACTCACGCGTTTCTCCTCGCTAGAAAAGCCGCCGCGGCGTGGCGCCGCGAAGCCGCGCGGATTTCGCGGCCTTTCGCGCCAAAATGGCGAGATAATCCGGCCCTGTCCGCAAAAAATCCCAAACTGTCCCTCCCACTTCGTTTTCCCCAGATTCCGCGCCCCGCGCCACAAAGAGGTTGGCGGCCGAAAGCATAAGCTCCGCGCCGAGTTTGAGACCCAGGATGGAGAAGGCCTTGGCGACTTTCCCCCACGCGCTGAGGGAATAAAGCGAGCTCTCGCGCGCGCCCACGCGCTTTTCGATTAAGTCGATTAAAAGCTCCCCCGACCGGCCCGGTCGCGCTCCCGCGAAACGGCCGAATATATAATGGAGCGATAAGGGCTCCGTAACCTTGGAGCGCTTAAAAAGCCCTCCCGGGCACGCGGGGCCGACGAAAGAGACTCTTCCCACGGTCCCCGAAGCGTTCCCCGAAAAGTTCCCCAAAGCGCTTCCCGGCTCGCTCCCCGCCTCAAGAATGGATGGCGTAAGAGAGATAAACTCGACGAGGAACCCGTCGCCCGCCTTGAGACGGCAATCATTAAAAGCTTGGATTTGCCGACCGTCGCCGACAAGCGCGCGGTAGGCGATAAAACCCCCGCGTCCATCCCCAAACCCTCTCCCGGGCCACCGCGGGCCCTCCAAGACCAAAGTCAGCGACGGATCCGAGAAATCTTGGGGCGCGCGGGCCTCCAACAGCCGACCGTGAAGATAATGAACCGAGCGCATTGGCATAAAAGCCTCCTTACCGCGCCAGGCGCGCCAGGCGCCGCGCGAAAAAAAACAAGAAAAAAACGGCGGGACGGCGGGCGAAAGCTCGCCGCCTTCTAGCCCGCGCGCGCTTGGAGCGCGACGCGAGGAAAAAAGAAAAAACGTCTCTTCCGCGCGCCGCGCGAAGACTCTTCCGGGGCCCGAGCGAAAGCGCCCTAGGACGAACCCATCCTTCAGTCCTCAAGCGTTTTCGCCTTCCCCCGGGACGGCGCGCGCCTCCTCCCCCGAGCGAGGAGCGGAAGCCTCTCGCCGCAAGACGTTTCCGCCCTTAAGCCTTCCTCCGCTTTAAAGTCGGCGCCTGGCGCGCGAGTTTCTCGCGCCGCGCCTTTTTCCGCGAAACGCGCCGCGAGATTGCCGGCGGCTCCTCCGCGAGAGGCGAAGTCAGAGTTACGGGCGACTCCTCCGCGATAGAAGGAGCCAGCGTTACGGGCGGCGCCGCCCAAAAACCATCGCCCTCCCCCGCGGAAGCGGCCAGCGGATCCCCGGAAAAATCCTCAATCGCGTAGTCCAAGCTTTGGGCGCGCGAAGACTCCCCCGGGATCTCTAAATCCGCGCTTAAGTTCCCCAAAATCGCGGCGCCCGCGCCGCGCGGATGGCCTAACGCCTCCCCGCTCGCCAGCGCGACCCGCGCTTCCGTATCCTCGCGCGAGAGTTCTCCCGCGGTCGCGCGAGCGTCTTGGCTCTCTTGGATTTCCGCGTCAGCGCGGGCCTCCAAGGGGAAAGGCGCGCGGTCGCCGGAAGCGGCGCCCGCGTTGGGGAGGGAGTCCTGACAGGGTTGGGGGAGCCAGCCCCCGGATTTTAAGGCCGCGTCGAGGCATTCCACGGCCGGGAGCGTCTGGGGCTCCCGGAGGGCGCGCCCCTCCCATTCCTCGGAAAGGTAGTGGGCGTAAACGCCCGCGGCCTCGCTCCAAACCCCCTGGCCCTCGTCTTGCGCCAAAGCGTAGTAAAGGGCGCGCGAGGAGGGTTTCAGCCAGAGCCACCGCGCGGCGGGCGTCTCCCCCCGGGCGCGGGCGAGTTTCCACAGGGCCAGCAAATAAACGTTCGCGTGGCTCCGGTGGCGCTCCAAGTCCTTATGCCGAAAATCGCGGTAGCGCTCCAAGGCCATATCGATCTCCGCCGCGCCGCTCGCGAAATCCACGGGCTCCCAGCTCTGGTTGAGATTGTCGAAAATCCGCGCGGACTCCTCCCGGTCGCCGTTCGCCTGGGCGAGCAGGGCCGCGGCCAGGGCCTTCGCGGGGAGGGGCAAAGACCCCAGGTCCCCGTCAAAGCGTTCCCCCAGCTGGGCGGCGAAGGCCGCGGAGGCCTTCTCCCTGTCCAAAAAGTTAGGCGCGCCCCGAGCCGGGGAATCCGCGCGGGGCTGGCCCGTCGCCAAATCCGCGATTTCCTCGGGACGGTAGGGGCTCCCTTTGGGATCCAAAAGCAGCCCGCGCGTCGCCGCGAAAAAAGCGGGACTCTGGGCCAGGGCCCAAGGTCCCGAGGGACTGGGGCAATTCGCGAAGGGCCCGAAGCGAGGAGCGGGGGCGAGACAAGGAAAACTCTCTATCCGAGGCTCGGCGAGCGCCCACCCGCCCGGGCGGGGCGCGGCGCGGTCCCCGCGCCGCCGCAGGGCCGCGAAGAGCAAAAAGAGCGCCTCGAGAGGCAAAATGGCCTTAAACAGCCATGGCCCAGCGTAAGCCAAAACGTCCGCGAGGCTCAGCGCGAACGTCCCGGAACGCGCGAGCCTTTCCAGGCCAAGCAAATACTCGCGCGCCTCATGGAGCGTCTCCAAGGGTTTTAAGAGAAGCGCGGTCGCGGCCCCCAGGGCTTGGCTCAAACGCGTCGCGACAAAGGGAGCGAGCAGGGTCGCGAAAAGGAGCGCGAAAGCCAGAGATAAAAGCCAGCCGCCGTTCCGAAGGGAAAAACGCATACGTTCCTCAAAAGGGGCGCTTTAGGGCGCGCCCGGCCCTCATGGGTATCGTTAAAAGCTCGCGGGCAAAAGCGCGCTTCTCGCGCCGCGCGTCCCCCCAGGGTCCTTCGCTATCCCCCGCCGTGGCGGGGGGGATAGCGAGGGCGCCCCGCTAACGCAAGGAGTCGAAAATGTCCTCGCTAAGCCCCCCGTTCCAGGGCAGGGCCTGATTGCCGCCCCTGGCGTAGACTCCCCCGTGGGAGGGGTAAGCGGGAACGTGGGCGCCAATTTGTCGGCGGGCCTCGCGGCAAAGCCTATCCACCTGGCTCTCCAGATCGGGGAGCGGGGGAAAGCCGGGAAAATCGCTCCCGCCGTAGATTCCGCCCAGGCAGTCGGCGAAAAGGCTTTCCTCCTCCGCGCTCTCGGGGTAACCCTCCTCCCGCCGATCCTCCTCGCGCGTTATTTCCCGCTCGATCTTCCCCGCGGAAGCCGCGGAACTCTCCTGGCAATCGGAAAAGGCGACGAGGCGCGAGGCGCGCGCCAAACTCAAACTGAAAATAAAGGCGAGCGCGCCTAAGACCGCGAGCCATCCGCAAACGGGGCCGCGCGAGCGCCCCCAAACCGCGTAAGACATAATGTTTCCTCCTGGCGCCGGGCGAGCGTGTCGCCTCAAGCGCGCGATACCGGCCTCTCAAGCGCCTCCCCTCGCTTTTGGAGCGGATTGGCCCCGAGCCCCAAACGCGAAAGACGCGAAAAGCCTTAAAAATAATCTTCCGTTCCCCCGCGCCGGCTTTCCGCCAGACCGCTGGTGGCGGTGGGGGGCCTTATGGCGGCGGCCTTAAGGCGGAAGAGCGCGAAAATCCGAGTCCCTCGCCGCGCGAAACGGAGCCAAAGCCATAAGCTAGAGGCCAAGGCGGCGCGGGCCTTGGCTCCGACGCCTTCGCGCGCCAAGGCTTTAACGGCCCTTCTTTTGGCGCGGGCGGGGGGACTCGCTCGGCAAAAAGCTTCCGTCTCGCAAAAGGTCATAAAGGGTCAGCCCGTAAATCAGGGATCTTTCGCCAACGCTTATCTCCTCGCGGTCGCTTTGAGCCTCCGGGGGGCTTAAGAGCTTTGCCCCATAAAGCTCGCGGTAAAGCCAAAGGCCCAGGTAATCGCGCTTAAGCTCCGCGAGCCGGCTCGCGAACAGAAGGTCCCCCTGTTCCGCGCCGAGGGCGAAACCTTTGCGGATCCTTTGGGCCCAGGCCCTTTTTTCGCCCGCGCCCACCGGCCACAGGGAAGGATGCGTTTCCGCGTCCCCGCCTAAATCCGCGAGCAGGTAAGAGCGCCAGTTGGGGGGAACGCTCGCGATTTTGGCTTTTGAGACCAAAAGGTAGCTTTTCTCCTGCGTGGAGGCCTTTTTTTGGCCGTCCTCGACGCGCAGGGCGAATCCCGCCTCCGCGACGACCGGCGGGACAATCAGCAGATTTCCCTCCCTGATTAAAAGGGGACGGAAATCAAAGAGGGCGTCCAGCCTCCGGGAAAGGGGAAGAACCTCCTTTTCCAAAATTTCCCGGTAACGCCACCGGGTCCCGGCCTGAATGGAGCTCATCAGGGCCGCGTCCCGCTGGGCTCGGTCCCTTAACTCGCCCAGGACGGCGCTTTCCCGCGCGCCCTCCAGGCGCAGAAGCTTTTGGAGCTCCGGCGGGTCTCCCGCGGCCGCCGCCGGCGGCCCCAGCGCGGCGCTGAGGAAAAAGAGCGCCGCCGCTATCCAAGCGCCTTTGTGGCGCGCGCGCGTAACCTTCATTGGTGGGCCTCGCTTAAATAAAAAGTCCGGTAGAGATAGTCCGCCTCAACCCTTTCGCCGCTTAAGGCGAGATCCTCATTGAGGCGCCGCAAAAGGGCGCCGACCGTCGCGGGGGCGAGGCTTAAGGGCCAATCAATACGCTCCAAGCCGCGACCCGGCGCGATCCGACAGTTCCACCCAAGGCTTTCCGCGAGGGCCGTCAAAAGTTCCCGCGCCTCCCCGCGATAGTCCTCTTCCAGGGCCAAGGGCCTGTTTAAAAGCCCGTCTTCCGGAAAAAGGGCGGAACGCGCGTCGGCGCGCAGCCTCGCGCCGTAGACCTCCCGGGAAACCAAAGAGAGCGCTCTGGCGCTTCCGTCCTCCCGCGAGGATTCCTCCGGAAGGCGCGCGCCTCTCTCGCGGGCGCAGCCCGCGAGGGAGGCGGCCAGCGCCGCCGCGAAAAGAAGCTTCCATAAAAAAAACGGCATATCGCTCGCCTCCAAAAATTGTCTCGCCGCCCCAAAAAGGGGCGCGCCCAAGAATGTCGCCCTCAGCGCGCGCCCGCGCGGGCTACGGCTCAAGAAAGAAAAACGCGAAGGAATGAAAAGCGCCCGATTAAGCGCCCGCGAGCGGCGGGCCGCCTTAGGGGCGCGCCGCGCGCTCGACGCGCGTTACGGGATTGATGGCCCGGGTGGACAGCGCGCCCGCTTCCCGGTAGCTGGCCCCCATGGAGCGCGCGTCTTCCTTTTCGCCCACGGGATGGATACGCTCGCCGATCCAATTGACGACCCGGTTCGGCAGATGGCTCATGAGCCCAAAGAGTTTCCAGGTGGCCGTGACCACGCAGATCCCCAATATCGCCGCGAAGGCGAGAAAGCCGCTGACGCCCAAAAAGCTCTCGGACAGAAAAGAGAATCCGAAGGCCGCGAAAACGCCCCCAATGGCCCGCCCCACCCCGTTTAAGAGGGCCATGGCGAGCAAAAAGCCAAAAACCATCAAGGGAGGCCGCAAAAGGACCCCCAAAAAAAGGCCGTAGCCCTTGCGCCCGGCGACGCCCGCCAAGCCGTCCCCCTCAGGGAGGGCGTGCGCCGCGATCCAGAGGGGCGCGGCGACGAGAGACTCCATCACTAAAACGAGCCAGCCCAAAACGCCCCCGATCCACAAAAGAAAGGGCAGGGCCGGCAGAAAATAGGCCAGAAAGAAACCGTAACTGATGAGTAAAACGGAAATAATGAGGATGTAGGGGCCCAAGCCCAAAACGGCGCCCTGGGCCACGCCCGCGACAAAACTGGAAACGCTTCCCGTAAAGAGAGAGACGACTTGCCCCAAAAGGCTTTCGCTGCTTTCCCCGACGGCCCGGGCGAGCCCGTAAGCCGTGACCCGCAGGCCGATGACGGTCTCCGAGGCCCCAATCAGAAAATTGCCCAAAGACGCCAAAGTGGCCACGGGGTCCCCGTCCCGCAGCTCGCTTAAGAGCTTGTTGAGCCCGTAGCGCCCCAAGGCGCCGCTGAGCTTGTCCATAAACCAGGCGTAAGAGGGAAACTCCGCGGGGATAGCCCCCGCGCCGCTGGCCCTTTCCGGGGAAAAGGCTCCGGAGGCGTAACGGTTATAGCGCGAGACGACCGTCTCAAAATCGTCCAAAGCCTCTCCCCGCGCGTTTTCCCAGCCCACGCCCTCGCCAAAGGAAACCCTTTGGTAGAGGCTGGCGCGGGAGCGCTCGTTGAGCCGCGAAATTGTCCAGTAATAGGCCCCGGCCGTCATCCAGCCGCCCCGGGAGGCCGAGTCCTTGAACTCGCTTAAGTCCCGGGCGAGCCTCTCCTCCTCCGCCCCGCTCTCCATGGCGAGATAAGGCTCCACGGCGAGCGCGTAGTTTTGGACGGCGCGCGCCAAAAGGGCCCCGTCCGCGGGCGCGAGGGACGCGCGCGGGTCGGCGAGCGCCGCCGAAAGATCCATGAGCTCGCCGATGAGCCCCCGGACGGCCGAGACCCGCGCCGCGCAGAGCTTTTCCCCAGGATCCGCGCAGGGGATTCGGACCCTCCCCAAGTCCCCGGGCCTCAATGAGCTCCCCGGGGGGACGCTAAAAGTGAGAATATACTGGCCTTCCACGTTGAGGGCGGTGGGGAAGAAGCTCTCCGTCGCGATGGGGCCTTCCAAAGGGAGATCCAAACGGTCCGCGTAATAGTCCTGGACGGTTAAGGCCTTGAGGATCCCACGGCCCAGTTCCTCCCCGTCCTCGGCGAGATTTTGGGGGGCCTTCAGGGAGATCCGTCCCCCGCTCTCCACGAAGAAGGCGAGCCCGCCGTCCCAGACGTAATTGGCCATGTTGACGCTGTAGCCGATAGCCAAAAGCATAAAGGCCTGGAAAAGGCTGAGGCCCTTGACGACGGGCGCCAAAAAGGAAAGGGCGAGCGCGAAGCGCAAAGGCGTCCACAGGGCGGAACGCCCCCTCCCCAAAGGCGTCCCCTCGGCCGCGCCGCTAGCCACTCCCTGGACAATCGTCAGGACAAAGAGCGCGCTCACGAAGGCTAAGGCCACCCAGTTAAAGGTCGCGAGAACGTCGTGGGCCAGGGTGGCGGCGGAACTCGAAAGCTCGCCGCCGGCGATGGCGTCCCATCCCTCGCCCAAGACCTGGCTTAAAAGGCTACCGGAGAGATCTTCCGGCGGGGTTTCGGCCCGGAAAGGCAAGTCGCTAGCCATTGTTGGTCCTCGGCTTTCCCCCGCGCCCGTTCAAGGGGCGGGATTTATGGGGACGCGCAAGAGAGAGGGCGCGATGGCGCCGGCGCGCGGGCGCCGCGGCCTTGCCCTTTTTGGCGGAGAAAGACGCGACGGCGCTCCTTCGGGGCGCGCGCGCCGCCCCTGGCGCCCGGTTCAAAGCGGAATTGGGAGAAGCTTGAGCGTTAAGGCCACGCTCCCGCGCGCCCAACGCGCCGCCGCTTTTCCCGCCTTCCGGCGAGGGATGGGTCAGAGGCGTTTCCCCTTCCCGAGCCGCGACGCGAGGCTCCGCTTGGGCCGGCGCCAAGGGCGGAGGGGTCGCCGCCTCTTTACGGTTCTCCCTCGGGCGCGCGGGAGCTTGGGGCTTGTCGGCGCCCTTGGGCGCGCCAATGGGCTTGGGGCTCGCGGAAGCCTCGCCTTTCTCAAGCGGCTTGGCCTTCGCGCTGGCCTTGGGTCGCGCGGGTTCCTTGGGTTGCGCGGAGGTCTCGCCTTTCTCGAGCGGCTTGGCCTTCGCGCTGGCCTTGGGTCGCGCGGATTCCTTGGGTTTCGCGGAGGTCTCGCCTTTCTCAAGCGGCTTGGCCTTCGCGCGGGCCTTGGGTCGCGCGGGTTCCTTGGGTTTCGCGGAAGCCTCGCCTTTCTCAAGCGGCTTGGCCTTCGCGCTGGCCTTGGGTCGCGCGGATTCCTTGGGTTTCGCGGAAGTCTCGCCTTTCTCAAGCGGCTTGGCCTTCGCGCTGGCCTTGGGTCGCGCGGATTCCTTTGTTTTCATGGAAGCCGCGATTTTTCCAAGCGGTTTGGGATCGTCGATAGCCTTGGGTTTAACGGAGTTCTTGGGTCGCGTGGAAACTCCGCGCTTTATGAGAGCCTTGGACTTAACGGTCGCCTCGGATCGCGCGGGAACCTTTGACCCGCTAGGCTTTTGAGGCTTTTCCGTTTCTTCCGCCAGGACGGAGTCATTTCGCGCGGACAAAGATGGCTCGCCGTTTTCCAGAGGCGCGAGCGCGACGGCGCTCGCCTTTTCTATTTCCGCTCCTGACAGTCCAGATAGAGTGGCCACTAAGGGTTGGGAGAGCGGAGGAATAATCGCGGTAAGGTTATCTTGAAAGAAAGACTCGCGTTTGTCCAAATCCAAAGGAGAGGGGGAAACCGCGCCCGACGCGTCTTGCCCTTTCCGAACTTCCGCGAAAGCTCCGCGCTCGGGAAATTCCGATATCAGGCGACTTAAGACCGTCGCGCGCGCGCGCTTTATTTCCTCTTCGTTAAAAGGCCTAAATAAAATTTGGGCGAACGAAGAAAGATCCGCGGAAACGCTTTCCTTAAAGAAAGATCCGATCTTTTCCCAGTATTGAAGCGACGTGGGATTGGCGTCAGGCGGGCTTTCTTCCACCTCGCCTCCCGCGGGAAGAGGATTGCGCGCGCTTTGGAGAACCGTGGCGCTAAAGCCGTTGACGAGCAGAGGCAAAGGCTTGACGGCGAAGCGGAGCTCAAATCCTTTCGTGGGCGGCGGAATATAAACTCCCACGATACCCACAATGTCCCCGGGGCGGGGACGTTGCCGCAAAAAAGCGAGAGCCCGCGCGCCCACTAAAGCCACGCGGCAAGGCGAGGGCGCCGCCACTTCCTGGAGGCGCGCTCCGCCTGAAGCTCCCCTTTTGTCCGTCGCGTTGGTTTCGTCAAAGAAAGAATGAAAATCTAAAACTAACGCGGGGGCCTTTTCCGTGACCACGCCCTGGCTTTCCAGGTATTCCGCGCAATCGAAATCCGACCTGAACCCCTTTAACATTCCCAAGTCACGAATTATATGCACTGTTTGTCTCCGAGCCGCGGATGGCGGGAAATATTCCGTCACGCGCGCGAAAATTGGACAAGTCGGCCATGAAAGGAAGCGCGGAGAACGCGCGTCCCCACGGGGACCAGAGATTAGGCGGCGCCAAAGGAAAGCCGCGAAAAACCCTTGGAAAATAAGAGCGCGTCCCTCCTATTCGCTCTGAACCCGGGAATATTGCGCCATTAACGCCGCCCGGGGCCCGCCGTTTAAGTTTTCCAAACCCTGGAGGGCGAGGAGCGTGGCTATATTTTCCAAGTGGGCGTTCCGTTGGCGCGCGAGTTCCAATTCCACCGCCTTCATGGAAGCCAGCTCCCTTAAAAGGCCAGCCTCGGGAAGAGTGGGCAGGATTTCCTCGTGCCAGTTGGCCGAGGAGAGGCGGACATTGGTTAAAAACCAGGTCAGAGCGTCTTGGGAGAGCCTTCCCTCGACTAAGCCCGGAGGCGCGCCTTCCCCGCCCATGTCGGCCCATTTTCCCGTAACCCAGCTTTCCATCCCCTCCACCGTGGGAGCGAGGGAGGCGACCCTCTGGGCTAGAACGCCCTGATAAAAGGCCATCTTGGCGTCGAAGGCCTTTTTGCCGACCGCGTAAGCCTTGCCAGCGGGCAAACTCAAGGACTCCGGCGGTAGCGTGGGCAAAGGCGCGGGGTTGGCGAAACCCTCAATCAAGCGCGCGGCCCCGCCCAACTCCTCTAAGCTTAAGGTCGCCCTTCCTTCCGTTACTCCCCACAAACGCGCGACTCGCTCCGGTCCCGGCCATGAGGGATCGTTTAATTCCTCAAGATAGTCCAAGGGTCTCTCAAAGCGCTCGCCGCGGGCGAGAGCCGCGCCCAAAATGTCCGCCGCCGCCACCTCCAAGGTCTTTTGCCCAAGCTGCAAGCCCGCGCCTAAGATATTGTCGCCGCAGATGGTGACGGGAATGGATCCTTCGTTAAAGGTCCTTTCTATCTCCCTTTCCGCGATATCGCGGTCCAGCGTCGCGATGGAGGCGTTAAGGCTATCCTTGCTCAGAAGGACGGCTTCCCTTAAGGCGACCAGATCTTTGTGGAAGTTGGCGCTTTCGAAGGAAGCCGCCGCGCGGATCGTGGAGTCTAGGGGAACCGCGATTCCCGCTATTATTTTGTCGCCCACGGCGTTTAAAATTCCTTGGAGGATACCGCAATCGCAAGCGAAAGCTTTGGCCCCGAAGGAAACAAAGAGCGTTAGGCAAAGAGCCAAAATGATTTTAAGACGCATACGTTTTCCCACCCCGCGCCTTTTACGGCGCGTTCCGCCATTAACAAAGAGACAAGGTTCGTTCCCGTCAGAAAAAAATTCAAAGAAACCGCGCTAAAAAAGGAAACTATATAAAACGCGCGCTAGACAATGGCGACAAAAAAACTGACGCTATTTTTGGTTAAAAATAATTATAAACTTAATGGATAAACGTTTAACGGTTATCAGCGACCTCGCGCCTTCAAGCGCGTCAAATACGCGCGGCGCCGCGAGTTTCACGGGGAGAAAGGGGCGAAAAAAGGGGTTAAACGCCTTTCGCCTAGGGGCTTAATAAAACGCGAAGCCCCTAGCGAAAAGCGCGTCGCCCGCGCGGCGGGCGTTTCTTTCGCGCGCCAGCCCTCCACCGCGCCGACCTACATCCCCGGCTTGGGGCCGCGTGAGATAACGTGAGAGTCAAAGATAGCCTCAAGCTCTTTCAGGGCCTGGTTTGTTTCCTCGACCGAAAAGGGCTCAGGCTCATCCGGCTTCCCGCGCGGATAATCGCCATCGCCCGTTTCCTCGCCCAGCTTGGGCTCTTCCGGAAACATCTCCAATTGGGGCGCTCCGGCGGGCGGAGAGAGGCCTTCTCGCCAACGCTCGAAGCTAAATTCTTCCCGGTATCCCGGCGCGCTTTCGTCGCTCGCGCGAGGCGATTCCCGTTGGGGGCTTGGGGTCCTCCTCGCGTCCGGCCTTTCCTCCGGGCGCGGGCTGTCGCGAACGTCCCAGAACATATCCACCGCTCCCTTGAGGGTGGAATGGTATTCGCCGCGGCGATCCTGGAAGACCGCCGAGCTTATGTCGCTGGAGGAAAAGGCGAATTTGTCGCCCTTGCCCAGCCCCAGCTTGTGAAAATTTTCAATGTCCCGACCGTTAAAAATGTTCATCTGATACCAGATCACGCTGTCTTGCCCCGGTTTGGCGGGGAAGAGGCGCGAGGCGACGCTAATTTGCAGGAAGACGCGGTCGCGGAACTTCTTCTCGCGGACGGAGCCAATCCGCCCGCAAACGACATGCATCGCGTATCCAAAACTCATAAAATTATCCCTCCACAAATTCCTTATTCATTGGGGGCGAACGCGAAAACTGGCGTCAACGGGGTCGCCCTCAAATTTTCGCGAGAAAAGCGCCGAAGCGACAAATTTTGGGGGCCTTCCCTGGCGTTCTAAAGGGGCGGGGGAGAGCCGGAACCCTCTCTCCCCCGCGCGGCGGCTTAAGGGGCTCTCGGTCGCGGCGACGCGCGCTCGCCTATCATGGGCTTTCCTTTTTCCTTTTAGTCTTCTAGGGCTTTTTGGCGATAACGAGCCGCTTGATGACCACGCCCTTGGGGTTACGAGTAAGTTTCACTCTCTCCACCTCGACTTCGGCCAAAACCTTATGGCTGGCCACGACTCCCCGCGAGGATTGGTAGGAAAGCAGAATGGGCAGCTCGATGGTCCAGGCCAAACGTCCCCGCGCCGTCTCCTCGCCCACGATGACCGGGGCGGCTTCAAGCGCGGCGGAGAGGGCGAGCCTTTCCGTCTCGATCTTTTGGATATGCCCGCCGCTTTCCAAAGCCTTGATAAAGCTCGCGAAACCTTCTCGGGTAAAATCGCCCTCGCGATTCTGGAGAGTTTCGCGCCAGCTCAGGAAATCAAGACTCATCACGGAGCAGACCGTTTCGCTCGCCCAATTCAAAAGGGCCTGGGAAGTTAAGCGCGGTTCCGCCAAGGTCTCCAGTTCCCGCAGGCGCAGGTCCTGTGAAACCGCGAAATAGCGCGGCTCGTTTCCGCCAAAAACCCGGAAAGCCATAACCGCCGCGAACAGCGCGGTAAAAACGAGCAGAAGGCAGAGGATCTTGATAATCCCAAAAAGCTGGGCGTTTTGGCGTTCGAGCCATTCGAGGGAGCCCGCGCGCGGGTCCTCTTTCAGGCTTCTCTCCACCTCCTTTTCCACCTCTTTCTCCTTTTCCGCCTCTTCCTCCTCCGCTTCCTCCTTTTCCTTATCCTCCTCTTCCACCTCTTCCTCATCCGCTCTCGCCGCTTCCCTTTCCTCCGGGGTAATGGCCACGAGTCGCCCCGACCAATCCGCTCCCTCCACGAGCCCTGTCGCGTCCTCGCGCGCGTCTTCAAGCCGCGTCTTTTCCGAGGAGCTCGCGGACGCGCCCCTCTCCTCTCCGCGCGCCCCCTCTTCCGCCGCGCCCTCGCGCGGCTCGACATCCATCGCCGCGCGCGCGGGCTCGCTCGCGCCCAGGACGCTTTCGCTCTCCGCGGGAACGGAGTCAGGCGCGGGCTCCCGCACCTCCCAAGATTCGTTGGGAGATTCGTTGGGGGACATTTTTTCTTCCCCCGCGCGCGCCGTGGCCAAAGCGCGCTTCTTCCTCGGGGCGCGCGGTCGGGACGCTCGCTTCTCGCGGCTCTCGCCAAAATCGCCATCCATTGTCCAGGAAACGGTTTCCCAGAATTTTTCCGCCTCCGCGGCGGGGTCCGCCTCTCCCAGCGGCGCCTCCGCGAGAAAATCCGCCTGGCGACCCTGGAGAGAGTCCGCCGCGGGCGCCCCCACCAGCGCTTGGGAAGATTTCCGCCGCCCCCTGGGAGAGCGTTTGGCGGCGATGGGTTTTGCCGACGCTTCCGGGATAGCTTTTTCCTCCGGGAGCGATTCCTCCAAGGTTACGCCACTGGGGCGCTCGCGTTCGATATCTCGCATAACTTTATTTCCTCGTCTCGGGCCTCTTGAGGCCTTCGTTTAAAAGTGGCTTGGGAGCCGTTATCTCGCGCCGGGCGGAAAAGCTTCCGCGACGACGGAAAATTCGCGCCGCGCCCTTCAAGGCTCGCGGAAGGCGAAGCGCGCGAGGAGCGGGGGATCTCGCCGCTTCCCCAGGAGGCGCGACCGCGAAAAACTCCGTTAAGAGACGGTTCGCGGGAACGCCCCCGGGTTCGGAAAATGGGACGGAAAGGCCAAGGGGGAGCCCCAAGAAGGCGAGAAGGCCGCGCGGGGCGACCAGACCGCCCTCAAAGCGCCTCCTGGGTAAAAAATAGGCCACGCGACTACCCTCTATCGTCGGACGGCGCCAAATTGATCCGCCGCACGTCTTCTCCCACGGCCAAAAGGACGGAGGGGACATAATCGCTCTCATAGACGGCGTAGCCGCCGGCGCCGGAGACCTTGGCCGCGAAACCCGGCCACATGAGGCTGTGCCTCGTGCGGGCGTAAAGCTTGCCCTGATGGAGGTAAAAAGCGGTCTCCTCCACCCGGGGACTCGCCGTCAAACTTACGGCGCCCACCGGGATGACCCCGTCCAAAAACCCGTACAGCAGATCGCTAACCGGAATCGAGGCCCGCGGCTCCAAGATTTCGGGCGCGGCCCGGGGACCGTTTCCTTGGATTTGATAGATAATGAGCCCGTCCACTTGGCGCTGGGCGTCCACCCCGGAACGGGTCTCCAACCTTATGATCAGAGGTATCTCCGCTCCCGCGAGGGTAACGACGAGGTTGGAGTTCCCCTGACTCGCGAGGGGAGAGAGGACTACCCGATTCTTTTCGCCGTCCTCAATGACGCTGGCGCTGAAAAGGGCGCCGCTCCCTAAAATGGAGGAGGTTATGGGCCATGGAGCGCCGCTTTTGTCCAAAAAAACCAGGGCCGTGACCAGATTGGGAGTCAGCTCCACCACGGGAGGCCGGAAGCCCGGCTCCAAATTGAAGGCGACGGAACGGGTCCTTAAGGCCTGGGGCGGGCTGTCGGCCAGGGCTTTTTGCCGGGCGTCGGCCTGGACCCGAAAAGACCTCAGCTCATCCGGGGAAACCGGCAAGAGTTCCGCGAGGGATTTTTCGTAAGCCGATTGCCGGTTCAAGAGATCGTCTTCCGCGAAAGCGCCCTCAGGCGCGCCTTCCTCCGCCGTGACGGGAGCCCCCAAAAGGGTCGCCGGAGTGAGGCTCGCGCTCGCGGCGCCTTGGAAAGTTCCCGGCGACGGCGCGGCGCGGACGGACGCTCCCTCCGTTTCCGGGAGGCTCAAAACCTCTTCGGGCGCCAGCGCCTCCTCCGGGGAAAGGGGCGCGGGCGAGGCGCCGCGAGGGAACGCGAACTCCACCGGCCCCGCTGGCGGGCCGCCGGCGCTCTCGCCACGCGCCGGGGAAAGGAATAAAGGGCCGCTAAGCGCGGACAGAACGACAAACAAAGGAATAAGGTCGCGATTTTTCATAACTTTTGGGTTCCTCTTCCGGGGAGAACCGCTGGCCCGCTGGATCGCCCGCCTATCCGCGCCGAGAGGGGCCTGAAGGCGCGTCGGACGCGTTTGTGGGTATTTCTTGATACTGAGCGATGGCGCGCTTCCCGCCACGCGCTATCAAAGCGTGGCCACGAGCGAAGAGGCCGCGCGTCTGTCCCGCCGCGCCAAAAGAACGCCGCCGCCCTACCCGCCCGACCCGCCTGGGTCGCCCTACCCGCCCGACCCGCCTGGCCGCCGCCGGCCTCCAAAGAACTAAAGAGCCCGGAGCGGCGACTCTTTATAAAATCGCGCGAGATAGCCTCCCGTATGCCTCAGGGAGAGTGAATCGCGACCGCGGGCGATGGCGAGGGCGCGAAATTAAAGCGATGGAAAATAGCCGCCGTCCTTACGGCGCGGGGAAGAGGCCCCCCACCGTAAAGCCACGCGCTCGCGTAAAAGGGATGGGGGGGGGGTCTTTAAACCCCCCTCCAGCCCGAGAGGAGACCATCCCGAAGCGCGAGGAAAAAAGAAAAGCTTTCGGCTAATTCTCGCCTTGGGGCGGCACAAGGGCGCCCGAAAGGAAAAAACGCCCTCATGGCCATAAGTCTCCTCAAAAACAACCGCGCCGCGCGTAAGCCGGCCGAAAAAATAGGATCGCGAGGTGGCGCGCCGCCTTCCCTCGCGCGGGGCCCCGGACGGCGAAAATTACCTCTCCCCCAGGCGGGGAAAGGCTAAGGCGCCGCTTTGAGGGGGGCCGGCCTTCGCGAGGAAAAAACCATCTAAAGAAAGCCCTCATTAAAAAAGACCCAAAGGAGGCCTTCCAGAGAAAAAGATAAGGAAACTCGCGTCCCGGCCTGAAGGCGGAGAGTCAAGGGATTCGCGCGCGGGAGCCGTTTGGCGACCGACGCTTTCCTCCTCTCTATTAAGACGCAAAAATTACCGAAATTTAACTGACGCGCTGGCTCGCCGCGCCGCCGCCGCTTTTTCGCCCTTGGGAAGAACCCTGAGGCAAAAAAAGCCGAGCCCTAAGAGGAAACCCGGTCCGCGCCAAAGCGCCTGGAAAAGGCTTCGGGAAAAGAAAAGGAAGGCGCGCCGCCCAAGGGGCGACTGAGGATAGAAACCCTTTCAAAGAGACTCGGGCCTCTACTACTCTTAAGGGGTGTTTTTAAGAAAATTAAACTGGCCCCCCTTTTTCGCTCCCTCATTGGGGGTCTTCCGCTCGCCGAAAAAAAGCCCTAGGGAAAACCCTCCGCCAGAAAAGCCCGAGGCCAGAAATTGAAACAATGGACAAGGAAAACCTCAAGAATAAAGGCCGCGGGGCGCGCCAGAGGGCGACCGATCGCCCTAGAGGGCGGAGGAGAGGCTCTTAAAAAAAGAATTTCCCCACCTACTACCCTTAAGTGGTGTTTTTATGAAAATTAAACTGGCGCGCTTTTTCGCCCCATCATTGGGGGGTCTGCCGCTCGCCGGAAAAAAGCCGAGGGAAAACCCTCCGCCAGAAAAGCCCGAGGCCAGAAATTGAAACAAGGGACAAGGTAAAACCTCAAAAATAAAAACCGCGGGGCGCGCCCGCGGGCGACCGATCGCCCTAGAGGGCGAAGGAGAGCCTCTTAAAAAAAGAATTTCCCCATACCTTATTTACGGAGTGTTTTTACAAAAATTAAACTGGCGCGCTTACCCGCCTCAACTCGCGGATTTCCCCTTGAATTAGCGCCAGAGTTAAAAAATGATGAAAGCGCGAAAACCTTTAAGAGCAGCAACCGGACGCAAAATAATACCTCATATAGCTATTTGTCTAATTAATTGTCCTCTTTTAGCATTAGCGGCTGACCGAATTTAATTTCCGGGACTTTTTGCGCTCTCATCAAAAAATAGACATAAAGAGGAAGCCGATCCACGTTAAAGCGCCTGGTGGAGAGCTTCTCCGCGCATAACCAATAATCGGAGCGCTATTTGGCGGCAAAGTTTTCCCTTAAAACCTTAAAGTCGGATTATCTGTACTCAAATCGATAAAATTCTGGACAATGGTCAGTGAGATCTCAATAATTGCCCTATTTTCAAGGTGTTAGGCATGGCCTTGACATTGAGTATATGTT
>JAISCZ010000134.1 GCA_031265205.1 Deltaproteobacteria bacterium
CTCCAGAAGGCTTCAATTTGGACTTGTACTACTTTCTCCGGTTTTTAACCGCGACGACTTGGAAGGAATTAAAAATGATCGCCGAAAAAAGTCCGACACTGAAAGCCGCCGTCGCGCGCGTTGAGGAATTGAACCTTGATCCGAGAACGATAGAAAGGGCGGCGCTCCATACTATGGCGGAGCAAGCCTACCAAGCTGAATTTAAACAAGAAAGGAGCAAAGGAGAGCGTGATAAGGCGCTCGAAGTGGCCAGTAAACTTTTGCGGGCTAAATCGACGCTGGATTTTGTGGCTGAGATCTCAGGTCTCTCCTTAGAAGAAGTCCAGGATTTGGCGGCGGAAATTAACGCCGAACAGAGAGCCTAAACGGAAACGTCCCCGACGGGCCAACTCTCTTAAGGGCGAGCCTCGACGGGCTCCTTTAAGGGAAGTCGCGGCCAGAACCAAGAGTTTCTGGCCCGCGACGCGGTCGGGGCTCCTTTTCGTCCGGAAATGGCTAAAAGCTCGTCCCCTTGAAGAGCGAAGCGGTCGGAGCCCTGGAGCGCCCGCGCTTTGGATCTTTTAGAGAAAAAGCGCGCCCAAGGCCAGAAAGAGCGCTGAAACGCCTTTTCGCGGGCCTCCAAGGGGGGCGCGCGCCATTTTTCTCCCTCTTCCACGCGCCAATTGCCACCAGCGTCTTAAAAACCGCCAGCGCCTATAAAAAGCGGGATAAGAGCGCCATTTTGGCGCCTTTTTTCGCGCGAAATTGAGCCCCGGCAAGCGCCTGAAACCAGAAAAGCGACTCCACTCCCCGAGTGAGGCCTCTATTCCAGCAAGAGACCAGCAAGCCCGCGCCAGCCTCGCCTCAAGCCCAATGGCCGGATCCCCGGCGCGCTCCCGCTCGCGAGTCCTCATTACCCCTCCCAGGGGCCGAATTAGTCGAACGCGAGCCAATTAAACCAAAGCCTGTCCAACCCAAGCCACGCGCGCGCCTTCCCTCTTCCAGGTTAAGCCAAGACGCGGCGCGTCGGCCAATCCCGCGCGGCTTCGTCCTTCCGTCTCCCGGCGGCCTTTCTAAAAAATGGGCGGCGAATCCTGGTCTTTCTTTTCCTCGCGGCGGCCTCTTTCCTTCCACCCACGGGAAATCGCGCGTGGCCAGCCGCTCGCGGCTTCCGCTGGCGGGGGAAGCTTTCCCTGGAGCCCCTTTTCCCTCGCGCCTTCCCCCCTTCTCCCTCGAATAAAGGCGACCCCCTGGAAGATTTCTGGGTTAGGCAGGAGTTAAGCCATAGACCCTGGGAACTTGGACGGCGACTCCTTCTTTTTCTGGAAAACGGGCCAAGGCCTCGCGGGCCTCTTGGAGACGGATAGCGCGCCGCGCCTAGATTTTGGGTCAGGGCCAAGAACGTTTTAAAAAATCATCCTCGGCAAGCGGAGCCGAGCGAAACGCGCCTAACTGGATGGGGTCACCCTTGGGAAGGCGCGGGCTGGGGCGCGACCGCGGCTTTGGCTACGCTCGCCTTTGCTCAAATTTTGGCGCGGATCCTCGCCGGCGCCTGTCAAAGCCGTAGCGAAGAATTCATGTGGCCGCGGCCCCCTTCGCGAACGGGGTTTAGCGCGCCGCCTGACTCGCCGACTCCGCTGGCGTGGCCTCGGCGGGGGTAATAGTCGTTCGCGGGGCCGAGGCCTTCGCGCGAGCTATTTCCTCAACCGCGCTCTCGGCCAAAGGCTTATCGTCGCGCTTCCGCCTCTCGCGAAACCTCGTTTCCATGGGGGGCGGAGTCGGAAAAAGGGAAAGCCAGCTTGGCCGAGCTGGACAGACGGCTTGAGTCGCCGCGTCTTGCCTCTATCGCGCGGCGTTAATCGCGACGGCGTCCCAAAAATCCTCTCGCCTTCCGGAAGAGGATGGAAAAGGCCAACAATGGCTTGTCGCGGAGCGCGCAAAATTGGCGCTTTTATAGTTTATATTTTTAACTATGAAAATAGTCGCGAATAAAAATTTTTTGTTGACAAAGCTTAAAAAAACGCCTAATTTGAGCTTATCAGGCAAGAAACCATGAGACGCTTTTTGGCTCCAAAAAGCTTTGGCCGTCGCGTTGGATGGCTTATTCTCCAACACTCGCGGACTCCCTCCCAGCGCCTTTAGCCGAGAAAACTTAAAGGGCGGCAAAATTCGCGCCAAAAAGGTACTTATCGGGCGCTTCCCAGAGGGGGCCAATCGCGAGGGTAAGGCGACGCCGCGCCTTATACTGATAATTTGGGCTTGATTATTTTGTGGAATCGCCAAAACTTTCGCAATCGCCTCCAGAAGGCTTCCACTTGGAATCGCGCTACTTTCCGCGGGTTTTTAACCGCGACGAATTGGAAGGAATTAAATATGCTCGCCGAAAAAAGTCCGACACTGAATGCCGCCATCGCGCGCCTTAAGGATTTGAACCTTGATCCGAGAACGATAGAAATAGCGGCGCTCCATACTCTGGCGGAGCAAGGCTACCAAGCTGAATTTGACCTCGCGAAGGCCGAAAGCGAGCGCGAAGGCATTGCCAAAGGCAAGCGCGAATATGCGCTCGAAGTTGCCAGCAAACTTTTGCGGGCCAAATCGGCGCTGGATTTTGTGGCTAAGATTACAGGTCTCGCCTTAGATGAAGTCCAGGATTTGGCGGCGGAAATTAACGCCGAACGGAAAGCCTAAACGGGAACGTCCCCGACGGGCCAACTCTCTTAGGGGCGAGCCTCGACGGGCTCCTTTAAGGGAAGTCGCGGCCAGAACCAGGGCGTTTCCGGCTCGCGAAGGGATCGACGCGCCCTTTCGTCCGGAAATGGCTTAAAGCGCGTCCCCTCGCGGAGCGAAGCGGTCGGGGCGCCCCCCCGTTTTGGGCTTTTAAGAGAAAACGCGCGCCCAAAGCCTGAAAGAACGTTAACGCGCCTTTCCTCCGGCCTCCAAGAGAAACGCCCGCCATTTTTCTCCATCCTCCAAGCGCCAATCGCCACCAACGCCTTAAAAAAGAAAGAAAAGCGCGCCATTCCGCGCCCTTTTTCGCGCGAAATTGAGCGCCGCCAAGCGTCTTAAACTAGGGTAGCGACTTTACTCCCCGAGTGAGGCCTCTCCTTCAGCAAGAGCCCACCAAGCCCGCGCCAGCCTCGCCTCAAGCCCCATAGCCGCTTAAACCCAACCATGCCCAACCCAAGCCCCACGCGGGGCTTCATCTTCCCGTTTCCCGACCAACCAGGATAGAGGGGATCGGAATATTTCTGGGTGAGGCTGGAGGGCTTAAGCCATGAGCCCCGCGCAGTCTTGGAAACGGCTACCGCGCCACGCCTGACCTTATCTCTTTATCGTCGCTTGAGCGCGCGAGAGGACCTCGCGCCGCGCCACGCCCAGATTTATTTAAGGGCCCAGGGCCAAAAGCGCGAGAGAAGAATTATCCACTCTCCAGAGCCGAGCGCCCCGCGCGCGCTGACCTGGAAAGGGCCGACCCCAGGAAAAGGCGTGGGTTAGCGCGGCCGCGGCTTTGGCTACGCTCGCCTTTGGTCAAAATTTTGGCGCGGATCCTCGCCGGCGCCCGCCAAAGCCTTCGCGAAGAGCTCACGCGACCGCGACGCCCTTCGCGAGCGGCGCTTATCGCGCCGCCTCGCCCTCAGGGCCAGCTAACCGAGCCCCGGCGGGGTTAAGAGTCGTTCGCGGGGGCGCGGTTTTCGCGCGAGGGATTTCCTCTACGGCGTTCTCGGCCAAAGGCTTATCGCCGCGCGCTCCCGTCTCCCGCGGAAACTCGTTTTCATGAGGGGCGGAGCCGGAAAAAAGGGGGACGCTTTTTGGCCTTACAGGTTAGGCGACAAAGGTCGCCGCGCCTTGCCTCCATCGCGCGGCGTTAATCGCGACGGCGCCCCAATGCTCCTCTCGCCTTCAGGAAGAGGAGGGAAAAGAGCAATAATGGTTTGTCGCGGAGCGCGCGAAACGCGCGCTTTTATAGTTTATATTTTTAACTCTGAAAATAATCGCGACCAACAATTTTTGTTGACAAAGCTCAAAAACGCGCCTAAATTGAACTTATCAGACAAGAAATTGGGAGACCCGTTTTCGGCTCTAAAACGTTATGGCCGTGACCTTGGAAGTCTTTTTCGCCAATAATCGCGGACTCGCTCTCAACGCCTCTAGCTGGGAAACCTTTATGGGCGGTAAAAAATTCGCGCCGAAAAAGGGACTACGCGGACGCTTCCCCAAAGGGCGCCAATCGCGGAGGAAGGCGGCGCGCGCCTTTAGGGCCGGATAGAGCGAGAGACAAGGGTTCCAAGGCGTCGCTTCTCCGCGCAGGGGAGATTTCCTCGCGGGCGGAGGAGCGTCCTCTCGCGCTAAAACCGGAGCCATAAGATTCGGCGAAAATTCCGAAGTCGCCCCCATCAAAGAGGCGAAACGGCGCGTTCTTGACATAAAGGCCATCGCCAGCGCCGGCGAGATTTTTAACCCTCGAATTCTTGGAGCGGCTCCAAGCCAAATTTGGCCAAAAGGATTTACCGCTATAGCGCGCTTTTAACCGTCCCGCGGCGCTTCTTAAGCGATAAATATTCTGTCCCCAAAAAAGTCCGTGGCGGCGTCTTGGCCGCCTTTAATTCGCCAGAAATTAAAGGCGATCCTTATCGCGCGCGGCGGCGCGCGTCGCGGGACAAGAAAAACGCCGCGCCTTTTATCGCGGATTCGGTCGGGATTATCGCGCGCGGCTACCCGTAAGTTCCGCAATCGCCTCCAGGAGGCTTCAATTTCGACTCGCGCGACTTTCCGCGCTTTTTAACCGTGACGAAAAGGGAGATTTTTTATATGCTCGTCGACAGACGCCCGCTATTGGAAGACGCCATTTCGCGCCTTAGGCGATTGGACCATAATCAGTCGATGATAGAAAAGGCTACGCTCCGTTCTATGGCGGAGGCGGGCTACCAAGCTGAATTTAAGCGAGCGAGGCTCGATGGAGAGCGCGAGGGCAGGCTTGAGGGAAAGCGCGAAGTGGCGTTCAAAGCGGCCAAGGCCTGTTCGCGGGAAAAAATGACGTTGGATCTTGTGGCCAAGTACACGGGTCTCCCCTTAGACCAAATCCAGGCCTTGGCGGCTGAAATTAACGCCGAAAAGAGCGACTAAGCGGGAACGTCTCCGACGGGCCAATTCACTTTGGAGCGAGCCTCGCCGGGCGCGGGAAACCGCGGCCTTAGCCCGGCGTTTCCGCCTCGCGCGATAGGAGCGCGCCGCCTTCTCGTCCGGAAAAGGCCAAAAGCGCGCCCCCCAAAGAGCGAAGCGGCCCGCCCCCCGTTTGGGGCTTTTTGCGGAAAGCGCGCGCCCAAAGCCAGAAAGAGCCTCGCGCGGCTTAGCGCCCGCCGCCAAGGGAGACGCGCGCCAAATTACCCGCTCCACCACGCGCCAATCGCCGCGAGCGCCTCAAAGAGAAGGAAAAGAGCGGCGTTTCGGCGCTTTTTAGCGCGCGGAATTGACGCCCCGGCAAGCGTCCGACGCTTGGGGAGCGACTCTATCCCGCGACGCGAGCCCTCTTTTCCCGCGATGGCCTTCGCGCCCGCGGCGCCCTTCAGCCCAATGGCCGAATCCATGGGGCCGAATCCGTGGGGCCGATCCTCTGAAAATAAGGTCAAGCGCCGGAAGGCTTAAAAGCGCTCGGCCATGGCGCGAGAGAGACAGCGCGCTCCTCCGCGCGCCGCCGGTCGCCAAGCGGCGCGGCGGGCCGACGCGAGACCGCCAGCCTTCAAACGCCGGAAACGCTATAAGGAGGGCCGACTTTAAGAGAAACTTGGGGGAGCGCGCGTACAGGCGGAGGCGCGCGCTAGGGGCTAACAGGCGTCGCTTCCCGCGGGGGGTTCTGGGCAGGCTTTTTTAAAGAGCGGTCGCGCCGCGTTCCCCGGGCGCCCGTTTCCCCAAAATGGCGACCCCGGTTTATAGTAGAAAATATTATTAAAAAAGCGCGGCCAAAGGGACGCGCCCGGGCGCCTTTTCGCGATGGCGGCGGCGGAAACGGGCGCGCCTCCCGCCATGGCGTTGAAGCGCGGGCTTAAATTAAGGCGCCTCGCGCGCCAAGGCGCGGGAAGCGCCATGCCGCGCGAACGTTAAAGGCCTCGCCCCGCCGTGGGAGTCGCCGCTCTTCAAGGCGCGGGCCTGGGGGACCCCCAAAAGCCCGCGGCGGGGGATCCGGAACCATAACGCGCGTCCCCGCCCTCAAGGCGCGGCCGCGCTATTTATCGCCCAGAGGTTTCCAGCGGGAAGGAGTGGAGCCACGAGCCCCTCGCGCGCTCGCCCGGGGCGCGCCACCGCGACCGCGCCAGGAAGACGGAGGCTTCCCGCGCCGCCGAGGGGCGCGCGCCAGAAACGGCGCCCCCGTCAGTCAGGCCCTTAAGGAGAGAGAAATCTGGGGGCGCGTTCGGCGGCGCCGGGCGCGAGCCCTTTCTTCGCGCCTTATCTTTAAGCCTTTTCCTAAACCGAGGTGTAGCGGTGGCTCACCACGTCCTCCAGGCGCTTGAGGCTATCCACGAAGATGGAGGCGAAGCTGTCGCTGCCACCCAAGCCATCAAGGCGCGCGAAAACGGTAAAGCCCTTGGCCTGGAACAGGTTGGCCCAGCTGTCTTCCTTTTCCCCGGCGAGATCGTCGCGGGCCTCTTCTCCCACCATGAGGGACAGGGGCGCTAAAATAATGGGCCCGGGGGAGGCGTTCTTTTGGTCCATCTTCTCCCAGACGACCTTAAAGCCGTCGCGCGCTTGGGGGATCCCGATAAAGACCTCGACGTGGTAAGCGAAATAGAGGACTTCCTCGAGCCGGCGGTAGACCTCGGGGTTCACGCCCCCGACGCGATCGGTCACCAAAACCACGATGGCCTGTTTAGCCTTGGCCTCCTCGAAGAGCGAGGATAGGGCCTCGGAGACTTTGTAGAGATTCTCTCTCTGGCCCTCGCCTTTGCCCATGGCGGGGCTGCCCAAGCCCAGCCACGGAAAGGGGATGGAGCGGCGATCCACGCTTTTGATGAGCCTGAGGCTGTCGACCAGGTTGCAGAGATCCAGGTACTCGGGGCAGTCGATGAGTTGGAGGGACTGGACCAGGATCAGTCGGGGACCCGTCTCCTGGATGAGGGCCAAGGTGGTCAGAACGTTTTTGACCTCGTAGAAGCGCTCGTCGATCTGGGGAAAAAACTTTTTGAAATTGAGGTCCTGAGCCCTCTCCCGCCAAATCTGGCGGATCTCGCGGCTAGTGAAGGACAGGTGGGTGTCGTAGCAGGGGAAAGCCATTTTGATCTTGCTTTCCACGTGCATAATGTCCTTAACGTCCCTGGGGTCCGTGGTCCCGGAGGAGACGAGGACGATGGAGGGGTTGGGGATATTAAGCTTGTTTTCGGCGTCGTCGCAGCCGTCCGCGCGCGCGGCCCGGGAGGCGCAAAGGAGGCCGCAAAAGATGGCCGATAGCGTTAGAATGAAAAAAAACATGGCGCGGCACCAAATTCCTTCGGCGAAAAAAGGCCAAAATCGGCTTATCGCCTCAATTATCACACAAACGGGCCCTTTAAAAAAGACCCCTATAGAGAGCGCAGGCGAGCTCGCGGCCGGTCGCCCCGTTAAAAATTAAGCGCCCCGGGCACTCGCCGGGGCAGCTTCCCGCCACGGGGCAGGAGGCGCACTGGGGTCCAGCGAGCGTCTCCCCGAGGGGCGCGGCGCGCGTGGGCGAGGCCAGGGTCCCCATCGAAAATTCCGCCACCCCAGCGGCCTGCCCGCAGGGATAAAGTTCCCCCTCCGGGGTCACGGCGAGGCTCGCGCCCCGGCAGGCCGCGCAAAAATCCTTCCGCCCGCCCCTTCGGCCCGTCTCCGCGAGGAGATTTATCTCCCTTGACGCGAGGGGACGCTCACGCTTGGAGTTCAGCGCGAGCAAGGTTCTTTTGAGTTCGCGCGCCGCGGCCTCCAGCGCCTCGGGGTCGGCGGGCCTCGCCTTTCCGCGCCCTTTAAGGGTCAGAAGGTCCAAGCCAAAGCCCCTCGCGTTGGGGTAGCCGCCGAGAAAGAGGGCGAGCTCGGAAAGGAGGGAAACGTTGGCCTCCGTCACCACGGACGTGACGTTAAAAAAAATCCCCAGCTCTTTCATCAGCTCCAGGCCCCGCGTAGTTTCCCTGGCCCCGCCCCGGATTTCTTCCTGAACGAAGGGGGGGCCGTCGAGGCTGACCCCGATTTGGACGCCCCAACGTTTCAGCTCCAAAAGAGCGCCGCGGCTCAGTAAGGTCCCATTGGTCTGGAGGGCGACCGTAACCTTTCGCCCGTCGGCCCGGGCGAGCTCGCGCGCCGCGCGCGCGGCCTGGAAAAGGCGCTCGGGGGCCATAAGCGGCTCTCCCCCCGTCAGCTGAATCAAAAGCGGCGCGGCGCCGCCCCGCAGTTTCTGGAAGAGTTCCTCCAAAAGTTCCGGCGACGCCTCGGCGTCCCCGCTCTCCCCGTTGTAGCAGTAGGGGCACCGGAGATTGCAGCGCCAGGCGAGAATTAGGATAAGATAGCGGACGGCGCGCCAATCCAAAAGAGTTACGCCCCCCTCGCGGGCGAAATTTTACGCCGCCCCAAAGAGTTTTTATTTTTCCCAAATATTTAACGCGCGCCCCGGACGCGTTTCCCTTCCATCGACGCGTTTCCCTTCCACCGACGCGTTTCCCCTCAACAAGGTTTCCCCAAGCCCCTCATCCCCCCAGGGGGCCTTGGCGCGCCTTCTTTTTCTCTCCCTCCAAAAAAGAGCCGGTTAGGAAGCTCTTTTTTTGGGGAAGAGGCGCGCCCCGGACGCGATCCCGGAAAGGGGCGAGGGATTGGCGGATCGCCTTGAGCCTCAATCGGGGAACTTTGGGGAAACCGAGAAACTCCTGGGAACTCAGGGGAAAGAGGCCTCGCGGCGCCTTTCCTTAAACGTCGCTCTCCCACTTGTCCGCGAAACCCGTAACCAGGGCCCGGGCGGCTAAATCCAGGAAGCCCGCGTCAGTCGGGGGCGCGCCAAGCTCCAGAAACTTTTCCCGGTAGAGGGGGATATTCGCGTAAGCGCCGCTCACGGCCGCGGCCACCAACGCCGCCTGGGTGGCCATGACCTCATTCCAGGTTAAAGGCGGGAGGATTCCCCAGCTAAACTCGTCCTTCAGATGGACCATGGCGGAAACGGCCGCCACGGTGACGGGATCGTGAAAGAGGGGCCGGGAGTTTTCCGCGATAAGCTTTCGCGCCTCGCCCTCGGCCCTCTGGGCGACGAAAGCGGCGAACTCCCGCAGGCTCGCCCGATAGTAGCCGTCGCGCTCGAAAAACCTTTCCAGGAGTATTTTCACGGAACATTGCCGGTCCGGCGTCATGCCGTTCTGGCGGACTAAAACCTTTTGCGTGGCCGTTTTGACGGTCCGACCGATTAACTCGCCCAACTTGGAGTGCTTGCCGGCGCTGGTCAGCGGCGGATAGTCCGCGACGGCTTTCGCGGCCACCCCAATCTGGTCCGTCCCCGTGCCCGTGGCCAGGGTGGGGGAATAGCGCGAGTTGACGAGCCGCTCCTGGAGCGCCGCGGTCTTGGCCTCGGTGGCCATCATCACGGCGCGGACCAGGGCGCCGGGGGTCAGGGGGAGATTGCAAAAGAGCAGGGTATTGATGGTGCCGTGTCCGGGGGCGCCAGCGCGGGCCAAAGACTCGTAACCGTTGGGCCCCTCGTGGCCCGTGGCCGGGTCCCCGGCCCGGCCGGCGTTGCCCTCCACGCCGCCGGTCACCGCCGCCACCACCGTCAAGTCCCGAAAGCTTTCGGCCTCCACGGCGACTAAGCGAGTGTTGGCGGCGGTGGAAAGAGAGGCGCAGCGGTCCGGGGGCAAAGCGCGTTTGGCGCAGATATCCGCCTGATAGCCGAGGGGATCGGAAAATCCCCGTAAAGTTTTCCCGTGTCCGTGCCCCGTGGGCTCGCAGGCTTGGTGATTGAAGATATACTCCAGATCCTCGCGGTAGCCGCCCAGGGCCCTGGAAGTGGAAAGAACCGCGTGGGGGGAGATGAACTTCGCGAGCACCATCTTGTCTTCGGAATGGAGCTCCAAACCTTCGTAATAGCGTCCTAACAGCATAGAGAACGACCGCGCCGGCGAAAAAAAGACCCGCGCGCGCCGGGCGACAAGAGAAGGCGCGGGGAAAAAGGCGAAGATAAGAAAGGAAAGAGAACCGCCTCAGTTCAAGAGCCGCGCGAGGGCCTCGGGGTTGGAGGGAAAATAGGAATGGACGTAGCTGGCCGTGACCCTTTGGAGACGGTAGACGTTCTCGCTGGCCTCGCGCCGGGAGTCCTGTCTTTGGGCCTGGCAGAGCGGCGGCAAATCCAGCGTCAGGCTCGAGTGGTGAAAGCTGTGCCCCCGGAAAGTCCCCTCGGGCAAAGGGACGCTCATCATCCCCAGGCCCTTCAGGCCCCCGGAAAGCTCGGCCTTCCCGGGGAGGACCCCCGCCATGGGCGCGCTCTCCCCCCGGTAGCGCAGTTCCTCCAAGAGATAGAGCATGCCCCCGCACTCGGCGAGAATGGGCGCGCCCCGCGCCGCGCGCTCGCGGAGGCCCTCCCGGAGGCGGGCGTTGGCGGAAAGCTCCTTTAAGAAGAGCTCGGGGTAGCCCCCGGGGAGGTAGACCCCGTCGGCCTCCGGGAGCGAGTCCCCCCGGACGGGTGAGAAAAAAACGACTTTAGCGCCCATCCGCTCCAGAAGATCGAGGTTGGCCTGGTAGATAAAACTGAAGGCGTCGTCCCGGGCCACGGCCAGACGGTAGCCCGCGAGCCTAGCCGCGAGGCTCTCCTCGCCCGACTTAGGCGGCGCGAACTCCACCACCGGGGGAAGCTTGGCCGCCCCCTGGCTTTCCAGGGCCTCGGCGGCCCGGTCCAGGCGGGCGTCCAAGTCGGAAAGTTCCGCGGCCTGGACCAAACCCAAATGCCGGGAGGGTAGTTCCACGTCCTCGCCCCGCCTTAAGGCCCCGAACCAGGGAATGTCGGGGGAGAGGCTCTCTTTGATTAAGGTCGCGTGGCTCTCCCCGGCGACCCGGTTGGCGAGCGTCCCCGCGAAGGGGAGCGAGGGCCGCCAGTTCTTGAGGCCGTAGGCGACCGCCGGAAAGGTCTGGGCCATGGCCTGGGCGTTAATCACCGCGAGAACCGGGAGGCCGAAAAGCTCCGCCAAGTCCGCGGCCGAGGGGTGGCCGTCAAAAAGCCCCATGACCCCCTCGACGATAATGAGATCCGCGTCCCGGGCGGCCTCGTAAAGGAGGGCGCGGCAATTTTCCTCGCCCACCATCCAGAGGTCCAGCTGATAGACCGGCGCGCCGCTGGCCCGGGCGAGGATCATGGGATCCAAAAAATCGGGCCCGCACTTAAATACCCTGACCTTGCGGCCGGCGCGCCGATGGAAGCGCGCCAGGGCCGCGGTCACCGTGGTTTTGCCCTGCCCCGAAGACGGGGCGGCGATAAGCGTCGCGGGACAGGCGCGCCTTTTTCCGTCCGCTAAAATGGACACGATTTTTCCCCTTCGGCCCCGCGCCCGGAAAGGCTCGGGACGGCGGGACGCGCTTTTATTTTTCCCCAACAATCCCCCCTAAAGCCAGCGGAGAACGGTCCCCGCCCGCCCTGGGAAAGAGCCCCCGCGCGCGCCCCGGGCGCCCAAGACCCCAAAAGAGAGCGGTGGATTACTTTTTCAAGGCCAATTTGGCCAAGGCGTTAACCGCCGCCGCGGCCACGTTGGAGCCGCCTTTGCGGCTCTTATTGGTGATAAAGTTAAGGTTCGGGGTAAGGGCCAAGTCCCGCTTGGACTCGTAGGCGTTCACGAAACCCACGGGCAGGGCGATTAAGAGGCTGGGCCGGGGAGACGCGGGGTCTTGGAGCCTTTCCAAAAGCCGGTAAAGGGCCGTGGGCGCGTTCCCAATGACCCAGATGACGCTTTGGGAGGGTTTGATAAGCTCGTCGAAGGCCAAGTCCACGGCCACCTGGGAACGGGTCAGGCCCTTTTCCTTGGCGATGGCCAAAGTCCGCGCGTCGTCCACCAGGCAGGAAAGCGTCAGGCCAAAATCCTTGAAGTTCTGGCGATTGACGCCGTTTAAGGCCATTTTGGTGTCCGTGACGATGAGGGGCCCGCTTTGGACGGCCCTGATCCCCGCCTCGATGGCGCCCGGGCTAATGACGGCGTCTTGGACGTACTCAAAATCCGCGCTCGCGTGGATGAGCCTGCGGATGACGCTCCAGGACGCGGGAGACCAGGCGTGGGGGCCGGCCTCGCTATCGATGATGGCGAAACTCTTTTCCTCAATGGCGAGCGGAGGCAAATTCCAGGCGGCGTTATCCATGATTTGGCACCTATAAGTTTATCGCTAAAAGCGCCTGGGGAAGAAAACGCCCACCGGAAAACCGCGCTCCCAAAAAGTTTCTCGGAAATTAATTCGCGCGAGTCTCCAGGCGCGCCCCTTTAAAGAAATTAAATCCCGGCGCGTATTGGAAAGATAAAGACCCGTAGCCCCCCAAAAAACGCGAAAGCTTTGGGGGAGCGGGGTCGGCGTGGTTTTGGCCCTCGCGGAAGGGCCGCGAGCGTCCTTAAAGGCCCAAGGGAGGGCCCCAAGACGCGCGGCGCCTTGCGTGTTTTGGCGGCGGGGGCTCGCGCGCTCATCTTAAGAGATTTAATCGAAGAGCGTCAACTTTATTTTTTTGGGGGGCCCGAAGGCGCGCAAAAAATTTTTCGCGAATCAAAAAAATTTTCGCGAATCAAAAAAATCCGCGGCGCGAAATCCGCGGCGCCCCCAAGATTCCGCGCGGCCAAAAGCTTCCGCCGTCTTTCCCCCGTCGTCGCCTTTTCCAAAGGGGCCCTCGCGCGCCCTTAGGCGCCCTCGTCGCTTTTGGGGGAAAGGCGCTTGGGCGTTTTCCCGCGCTGCTCGAGCAGGCGGAGGATCTGGCTTTCGTTGACGCCCACGAAAAGCGCGACCTTGGAGGGGGGCATATACTCGGCCAGAAAAAGCGCGCGCTCCTCAAAGAGGCGGGAGAAATGGCTGTGCTCCCTGGCCCAGGGCGCGTGATAGGTTTTCACGCCGCAATTGGCGCATTTAATCCGGGGAACCTCCAAGTGGAGCCGCGCCTGGCAATTGGCGATGTCGAGGCCCCGCCAGACCCGCGGGACCCGGCTGTGGATCTTTTGCCCCGTCTGGCCGCAGGCGCAGGGAAAGGTGGCTTTTTTATGGTATTCAATAAAAATATCCACTTTCCGCGCTTCTTCGTCAAATTTGATTTCCTTTATATATAAAGGAAACTCAATTCGGTAAATGGTTTCAAAAGTGAGAAAGAGCGGGTTAAGCTCCGGCTTTAAAACTTTGGCGGTCAGGGGATCCATGGCGTCGCGGGCCTCCGGCGAGTATTCGTTGATATTAGCCTAAAAAAGCTAATTTTTCAATATTTAGCGTTTCTCCCGCGCGTCTCTCCCACATTTGAGCGTCCCCAGGCCCCTTTCCCCGTCCCCGCCGCCCCGCCTCCAGGCCGCGCGCCCCGCGCCGCGCGCCGAAAACTTTGACGCTTTTTCCCGCCCGCGCGCCCCGCGCGGGGCAACTCTCCCAAGACGCTTAAAAAATAGCGCCCGGCGCCGCGCCCCAGCGGGGCCCGGAACCGCTTTTTTCCCCAGCGTCAAAAAAAAGCCTTGCTTTTCCGCGCGGGTTCCGTTACCTTTCCATTTACGCAGGCGCCAGAAATGGCCAAGAGGGAACTCCGTAAAAACGGGGCGGACCCACCGCTGTAAACGGGGACCTGAAGATCTCGCTGTCGGCCTCAAGGGAGGCCGAAGTCACTGGTCGCGAGACTGGGAAGGCTAGAGATTTTTTGGGGACGATCCGGTAGCCAGAAGACCTACCTGCGCGCGCCATGGGAACGACGGATGCGGATTTCCGTCAAGGCGATCTTTTAATTTTCCGCCGCCGCGCGCGGCCTGGCTCCAGCGGCCTGGATCCATGAGTCTCAAATTAAAAGATTTTCCCCTCCACAAGGCCTTTAATCGGGATAAAATTGGGTAATCCTGGATTGATTTTCAATCCGGGATTTTTTTTTAGCCTTACGCGCCGCGCGCGCCGCGAGGGGACTCTCTCCCCGAAGCGGTTTTCCGCGCGGATTATCCCCCTTGGGGTCCTTCTCGAAAATGACGCAGCCAAACTTAATCTACCTCGTCTCCGCCGCCGTCATTTTCCTTTCCCTGCTTTGCGCCGTCGCGCGCCCGACTCTTTTCCTTTCGCGCGTTTTATTTATTGTCTATATCCCGGTGGGTCTCTGGGCCGTTTTTCTCCGTTACTACTATTCTTTTCCCATGACCCCCATGTTTTTCGGCACGGCGGGGACTCCCCCGCTCTTGGCGCTCTTGGGGGCCATAAGCTTCCGGCGCTTTTCCCAGCCTTCCGGGCTTTTCTTTTACCGCTCCTTGCTCTTTCTCACGTGCGCGGTAAGCCTTTCGCAGGTTTTTTTCCCCAAAGACTTTTATCTTCCATTTCTGAAAACGGCGACCTTTTTCAGCCAGGCCCACCTGGCCTTCGCCCTCCTCGGCAAAGCCTCCTTTCTTCTCTCCGGCCTTCTCGCTTTGGAACTGACTCTCCGTAAGGGGGACGGAAACCCCGCCCGCTTTTTCCTCTACCTAATTTTAGGGTTCTGTTTCTGGACCCTTTCCATGTTTTCCGGGGAAGCCTGGTCCTATCTGGGCTGGGGACTTCCCGTGGTCTGGGACGACGCCTCAATCGTCGCTTTCCTCGCCACTTGGTTTTTCTATACGGCGCTGCTCCATCTCCACTTGACGGGCGATTTTTCCGCGCGCCTGCGCGCCAATCTCGCCGCCTTCGGGCTTATTTGGGTGCTCGCGGTCAACTGCCTTCCGGACCTGGGCCCCTGGCGCTTTCCCCCGCGATTTTAGGGATCGCCCTTATGCTTTACGCGCTCGCTCAAAAAATATGGTCTTTCTGGGGGAGCGTCAAACTTTCCATCGTCCTCTGTTTTTTACTGGCCCTGGACGCGGCCCTCGCCTATCCCCTCATCCGCTGGAACCTGACGACCTTCATTCCCTTAGGCGAGATTGGGATCTTTCCCTGGCTGAATACCTACGGCCGTTACAACCTCGGCCATACCTTCTGGTTTTTCGCGCTTCTCGTCCTGCTCGCGCTCTTGGCCGTAAACGCTTTCGTCTGCGCCACCGATAGGCTATGGCGCTCGTGGAAGCAACGCCAGCGCGGACGCGGACTCGCTTTTTTCCTCAAACTGGGGCCGCACGTTATGCACTACGCGGTCCTCGTTATCCTCTTAGGCTATCTCGGGAGCTACGCTCTCTCCGAGAGCCTTCCAGGAAGGGCTCTTACCCCCAACGGCCCGCCTTTACGCCTACCCAGGGGCCAGGGGGAAGTCCGCCTGGAAAAAACGGCGCCCGTCGCTTACCGCGGGGAACGCTTGGAGTTTTTTCGCGATTGGTTATTGGATCCCGGCTATGAGCTCATTTTCGACGACGGCGCCGGTTACGTTAAGCGCGCGAAATTGGCCTACAGCGTTCCCGCGCGTTTTCGCGGGTACCGTTTTTATCTTTACGATTTCTATCCCAAACGCGAGGAAGGCGGAAGCGTGAAACTCAATTACGTCAAAATTTCCATCCGCCGCGATCCCTCCGCCGCCGTCTACCTGGGAGGAATCGGCCTTTTCGTCGGAGGACTTCTTCTTTACGCCGCGGACGTTTGCGCCAAAAGGCGACGCGCCCGCCGCCTCCTACAAGGCGCGCGCCATTAAGTCGCGCGCGCGTCCCCATAAAAAAATTTTTACCCAGACATAACCCTCTTCCCCTCACGCCCCTTTCCGTTAAAGGACCCCCTTTAACGCCAATTTTCCGCGCAAAGGATTTCGGGATGAAGAACACGCTATTGGGACTAACCCTCCTCGCCCTGGGCATAGGGTGTCTCGCGGGCTGCCAAGAGAGCCGCGGCGGCGCCGCCTCCGAGGCGATCCCCTTAACCGACGAGGCCGTCAATCCCGAAATTCTGGCCTCGACCGCCGGCGCCCGCTTTCTCAACTTGGGGGAATACTCCCTCATCCGCAAGGAAGGCTACATCGAGGCCCACGACGGGGCGGGCCGAACCTTGGCCTTAGTCCCCCGGGGCGCGGCGCCCCCGCCCGATTTTGAGCCCACCATGATCATTCCCATCCCCGTGGAAAGGGTCGCGGTCTACTCCAACTTCGACGTGGCCATGCTCAAGGTCCTGGGACGCGAGGACGCTATCGTGGCGGTCACCACCGCCGCGGACAAGTGGCGCGTGGACTACATGATCGAAGGTTTCGCGGAAGGCCGGATCGTTTACATGGGGGAACCCGGGTCCGTGGACTACGAGGTCGCCAAGACCGTCCGCCCGGACATGGTCATGACCTGGGACCCCTCCATCGTGCCCATGATGGACTCTTTGGGAATTCCGGTCCTGGTGACCAGCACCCCGGTCGCGACCTGCCTGAGCACCCAGATCCGTTTCGTGGAGTTTCTGGCGCCCTTCTTCGGGGAAGAGGCCAAAGCCCAAGCCTTCTACGAGAGGGTGCGCGCCTCCCTGGACGCCATCCGCGCCAAGACGGCCTCCCTCCCCAAGCCCAAGGCCATGTGGGGCGACATTTACGAGAAAAGGGTGCTCGTGGAGCCCGGGAACGCCTGGGTCGCGGAACTTATCGGCCTCGCCCAGAGCGACTATCTCTTTGACGACGTCTACGGGACCTCGTGCGTCGAGGTCTCCATCGAGCGTTTCCTCTACAGCGGCCAGGACGCCGACCTTTATTTCACCTACCGCTCCGTGGGCGGCGGCATGTACTCCAAGGAAGGCCTTTTGCGGATCAATCCCCTGCTCGTCGGCCTCCGGCCCCTGACGCCCGCGGGGAGGGCCTACGCGCCTCTCCCCCACTATTCCCAGTCGGCCGACCACCTAGACGATCTCTTAACGGAAATCGCCGCGATCCTCCACCCCGAAGCCTATCCGGGCTACGCGCTCCAATACTTCGTGGAACTCCCCAACACCGACCGGGAAGGCGCCGCCCTCCTTAAAGGAACCCAAGACAATGGAAGCGGAACTAGCCCTTCATAACAAACTCCTCGCCCAGGGCAGGCGCAACCGCCGGATTACGGTCTTCTACGTCCTCGGGGCCCTCGCCCTCCTCGTCGCCGTCGTCAACCTCGCCGTGGGCTCCATCAGCTATCCCCTCCGGGACGTCCTCCACGTCCTCTTTAACCCCTCGGAAGTCTCGGACCTCCACTTCATCGTCTGGAAGATCCGCCTCCCCCGAACCCTCGCCTGTCTCATGGGGGGCGCCTATCTCGCGGCCTCGGGCCTCCTTCTCCAGGTCTATTTCCGCAACCCCATCGTGGGCCCCTTCATTTTGGGAATCTCCTCCGGGGCCACCCTCATGGTGGCCTTGGTGATGCTGACGGCCTTGGGGCTTCAGCTGACCTACGTGACTCCCTTTCTGACCACCATCGCCGGCATGGTCGGGGCCTACGGGGTCATGTTTATCGTGGTCTCCATCGCCGCCAAGGTGCGTTCCGGGGCCACCCTTCTCGTCGTGGGCCTCATGATGGGCTATATCTGCGGGGCGGTCCATTCCATCCTCACCGCCCTCGCGGAAAAAGAGAAAATCAAAGGCTTCGTCCTTTGGTCCATGGGGAGCTTTTCCGGCTTCAAGTGGGTGGAAATAGGCATCCTCTTCGTCGTGGGCGGCCTTCTGGTCGGGTCCATCTACCTCCTCAGCAAACCCTTAAACGCCTTCCTCTTGGGGGAAGACTACGCCGCCACCATGGGGGTTTCCATCCGCAAGTTCCGGCTCTTTATCCTTCTGGCGGCCTCCTCCCTGGCGGGCTTGGTCACCGCCATGGCCGGGCCCGTGGCCTTTATCGGCCTGGCGGTGCCCCACATGGCGCGCCTCTCCTTCGGGACCTCGGACAACCGCGTCCTGGTCCCGGGGGCCTGCCTCATGGGGGCCATCGTCACCAGCCTCTGCGATCTTATCGCCCGCATGTGGCTGAGCCCCGTGGAACTCCCTATCTCGGCGATCACCGCTTTCTTCGGTGGGCCCATCGTCATCGGCCTCCTTCTGAAACGAGGTTTTAAGCTGTGACAACTCCCTTTTTAGAGTGCCGGAAGCTCTCCGTCGGCTACAAAAAAGCCGTTTTGCGCGACCTTAACTTCAGCGCCGGGCGCGGGCGATTCATCGCCGTCTTGGGACCCAACGGCGTGGGCAAGACCACCCTCCTGCGCTGCCTCTCCCAGCGCCTGAAACCCTTGGGCGGGGAGATCTTTCTCCAGGGAAAAAACCTCCAAAGCTACCGTCCCCTGGAGCTGGCCCGGATCCTCAGCGTGGTCATGACCGACAAGGCCGCGCCCCCGCTTCTTTCCGTCTACGAGTTCGTGGCCTTGGGACGCCATCCCCACACGGGCTTTTTGGGGAAACTGACCGATATCGACGAGGCCCGCGTCGGCGACGCCCTCCGGTCCGTCAGGGCCGAGGCCCTCGCCGACCGTTTTATCGACCAGCTCTCCGACGGGGAAAGGCAGAAGGTGGTCCTCGCCCGCGCCCTGGCCCAGGACCCCGAGCTCACCCTCCTCGACGAGCCCACCGCCCACTTGGACCTCAAGCATAGGATGGAAGTCATGGGGATCTTAAGGAGCCTCTGCTCCCAAAGGAACCTCACGGTCATCGCCGCCATCCACGACGTGGACGTGGCCGCCAAGGTCGCCGACCTCGTCTTGAGCCTCAAGGGCGGGACCGTCGCCTCCTTCGGCCGCCCCGAGGAGACCCTGACCTCGGGCTCCGTGGCGAGCCTCTACGATTTCGAGCGGGCGAGTTTTTCCAACCTCCTGGGCGGCGTCGAGATCCGCGGCGACGGGAGCCAGGGCAAGGCCTTCGTCCTCTCCCGCCAGGACAGCGGGGCTTTGGCCTACCGCTTCCTCGCCAAAAAAGGCTACCAGCTCTCCGGCGGGATCTTAGACCCCGCCGATCTCGACGCGCACGTGGGCCGCGCCTTGGGCGCCCGGCTCTTTCTCTGGGACGGCGCCGCCCCCCCGGAGGCGCTCTACGACGAGGCCTTGGCGGATTTAAGCGAGGCGAGCCTCGTGGTGGACGGGGTCCCGGAAAGCGGCGCCGCGCCCGCCGACGGCTTGAGCCACCGGCTCCTGGACGCCGCCCGCGAGCGGGGCCTGAAGGTTATCCGCCTGGGCTCGCCAGGGGACGTGAGCCCCCTGGCGAGCGCCTTAAGCGCGAACGCCTAAGCCCGGCTTGAGTTCAACCTCCGCCCGGCTTAAGCCCGCCTTGAGCGCCGCGGCGCCCGCGGGCTTTTCCCGCGCGAGGCGCCTTTTCCCGCCCCCACGCTTTTGGGGAGCCTCGCGCCCTTTTCCGCCCTTTTCCGCCGCCCGCTTCCCGGCGCGTCGCGGCGCGACCCGCCAAAGATTTTGGGAGGACCCATGAACGCCAACCCGCCAGGCGACAGACCCGCTCGCCGCGCCGACGCGCGGCGCCCCGTAAGGATTCTCTATTTTTCCGCGACCGGCATGGAGCCGGGCTCCCTCTCCCAAGGCTACGCGCTCTTTTTAAAGGATGGGGAGGGCGCCGTCTCCTTAAGCTGCCGGACCCAGTCCCAGCTCTTCGACGAGGGCCGGATTAAGGCCTTCGTCGGCGAGGCCCAAAAGGCCGACGTCGTCGTCATCGCCCTCCACGGCTCCCAGGACTCCTTTCCCGCCCACGAGGCCTTCGCGGCGGCGCTTGAGGCGGGCGCCCTCGCGGGCGCGCGCGTCCACGTCCAGCCCTCGGCCACGGACGTGGAAGGCGCCCTCTGGGCCCAAAAATATTCCACGGACTTTGGGTCCGAGGCTTACGAAAAGGCCCGTCTCTATCTCCTGAGCGGTGGGCGGGACAATTTCCGCTCCCTTCTCCGGCACTTCCACAACCTCGCGACGGAGGGCGACCTGCCCCTGGACCCGCCCTATCCCCAGCCCTTCGACGGAATTTACCACCCCGATTTTCCCCCTTGCCCCGCGCTTGGGGAATACCTCGCCCTCCGGCGCGACCCCCAAAAGCCCACCGTGGGCCTCTGGTTCCACCAGGCCTATTACCTCAACGGAAACCTAAAGCATATCGACGCGCTGATCCGCGCCATCGAAAGAAAAGGCGCGAACGTCATCCCCGTCTTCCATCTCCGCCATAAGGACCGCGATCTGCGCAACGACGGGGCCTTAAAGGTCGCCCAAAAATACTTCCTGGGAGAGGACGGCGCGCCCCTCGTCGACGCCATCCTTTCCAACATGTCCTTTTCCATGACCCTGACCGCGCCGGAAACGAAATCCCTTTATAGGGACCTGAACGTCCCCGTCCTCCAGGCCACGGCGAGCCTCGCCCCGCGCGCGGCCTGGGCGGCCTCCGCCCAGGGCCTATGCGTCATGGACGTTTCTTTGAGCGCCGCCCAGCCGGAGTTTGACGGCAATATTATCGCTCCCCCCTTCGCCTTCCGGGAGGAAAAAGAAATCGATCCCTTAACCCAGGCGCTCACCGTCGCCTATATCCCCGACGAGGAAAGGACGGACAAGCTCGCCTCCCTCGCGGTCAACTGGGCCTCGCTCGCGAAAACGCCCGTTCGGGAACGCAAAATCGCCATTGTCTTCCATCATTATCCCCCCAGAAACGATCGGATCGGCTGCGCCGCGGGTCTCGACAGTTTCCAGAGCGTCGTCGCGATCTTAAAAGCCCTCAAAGAGAGCGGCTATTTCGTGGAAAACCTCTTTGAGGGCGAAAACGAGCTCGCGCGCGCGCTCCTCTCCAAACTCACTTCCGACAAGAGGTTTCTGACCCCCGAGGCCATGTCGGCGCGGGCCGAGGCCCGCGCCGGCCGCGCTCTGTGGAGCCGCTGGCATCAAAAGCTTCCCCCCAAGGTCAGGGAAAAAACGGTCGCCGACTGGGGCGAGCCCCCCGGGGATCTCTTTACCTACCGGGACGAAATGCTTTTCGCGGGCCTTTCCACGGGAAACGTCTTTATCAGCGTCCAACCCCCGCGCGGCAATCTGGAGAAGATCGACAGCCTCTACCACGATCTCTATATTACCCCGCCCCACCAGTACCACGCCCAATACCGCCACCTCAAGGAATCCTGGGGCGCCCAGGCTTTTATCCACGTGGGGAAACACGGCTCTTTAGAGTGGCTTCCGGGGAAGGCCTTAGGCCTTTCGGAGGAGTGCCATCCCGATATCGCCATCCAGGACGTTCCCAATATTTACCCTTACGTCATTAACGATCCCGGGGAAGGAACCCAGGCCAAAAGGCGCTCCTACGCGGCCATCGTCGACCATCTCCCCCCCGCCCTCACCCAGGCGGACCTCTACGGCGAGACGGAAAAAGTGGAGGCCCTGGTGGGCGAGTTGCGCCTCGCGGAAAGGGAGGACCCCGCCAAAGCGCCGATCCTCCAAGAGATGATCGTCGAGGAGGCCTTAAAGGCCAAGCTCGACCGGGACCTTGACCTCACGGCCGTGGAAATGGCCGAAAATTTCGAGGAATTTCTGGAAAAGCTCCACGGCTATCTCCACGAGCTCTCCGACTCCTTAATCGCCCGGGGACTCCACGTCCTGGGGAAGGCCCCCGAAGGGGACGAATTGGCCGAAACCCTAGTCGAGCTTACCCGAATCGAGGGACCCGGCGCCCCCAGCCTCCGGGAAACCTTAATCCGCGCCCAGGGCCACGACCCTGACGCCCTAATAGAGTGGCGCGGCAAGCCCAATCCCGCCTGGGACAACCGGAGCGGGGCCAATATTTTGGCGGAAACGAGCGCCCTTTCGCTCAGGCTCGTCGCGGCCCTCCTCGCGGGGGACCCGAGCGCGACGGAAAATGACGTGGCGGAAAATGACGCGGAGGAAAATGGAGCGGCGGAAAAGCCAAAATCTTTCTACGGCGCCCTTTCCCAAGAGTTTTTAGGAAACGATCTTCCCCCCGTCCGGGAGGCCCTCCGCTATATCAAAGAATCGCTTCTCCCCCGGATCCTCCAAACCCCCGACGAAATAGAAAATTGCCTCAAAGGCCTCGCCGGGGGCTTTATCCCCCCGGGCCCCTCGGGGGCCCCGAGCCGCGGCCAATGCGACATCCTCCCCACGGGCCGCAATTTTTATAGCGTCGACCCGCGCAAGATTCCCTCCCCCGCCGCCTGGAAGGTCGGGGTGGCCTTGGGAGACGCTTTGATCGCCCGCGCCCTTCAAGACTTCGGCCGTTACCCGGAAAACGTGGGGATTCTGCTCTACGGGACCAGCGCCATGCGCACCCGGGGCGACGACGTGGCCGAAATCCTCTACCTCATGGGCCTCCGGCCCGTCTGGCGGGAGGGAGGCTCAATTGGGGGACTGACCGTAATCCCCCTCGCGGAACTCAAAAGGCCGCGCCTGGACGTGACCGCGCGAATATCCGGCTTTTTCCGGGACAGCTTCCCGAATCTCGTGGAGCTCTTGGACCGGGCCGTCAAAATGGTCGCGACCTTAAACGAGACTCCAGAGACAAACTATACCCGCGCCCACGTTCTCGCCGATCTTGACCACTACGCCGCGGAGGGCCTTGGGGAAAAAGAGGCCTTCCGGGAGGCCACCTTCCGGCTTTTCGGGTGCCCCCCGGGGACCTACGGGGCCGGGGTCGCGGAACTCGTGGAAAGCCGTAAGTGGCGAAACGCGAGCGAGTTGGGGGAGATCTACGTCCGCTACGGGGGACACGCCTACGGCGAGGGCGCCTACGGGCTCACGCGTCCCCAAAACTTTCGCCGCGCCCTTTCCCGGATGGACGTGACCGTCAAAAACGAGGACTCCCGGGAATACGACATGATGTCCTGCGTGGATTACTACAATTATTACGGGGGCCTCATCGCCGCCGCCGAAACGGTCAGGGGCGTCGCCCCCCTGTCCCTGGTGGGCGACGCCTCCGACCCCAAAAGGGTCGCGGTCCGCCACACCCAAGAAGAGGCCAAGCGCGTCCTGCGGACCCGCCTCGTAAACCCCAAGTGGATCGCGGGAATCCAACGGCACGGCTACAAGGGCGCGGGGGATCTCTCGCACATGACGGACGTTATGTTCGGTTGGGACGCGACGGCCAAGGTCATGGAGGATTGGATGTACCAAAAGGTCTCCGCGGCCTACGTCCACGATCCCCAAATGAAAGAGTGGATGCTCGCGGTCAATCCCTTCGCCCGCCAGAATATCCTCGAAAAGCTCCTGGAGGCCATCGCGCGCGGCATGTGGGACGCGGGCGAGGAGGAGACGGCCAAGCTGCGGGAAGAGTACCTGGAGCTTGAGGGCCGGCTGGAGGACTGGAACGACGCCCCCGAGAACGCCGGGGGCGCCGCTGACGAAGCGAGCCCCGACGGCGCCCCCGGGCGGGAAGAGGCGCCCGCCGGAACCCGGAAAGTCGCGGGCGCGCGATGAGCGACTATTATCCCTTCGCGGCCCTCCAGGGCCAAGAGGCCTATAAGGAGGCCCTCTTAATAGCCGCCGTCAATCCTCGGGTCGGCGGCGTCCTCGCCCGCGGGGAAAAAGGGACCGCCAAGTCCACGGCGGCGCGGGGCCTCATTGAGATCCTCCCGGAGATCTCCGCGCGGCCCGGCTGCCCCTATCGCTGCGACCCCGCGGAAAGCGCCGGAGCGTGCCCCTTCTGCCGGGCCCACCCGGAAATAGAGCCCGTCAAGCGGCCCGCGCCTTTCCTGACGCTCCCCTTAAACGCCACGGAAGACAGGGTTACCGGGGGCTTGGACTTTGAGGCGGCCCTCGCGAGCGGGGAAAAAAGAAACGCGCCGGGCCTTTTGGCCGAGGCCCACCGGGGGATCCTCTATATCGACGAGGCGAACCTCCTAGACGATCATATCGTGGACGCCATTTTAGACGCCGCGGCCTCGGGCTGGAACGTCGTGGAGCGGGAAGGCCTCTCCGAGAGGCTTCCGGCGCGCTTTATCCTGATCGGCACCATGAACCCCGAGGAGGGGGAGCCGCGGCCCCAGTTTCTGGACCGTTTCGGGCTCTCCGTCGCCGTCGCGGGGCTCCGCGACCCCGCGGAGAGGGTGGAACTGATGCTCGCGCGGGAAAAGCACGACCGCGATCCCGCGCTCTTCCGCCGCGCTTTCGCGGAGGAGACGCGCCGGCTGCGCCAAAACCTTCAGGAGGCCCAAAAGATTCTCCCCTCCGTCCGCGTTCCCGCGCGCGTCAAAAAAGTCATCGCGGCCCTCTGCGCGGAAAACCGCGTCGCCGGCCACCGCGCGGATCTCTTTTTAGCCGAGGCCGCCCGGGCCAAGGCGGCCCTCGCGGGCCAGCTCGAGGTCAGCGAGGATATCGTTTTAAGCGTCGCGCCTTGGGTCCTCGCCCACCGGCGGCGCGAGGCCGCGCCGCCTCCGCCCCCGCCTCCCGCGGAAGATAACGCGGAAAACGCGGGGGAAGATAACGCGGAGCAAAGCCCGGAAGATAGCCCGGAAGATAGCCAAGAAGATAGCCCGGAAGAGGGCGCGGCGCCGGAAACCCCGCGCCCGGAAGAAGGGGAGAAAAGCGCGGGGGGCCCCGTGACGCGCGAGGGGGAGAAAGAAGCGGACTCCCCGGAAAAAGAGACGCGCGCGGGCGAAGAGACGCGGGACGAAACGGGCGAGGCGCAAGGTCCGGGCCCCCGCGAGGAAATATACGCGATTGGGGCGACCTTCGGCGTCAGAAAGATCGAGACCGCCAAGGATCGCCTCAAAAGGCGCGGCTCCGGGCGCCGCTCCCGCAGCCGCGCTTCCCAGAAACAGGGGCGTTACGTCAAAAGCGGGCCCAATTTGGGCCAAGGCGACATCGCCCTTGACGCGACCATCCGCTACGCCGCCCCCGCGCAAATCCGCCGGGAAAAACCCCCGGGCCTGGCGCTGGCTTTGGAAATGGGCGACGTCCGCGAGCGGATCCGCGAAAAAAAGATGGGCAACCACCTCTTCTTTACCGTGGACGCCTCAGGCTCCATGGGCGCGCGGGGACGCATGGCCGCCTCCAAGGGCGCCATCATGTCTCTCCTTTTGGACGCTTACCAAAAAAGGGACCAGGTCTCTTTAATCGCCTTCCGCCGGCGCGAGGCCACGGTGAGCCTCCCCTTGACCGCGTCCATCGATCTCGCGGGCAAGCTCCTCGCGGAAATGCCCGTGGGCGGACGCACGCCTCTTTCCTCGGCTTTAGCCCTCACTTTTAGGGAGACCCAAAACGCCTTAAGGAAAAACCCCCTGGCGCGCCCCATCGTCATCTTCATCACCGACGGCCGGGGGAACGTCCCTTTGGGCGGCGACGGGGCCGCGCTTTCCCCCTTTACGGAATCTCTCAGGCTCGCCCAGGCCATGCGCGCGGACTCCCGCGTCAAATACGCGGTCGTGGACGCGGAGGAACCGGGAGTCGTCAGCTTCGGGCTCGCCCGCGAGCTCTCCCTAGCCCTGGGCGCGGAATATTTCCGGCCCGACGATTTAAAGGCCCAGACCCTTTTGGATATCGTCCGCGCCAATACGTAGCGCCGTTTACGCGCGGCTCGCCTTTTTTTCCTTTTTCCTTTTTTCGTTTTTCTTTTCATTTTTCTTTTTTTTCATCAAGCTTTTCCGTCGTTTTTCCGCGCGGGCCCCTTTGGCCTCCGTCGCCTCCGTCGCCTCTTTCGCTTCCGTCGCGCTCTTCGCTCGCCGCGAAATTCCTGAACCCATCCTATCGCTCTTATTCTATTCCTCCCACTCTTTATTCCCGCTCTTAACCCCGTTTTCCGACCCTCTTTCCGGGCGCTTCCTTTTTTCTTTTTTCCGTCCCCGCGCGGCTCGCGCGCGCCATCGCGTTTTCCCCATGAAAGGGGAGCCTCGCCATTTTTCCGCTCAAGCGCGCTCCCCAAAGGCCTTCCATGTCCCACGCCAATTCCCCCATCTATCCCTTCGCCGCCTTAGTGGGCCAAGAGCGCATGAAGCTCGGCCTCGTTTTGAACGTCATTAACCCCAGCCTTTCCGGAATTCTAATCCGCGGCGAAAAAGGGACCGCCAAGTCCACGGCCGTCCGGGCCCTGGCCGACATTCTCCCCCTCGTCGACGCGATTGTGGGGGACCCCTTCGTCCTTTCGCCCGACGACGATCCGGAGACCATCGCCTCCGCCTACCGGGCCCTCGGCCAGGAGCCCCCCGGCCAAGGAGGCGCTCTCCCGCGCGAAAAACGCAAAGTCCAAGTCGTGGAACTGCCCGTGGGGGCCACGGAGGATCGGGTGGTGGGCTCATTGGATCTCGAAAAGGCCCTCAAGACCGGCGCGAAAAGGGTGGAGCCGGGCCTTCTGGCCGCGGCCCACCGGGGCATACTCTACGTCGACGAGGTCAATCTCCTAGACGATCACGTGGTGGACGTTCTGTTGGACTCCGCGGCCATGGGGATCAACACCATCGAGCGGGAAGGCGTCTCCTTCGCCCACCCCTCCTCTTTTACCCTGGTCGGCACCATGAACCCCGAGGAAGGGGAACTGCGGCCCCAACTCCTGGACCGTTTCGGGCTCTGCGTGAACATCGAGGGCCTTTCCAATCTCGACGACCGGGTTTTGGTGATGGAGAGAAGGGCGCGCTTTGAGGATGACCCCAGCCAGTTCGCGCTCTCTTTCCAACGCGAGTCGGAGGAACTGACCGAAAGAATCAACCGCGCCCGGGGCGCGCTGCCCGACGTGACCGTCGAGCGGGCGCTCTTGTTCAAGATCGCCCGCGTCTGCTTGGACGTGGGCGTGGACGGCCACCGCGGCGACATCGTCATCTTAAAGGCGTCCAAGACCATCGCCGCCTGGAACGGACGCGACGCCGTCACGGAGAGCGATATCGAGGAGGCCGCGGAACTCGCCCTCCCCCACCGGGTCCGGCGCCAGCCCCTCATGGAGATCGCCGAAAATCTCGACCATATCCGGGAGAGAAAAAGCGCGCGCGCCGCGGGCTCCGACCGCTAATTTTATTTCCCGCCGCTCCCTCCGGCTCCCTTTCGCGAGGGCGCGGCCCCTTGAGCGCGAAAAACTTTTCTCTTCGCGCGCCCTTATCCGTCAAATTCTTCCAAAGGGAGCGCTTGCCGCTCTAGACCGCGAGAGCCGATTCTTCCCCCAGGGTTCCTCCCCGCTCGCTTCCCTCCAAAAACTTTCCGAGAGCGAAGGGAACCCGGAAGATCCGGCGCCCGCCCCGCGGCGCCCGCGGCGCGAAACGCGCCCGGCGCGCCCCAAAGTCCTTATCTCGCCCTTTTCCCGCCAGAGGGAGACCCTGGCGGCGCCGCTTCAAGACAAGGAGGAAAGAAAAGTTTATTTCACGCTCACGCCAGAGCTAAGTTTAAAAGGTTTTTTAACAATCTAAGACCCCGCGGTAACCGCCTAGGCTTATCCCTAGCTACATTTATGAGAGCCGATTTTTTTTGTCTTTCTCCCTTACTCGCGAGCGCTTCCAGCGCTTCCATCCGGACTGGCGCGAACGGGGCGGAAAAAAATACCGGCCGCGGCTTACCCCATCGGCGCGCTTTAAAGCCATGGGCTTAAAAAGGCTTTAAAGCGATCAGCGCAAACCCGCTAAACGCGAGGAGAGTCGCCTTGAAAACGTTTTCGCT
>JAISCZ010000165.1 GCA_031265205.1 Deltaproteobacteria bacterium
TCCCATATGGATTCAGTCGTAACCATGTCCAACTCTGTTTTTAAAGCCTCCTGAAGCTCTAAATAGAAATCGGTAAATTCATAGTAATCAAGAATTTTTCCTTTTTCTATATGAAGATCAATGTCGCTATCCACCTTGGAGTCGCCGCGCGCGCGGGAGCCGAACAACCATACCCGTTCGACTCCGCGCTTTTTGGCTATCGGCTCGACAATCTTTTTGACGTCCTCGACCGTCAAATCCATCGCGAACTCCTTCGGGCGCCTCTTGCCAGTGGATCGAAGCCAGGCTTCCAAGCGATCGGCCCTCAATCATAGTAGACCAATATCGGCCAACCCGCGACCTCGCGGCGCTAGAGCCGCCCGCGCCCCGCCGCCGCGAGATCCGGGGAAGGAGGGCGCGATTCCTCCCCGGAGCGAGCTCCGGGGGATTCCTCGCGTAAGATAGTTGAACCGCGCGAGACGGTAATCGGGCTGATTAAGGCCGGAAAGATCAGGAGGTTCATCATCATAGGCGGCCGCGACGGGGCCAAGAGCTCGCGCTCGAACTTCGCCCGCCTGGCCGAGCTCGCGCCGCGGGACGCCGTGATCCTGACGCTGGGACGCGGCGAGTTTCGGCTTCTCGCTCTCGGCCTCGGGGATATAGACGGGCCGCCGCGCCCGCTCGACCTGGGATAGCGCGACGACGCGCGCTCGGCCATAAAGATAGCCTCCGCCCTCTCCTCGGCCCTGAAGATTCCCCCTAGGCCGGCTTCCCTTGAGCCTGGCCCTGTCCTGGCGCGAGCGGAAAGCCCGCGCCGTCCTCCTGAGCCTCTCGCGCCTGGGCGGCGAAAACATCAGGCTCGGTCCGTCCCTACCCGCCTTCGTCCGCCCGGAGCCGTTGGCGGCGCTCTCCTCCCGCTGGGGCCTGAAGTCCATCTCGACGCCGGAAAAGGACTTGGAGGCGATGATGGACGGTCGGCCTTAGGCCTGGGCCCGCGACGCGGACGCGTCAGCTACCCGGACGGACCCCCGCGCGCGCCCCGACGGAGGGGGTTCCATAACGCGACCGCGATAATTCCGCCAGGCCGCGCGGGAGCCGGTCGCCGCCTCGGTCCCGCCTGAAATTAGCGGTCGCGGGGAGGGACTCCAGCAAAGTATCCGTTCGCGGGCGGGGGGCGGAGGCGCCTCAAGGTCACGCCCTCCGCGCGCGCGAACGGCGGAGTTAAAAAGTGTTGACAAATAGTTTTGAATTGTCTAGCATAGTTAAAAATTGGGTTCCCGAGGCCCCCCGCGCTTCCCTTGCCGCGGCGGTTCGCCTCTCTAAATATATAATGAGGGTCCGAGTTGTTAAGGATCGTCATTTGGGCGCCCACGCCGTTAGTGGGCGCTTTATCCGGAGGCTTTTAGCCGTCCGGGTTGTTTGTCTGAGAAATCTACTTTTCTAGCCCCCTTAGGAGACCTTCAACAAGTTTCCTGAGGGGGCGTTTTTTTGGGGGGAAGGGACGCGCGCCCGAGCGAGAGCGCCCGAGCCGTTGCTTTTAGGGTCTTTTTTCCCTTAAAAAGAGAAAGCGTTTTTTTAAGGGCGCTCGGGTTTTTCAACAATCGCCACCCTGGAGACTTCTTATGCCGCGGTCCTTTCGCTTTCTTTTCGTCCTAACGGCCTTAGGCGCCCTCGCGCTGGCGGGCGGCCCCGCGCGGGGGGAGGATTACGTGGTCCAAGTGGGCTCCTTCGCCACGAGCGAGGCCGCCGCGAGCGAGTCGAGCCGCCTTTTGGGCCTGGGCGTGCCCTCTTTCCAAAGGACCGAGGAGGTGGCGGGGGTAGGGCTCGCGCGCCGGGTCTACGTGGGTCCCTTTTCCACCCGGGCCGAGGCCAACGCCGCGGCGAGCGCCCTGAAGAGCGGGGGGACCATCCAAGATTTTTTAATCCGCGCGGAAACGGACTCCGCCCCGGTCGCCGCGCCCGGAGTTAGCGCCCCGGTCGCCCCCGCCGCCCCGGCGGCCGCGGATCCGGGCCTTCAAAGCGCCCCGGTTCTCGTTTTGCCCCCCTCCGCTGGCCCCGCGACTCCCCCGGCCGAAACGCTGGGCGGCGCCTACGGACCCGCCCCCATGACGGGCCCCGGGGGAGAGAGCGTGGGGGCTAGCCCCCCGCCGCCGCCCTCCGTAGGCCAGGCGGCCCCGGACGGCTCTTGGCCCGCCGCGCCAGAGAGCGCGCCGCCGCGGGCGGTGGCGCCCGGCGAAACGGTCTACTGGGGCCCGGAGGGCGGCGGCGCCGCCCCCGTCAATCCGGCGGACGCCGACTGGCCGGCCCCCACCCAGGCCCAGTTGGAAGCCTTGGGCGCGGCCCCCGCCGCTCCCCCGGCGCTTCCCCCCGCCGCTCCCCTGGTCGTGGGCCCTCCCATCCCGGAAAACACCCCGACCTTAGCCCCCGCCGCTCCCCTGGCCGTGGGCCCTCCCATCCCGGAGACCACCCCGACCTTAAGCCCCGCCGCCCCCGCCGCGCCGCCCGCGACGGACTGGGGCGCGTCCCCGGCCTTCGGGGGGCCGGCCCCCAGCGCGGCGACGCCCCCGAGCGCGCCCGCCCCCGGCAAGCCTTACCAGAAGATCAATGGCTTCGCGGCGTTGGTGGATCTCTCCTCCAGCGAGCTTTGGCTCTCCCCCTGCCAGGGCGGTTTGGTGAAGGCCGAGGCGGAGACCATTCTGCTGCGTAAGATGAGCCACCGGATTCCCAATCTGCCGTACGTCGCCGCGCTGAGGGTTTTCGGCTACAAGCAGGCTTGGCGGGAAATCGACTATACCGCCCTCTATTACGGCCCCACGGCTTTCGCGCGGGACGACTTTGAGGCCGCCGTCGGCCGGCTCGCCCCCGCCAACGCCATTTCCCCCTTCAGCGTGGGGATTAGGGCCTTAAACCAGGAGTTGGCGGCGATGAGTTCCCCCCGGGCCATACTGATGTTCTCGGATTTCGAGGTGACTTCCTCCAACCCGGGGGATCCCCCGGGGGAGGCCCGCAAACTGAGGGATCTCTACGGGGCGGAGACCAGGTTTTACTCTTTCTACTCGACCAAGGACAAAAAGGCCCGGACCCTGGCCAACAATATCGCCGCGGCGGGCGGGGGGATCGCCTATGACATGTGCGCCATGCTGGAGGACGAGGCGGCCTTCGAGGCCATGATGATGGAGATCTTCGGGCCCAAGGAGGAGCCCCCCTGCGCGGACGCGGACGGCGACGGGGTCTGCGACGACAAGGACGTCTGCCCCTCCACGCCCCCGGGGGCCCCCGTCGACGCGCGGGGCTGCTGGATAGCCGCCTACAGCCAGTTCTTCGATTTCGACAAGAGCGAGGTCAAGAGCCAGTTCTATCCCCGCTTGGAGTCCGCCGCCCAGATTATCAAGGACAATCCCCAGATCGCCCGGGTGACCATCGCCGGGCACGCCGACGCCAAAGGCTCCGACGCCTATAACCTGGAACTCGGGCGCAAAAGGGCCGAGGCGGTCAAAGCCCTCCTCGTCAAGTACGGGGCCCAGCCCGAAAGGCTCGTGGTCGAGTCCTTCGGCAAGTCCGCGCCCATCGCGGACAATTCCACGGAAGAGGGCCGGGCCCAAAACCGGCGGGTGGAGTTCCACGTGGGGGACGTTCCCCCGGAGGCGCGGTAGCGGCGCCTTGCAGAGCCCGTCCCCCCGGGGGCCCTTTGCCAAAGGGCCTGAAGTGGGCTATGCTAGAAAAGTCCCAGGGGGACGCGCGCGCCCGCGCGCGTCCCTTAAGGGCCGCGCTGGGCTTTTTTAAAGGGCGAAGTGGGGGGCGGTTATGATCGGACCGGTCAATAGGGGAAATATCGCCTCGATCTTCGCGGCGGCCACCTTTAAGACGGCTCTCCACAACGAGAGGACCAACGTCACCCAGCTCCTGACCCGGAGCGAGGCCCAGGCCATGGCCCACAATTCCTCTGGGCCCATACAGCGTTTCTCCTATTTGGCGCGGCAAATCCAGCCGGTCTCGGTGGGCCGCCACCTCAACTCGCATATCCCGGATCTGACCAAGCAGAGCTACAGCGCCCTGGCCGACGCCCAAAGCAATTACCACGCCGGGGACTACCTTCCGAAAAACTACGGCGCCCTGGGCCAGGTGGCCCAGATCGCCGACCAGGCCTCCGCCGGGGTGGTCATCAACCGCGTAATCTAAAGGCGAGAGCCTTTCCGCCCGCCGCCGCGCGCTCCCCCTCTCTCCCCGGGGACTTTCTTTAAGGGTTCTATGTCTTTCAATATCTCCGAATTCGCGCGCGTCAACCGGGTCATCCTCATTTGGACCGCGTTTGGGGCCCTTCTCTATATCCTGAGGGATCTCTTCGGGCTGGTCTTCATCACCTTTATCATGTGCTTTATCGCCCACGGGGTCTCGCGCTGGATCGCCGGCGCCACCCGCTGGAACCGCCGGGTCGTGGTGGTGGGCACTTACCTCCTTTTTTTGGTGGCCATCGCGAGCTTTCTCGTTTACGGCTTTCCCCGCATTCTCTCCGAGGCCAAGACCTTTTCCGAGCAACTGCCCAACACCTTGGACCAGTTGGACGATCGGCTCACGGCTTTAAGGGAGAGCAATCCCACCCTCGCCCCGGGCTTGGAAAAACTCCAAGACGCCCTGACCCTCGACGCCATCATCAACCAGGGCTGGGCCTGGAGCCGGGGCCTCATCGGCCGGGCCTGGCATTACGTCTCTTGGTTCGCCATCTCCATTATCTTCAGTTTCCTCATCGTCTTTGAGCTCCCGGAACTCATCACCAAGTTCCGGGCCCTGAGGCATACCCGCCTCCACGTCATCTACGACGAAATGGTCGCCAGCGTCATTCAGTTCGGCAAGGTCGTCGGGGAAAATTTCCGGGCGCAGATCTACATTTCCTTTTTCAACACGGCCCTCACCTTTATCGGGCTCACCATTATCGGGACCGGGACCACGGCCCTCCTGTCCGTCGTGGTTTTTTCCTGCGGCCTCATTCCCGTTTTAGGGGTCTTCATCTCCTCCGTCCCGATTATGCTGGTGGCTATCAACGTGGGCGGGACCCACATGCTGATAGCGGTTCTCTTCCTCATTATCGTGACCCACGCGATGGAGGCCTATATCCTCAATCCCCGGATCGTCTCGTCCTTTTTGAAGCTGAACCCCGTCATCACTTTGATGATCCTCTATCTGGCCCACAGTTTAATGGGCATGTGGGGCATGTTTCTGGGGGTGCCCATTTCGGTGTATATCTACCGCTATATAATCATCGGCGGGAAAAGCGAAACCCTGCTCGCCAGGCTCAAAGAGGCCCGCAAGGCGCGGGCCGTCCCCAATGGCGGCGCCCCGGCGCCCCCGCCCGAGGAGGCGGAGCCAAGGGCGGAAGATTAAAGGGCGCGGGGCGCGGGCGCGCCGCGCTCTAAATTTACGTGGGGAAAAGGCTTTTCGCCGCCCCTCGCGTCTCCCTCGCGGGCGCGCGAGGGAGCTTTCGCCAACGCGGGCGCGCCCTTTTAAACGAATCGGAGCGCTTCGGCGCGGGCGGCTTTCTTGGGTCGGCGCCGCGACGCGCGCGCTTGGACGCGGAGGCGCGGCTATTTTTTTTAAGGCCCGCGGTTTTTTCGCGGCGCCCGCCCCGGTTTTTGCGCGCGCGCGCCGGGCGGGGAAAAGGCGGGGAAGAGTTTGTCAATTTATTTTTTCGCGATAAAGCGCCGCTTCTTCGCGCTAAAGCGTCGCGCGCGCCTTCCGCGCGGCGCCCGTTAAAGTTTGACATAAATTAAACGCGGCGTCGCGCTTCCCTTTTCCCTCGCGGCCGCCCGTAAATATCCGCGTCCACGCGCCGAAAATCCCCTCGCGCGCCCGCGAGGGCCGGTGGGAAAAAAAACCGGGGGCGCAAAAATTTCTTCTCTTCACTCATTTTTTGTCATATAATAAACCGATTTCAATCGCTCTTTGGCTCTTGTCGCCCGATCGCCCTCGCTCTCCGCGCGGGGACTTTTGGGCGCCGCCCCAAGAGCTCTTCGCCCCTTTGGCCCACCGGAACTTTCCCCCTGGCTCGCCCCTTATCCCACGCCCCTTTATCCTTAAGCGTTTTCCCCCCAATTCCGCTCGCGTCTTTTCTTGGGACATGAAAAGCCTTGTAATTTAAGGGATTTTTGACCCCCGCGGGATCGGGCGGATCCTTAAGCGGGCGCGGTCCTTTCGGCGCGCGCGGGCCCTTTCCCCCCAGGGCCGCCGCGAGGGTTCTCGCGCGGGGGCGCGTTTCGCTCTTTGGGAGTCCGCTCATGGAAAAAAAGAAACAGTCGATTCTTTTTTTGGCCTTGGCCATCCTCTCTTTGGCCCTCATCGCCATGGCCTATTTTTGGGCCCGGGGCTCCTTTGGGGTGAAGGGCGAAAGAGAGCGGGCGCGCGTGGAGAACCAAGGAAAGCTGTGGGTGGTGACCGAGAGCCTGGCGCGGGATCCCCAAGGCTTCCAGGCGGCCCAAGACCTGGCGGAGGACCTAAGGGGGGATGAGGCCGGGGCCTTTACCCGCCACGCGGTCCTGGGGGAGGACCCCCAGGGGAACCCCGCGCCCTTGCGCGAATTTTTGCTGGACTTGGGCGACGATCCGGAAACCGAGGGGGTCGTCGTCGCGGGGTCCCCGCCGGGGCTCACGGCGGCCGTCGCGGAACTGCGCGAGCGGAGGCCGGACATTTTGCTCGTCGTCGTCAACTCCGCGGACGACCCCGGGCCCCTGGCCCGGGTCACGGACCTGGCGGTCGCGCCCGATCTGGCGGCGGAGGCCTATTTCGGGGCCCAGGTGGCCAAGTCCCTTGGGGCGGAAAAATTGGTGGCCTTAGGCCCCGCGCCGCCAGCGGGGAGCGCGGAGGCCAAAAAGCTGGCGGTTTTAAAAGAAGCCCTCGCCGACGCGCGGGTAAGCTTTCGCGAGGAAAGGCTTGACGCCCCGGCGAGCCAGGAGAGCGTCGCCCTCGAGCTGGGCCTTAAATTTCCCGGGTATCTGGCGGAATTCGGGCCGAAGACCATCTATTACCCCCTCTCCCCCGACCTCGCGCCGTCCCTTTTAAGGGAGGTCGCCACCACCGGCTCCTTTTTTTTGGGAATGGAGCGGGAAACGGCCTTTAAGGCCTATCCCGAGGCCCTCGGGGAGGGTCGCGGCGAGCGCCAAAGGGAATCGTGGGCGAGCGTCGACCAAACCCTCCAGAACTTAGGCGCCGGCGGGCGGGTGGCCTTTCCCGGGCATTATCTGGAATATGACCTGGTCTACGCCTCGACCATGGCCGCCAAGATGACTTTGGCCCAGGCGGAGGAATTTCTGGACAGCGATCCCGCCTCGCCCCAAGAGGAACTCACCGTCGCCATGTTTCTGCGGGAAAGCCTCATGGCCCTCGCCAAAAACGGGGACGGGAACTATCTGCTCGCGCCCTACGCCGATCCCGTCACGGGCCGCGTGACGAAGGGCTATTACCTGGCGGCGGACGACTATTGCCTCGTCGGCCGGGGGCCCATGGAGCTTAACGAGCTTTCGCCTTTGGCCAAATATTACCAGGCGAGCTTTCGGGAAAAGGATCCCCAAAGCCGCGACGCCTTCCATATCGGCGTTTTCACGGGGACCATCGAGCAGGGGGGCGACGATTTGCGGGGGGCTTTGGAGATGGCGCGGCGCTGGGGCGCCGTCGCCGACGGGGGAATGGTCGATCACCGGATCTACGGGGACGATTTTTTCGATTTCCCCGACCGGATCGCGCGGGAGATCCTCTCTTTCGCGGACGACCCCTTAATGAAAGTCATCGTGGTCAACCAGGCCGTCCCAGGCACGGCCCAGGCCTTCGCCGAGATCCAAAAGGCCCGGCCCGACATTTTCCTCGTCGCGTGCGAGGCCCACGAGGACCCCGAGGAGATCGCCCCGGTGGCCGACTTGGTCATCATGACGGACTTCGTGGCCCGGGGCTACCTGATAGTCTATTCGGCCAAAGAGCTGGGAGCGGAGAATTTCGCGCACATCTCTTTCCCGCGGCATTTGGACTCCTCGGTCATCCGCCGCCGCCGCGACGTCATGCGGGAGGCCTGCCGGGACTTGGGGCTCAATTTTTACGAGATTGAGGGCCCCGACCCCACGGACGAGGCCATAGGCGTGGAGGGCGCGCAGAAGATCGTGGAGGACTCCTTTCCGGAGTGGCTCCGGCGCTACGGCCCGCGCGCGGCTTTTTTCACCACCAACGACGCCCATATCCTCCCTTTGGTGGGGAGAGTCGCGGAATTGGGGGGCGTTTTCCTGGAGGGGGATATCCCCAGCCCCATTTTGGGCTTTCCGGAGGTTTTCGGGGTGAATCCCGACGACTATAACGGGGATTGGCCCAGTTTCGTGCGGGAATTGGAGCGGCGCGCCGTCGCGCGCGGGGCCGGGGGCCGCCTGGGGACCTGGGTCTACCCCGTGGGCTTTAACCAGAGCGCCGGGGCCGCGGAATACGGGCGCCTCCTGGCCCGGGGGGAAGCGCGGGTGGGGGAGACCCAAGACCTTTTGGACGCCTTCCGGCTGTTCAGCCCGGAGGCGGACTGGAGCGGCAGCTTTTATATGGACGAGCTGACGGGGAAACCTATCCGCAACTATTTTTTGGTCTATCAGGACACCTACGTCCTGGGACGGGGTTACCTGAATCTCCCGCGCCTGGAAGTCCCCCTCAAGTACCTGGTCTGGGGAACGGCCTCCGAGGGCTTGGGGGACACGGGTTTGGACATTGACGTCTTCCATCGGGACCGCGGGGAGGAGGCCATTTTTTAATTGCGCGCGTCTGGGGCCCAAAAATTCCTCGCGTCCATGGCCAAAGGCCTGGCGACGGCCATCCGGGAGAACCTCAAGGAACTCCTGACGGTCTGCGGGGCCTTTTTTTGCCTGAGCCTGGTGAGCTATCTCTACGTCGCGGATCTCCTTCACAAGCAGGTGGACCTTTACAGCCAGAGCGTCATGGAGGAGCGGCGCGACTCTTTGCGCGCGCTCATCAGCGCCCACGAAAACGCCCTCCAACACGCGGCCGCGGCCGCGGCCTTCGCCGCGGACAACGGGGCCGGGCCCCGAGAGCTCCAGGAACTCTTAAGGAGGCTCTCCGCGGTCTTCGCGCGGCAAAAGGACATGGAAGGGGTCTTCGTCTCGGTCTACGGCGTCCTCCTCAACACCTACCTCGACCCCAAAAGCGCCATCTCCGAGGAGTATTTCTACCCCAAAACCGCGCCCTGGATGCGCGGGGCCCTCTTGACCGACGGCCTCTACCACGCGCGGCCCTACCGGGATCCCCAGACCGGACAGTCCGTGGCCGCGGTCTCCACGGTGGTCTACGGCTCCGCCGGGGACCCCATCGGGGTGCTGGCCATTGATTACCTCCTCAATCCCATTATCGACGAGGTGCGCTCCTACCGGGTGGCGGACGCGGGCTACGCCTTTCTTTTAGACGACTCTTTCGCCATCCTCGCGGGCCCCGACCGCGGCCAAATCGGGAAAAACCTCGCCGACGCCCCGGGTTTCCAGGAGCTTTTGCCCGCCCTGCTTTCCCTTTCCTCCGCGCGGGACCCCGCGCGGCCGGTCACCGTCGTCGACGCGGAAGTGAACGGGGAGGAGAGCGTCGTTTTTTTCGGGACCCTCGAAAACGGCTGGCGCGTCTGCGTGGTGGCCCCGGTCTGGTATTACTACGGGGCCGCGCGGGACATGATCCCGGTTTTAACCTCCCTGTCGGGCCTTTTGGCCCTCATTCTCTTCGTGATCCTCTCGCGCCTCAACAAGGCCAAAAAACGCTCCGAGAGCGAGTCGAGCGCCAAAAGCTCTTTTTTGGCGCGCATGAGCCACGAGATTCGCACCCCCATGAACGCCATTATGGGCATGTGCGAGCTGTCCCGCCGCAATATCGGCAAACCCGAGGCCCTGGAGTATTTAGGGGAGATTAAGCGCGCGGGGACCGATCTTTTGGCCATCATCAACGATATTTTGGATTTTTCCAAAATAAACGCCGGGAACGCGGAACTGAAACGCTTCGCCTACCCCTTAAGCGTCCTTCTCTACGACGTTTTGGCCATTATCCGGGTGCGGCTCGCGGACCGGGACGTGGCCTTAAGCTTTCGGGCGAACCCCGCCGTCCCCGCCACCGTCTGGGGGGACGAGGCCCGCGTGAGGCAGATTCTCTTAAACCTCCTTTCCAACGCCGTCAAGTACACCCCCCGGGGCGCCATCGCCTTTGAGGTGGACTTCGCGGTGGCGGGGCCCAAGCAGGCGAAGCTCATTTTCAGCGTCAAGGACACGGGGGTGGGCATCCGCCCCGAGGAGATGGCCGGGCTCTTTTTGGATTTCGTGCGCCTGGGCCAGGACCGCCAGGCCCACATCGAGGGCACGGGCCTGGGGCTCGCCATCTCCCAGAACCTCTGCCGGGCCATGGGGGGGGACATCGCGGTGGAGAGCGTCTACGGCCAGGGTTCCCGCTTTACGGCGACTATTTTCCAGGACGCGGAAGACTGGGCCCCCTTAGGGGAATTCGACGCCTTGGCGCGCCCCGCCGACGAGGAGACGGATCCTCCCGACGCCACCGCGCCCTTTACGGCGCCGGGATTTCGGGTCCTCGTGGTGGACGACATCGCGACCAACCTCGTGGTGACCGAAGGCTTGCTCTCCCCCTACGGCATGGAGGTCACCTTGGTGCAGCGCTCCCCGGAGGCCGTGGAAATCGCCGCCAACAAGCCCTTTGACTTGGTCTTTATTGACCACATGATGCCCGAGATGGACGGGACCGAGACCCTCGCGGCCATCCGCGCGCGGGCCCCGCGGTACCGCAAAGTGCCCATGGTGGTCCTGACCGCCGCGGTCATGGAAGGCGCCCGGGAGATGTTTTTGGCCAACGGCTTTGACGATTATTTGGCCAAGCCCATTGAGATCCGCGAGTTGGACGAGACGCTGGACCGCTATATCCCCAAAGAATTCAGGCGCCCCGCGGGCGTGGCGGCCGAGGACCCCAGCGCGGCCGAACTGCGGGGCCTTAAAATCGAGGGGGTGGACGCGCGGGTCGGCTTAAGGCGCATCGGCGGGCGGCGGGCCAATTACCTCAAGGCCCTGGGCGTCTTCGCCCAGGACATGCTGGAGCGCCGGAGGCTCCTTTCCACCGATTCCTGGGAAGACCAGGAGGACTTCGCCCTCCACGTCCACGCCATCAAAAGCGCCGCCGCCAATATCGGGGCCCTCAACCTCTCGCGGGAGGCGGCCTTTCTGGAGGAGGCGGCGGCCAAGTCCGACCTTCTGACCATCCACCAGCGCTTTCCGCGCTTTCAGAAGGATCTCGCGAGCCTGGCCACCCGGGTTCAGGAAAGCCTCGCCCGGGAAAGCTTAGCCTCCTCCCCGCCCCCGCGGGCCGCGGGGGACGGGGACGGGGACGGGGAGGCGGAGCCGGCCCTCTTCCAGAGCCTCAAGGTCGCCATCGATTGCCGGGACATCGGCGCGGTGGACCGGATTTTAGACGATTTAAGCGGTAGGGTGGGCGATCCCGCGGTCCGGGAAACCGTGGAAAGGCTGGCCACCCAGGTTTTAATGGCCGATTACGAAGAGGCGAGCTCTCTTTTGGAACTCCATCTGGCGAGGACCGCGAGCAACCATGATCTTTGACAAAAGCGCGCGCGCGCCGAAAAAGAAAATTCTGGTGGTGGACGACAACGTCACGAACTTAATGTTCGCCAAAACGGTTCTCTCCGCCCAGTACGACGTTTTTACCGCCCCCTCGGCGGCCAAGATGTTTCTCCTCCTGAAGGCGGCGCCCATCAGCCTTATTCTCTTGGACATCTCCATGCCGGAAATGAGCGGGATCGAGGCCATCAAGATCCTCAAAAAGGATCCCGAGTTCCGGCGCGTCCCGGTTATTTTTTTAACGGCCCTCGTCAACCCCGACAGCGAGGTGGACGGGCTCTCCCTCGGGGCCGTGGATTATATCGCCAAACCCATCGAGCCGAAGCTTCTTTTAAAGAGGGTGGAGATTCACCTGACCATGGAGGAGCAGCGCGTCGTTTTGGAGCGCCAAAAAAAGGATCTGGAAAACTTCAACCTGAACCTGCGCGAACTCGTGGAGGAAAAGACCCACCGCGTTTTGGAGCTGCAGAAGGCCATTCTGTCCACCGTGGCGGGCCTGGTCGAAAGCCGGGACGACATTACGGGCGGGCACGTGGAAAGGACCTGCAAGTGGCTGGAGCGCTTGGTGGAGGGCCTTTTGGAAAGCGGGGAGTACCGCGACCTTTTGGAAAACTGGGATCTGCCCCTCTTGGTTCGTTCCTCGGAGCTGCACGACGTGGGGAAGATCTCCATCTCCGATTCCATTCTCCTCAAAAAAGGGCTTCTGACCTCCGACGAGTTTGAGCTGATCAAATGGCACACGACCTTCGGGGTGCGCATTATCGACCGCATCGCCAGCGGCACCTCGGAAAAGGAATATTTGGCCCACGCCCGGATCTTCGCGGGGACCCACCACGAGAAATGGGACGGCACGGGATACCCGGAAGGGCTGCGGGGCAAGGAGATCCCCCTCCAGGGCCGCCTTCTGGCCATCGCCGACGTCTACGACGCCTTAACGTCCGACAGGCCCTACAAAAAGGCCTTTTCCCACCAAGCGGCGGTGGGCATTATCCTGGAAGGGCGGGGCAAGCACTTCGATCCCTTCCTCGTGGATATTTTTGAAAAAGTGAGCCCGCGGTTCGAGCGATACCTGAACTGACTTTGAGCGGCTCTTTCGCGCGGAATTTTTCCGCGCCTTTGGCGGAACTCGCCGTAACGGGCCGTGACTTCGCCGCGCTCGCGCCGGCGGGCTTTGGGCCGCGCGCGGGATCTATCCGATTCGTGGAAGCGCGCGGGCGAGGCGACCGCGAGAGCGTCTTCGGGAAGCCGCGCTTAAAGGCTCCCCTCGTCTTTCCGCGCGCCGGCGCCGCGGGCTTTTAGGCTTCGCCGGCCTTGAGGCTGGGCTGGCCCGTGCGCTCGAGCACGCTGTTCCAGAGTTCGCCCATGGGGTCGACTTTTTTGCGGGCCTTGATGGCCATGGCGATGGGCACGTGGACAAAGTGGTCGTTCCACTGGCCGACCAAACAGTTGGTTTTCCCGGCCATGGCGGCGTGGGCGGCCTTTTGCCCGAGGAAACTGCAGAAGACCTGGTCCGTGGAGTTGGCGGGGGCGCTGCGGATAATGTAGCTGGGGTCCAGGTACTTGAGGTTAAGCTCCAGGTCTTTGTCCTTGAAGAAGTTTTTGATTCGCTCGGCCAGGTACTGGCCGATGTCCTTATGCAGAACGTTGCCGGAGGCGTCGGTGGTCTGGGCCTCGCCGGCGAAAAATTTCTGGCCCGCTCCCTCGGCGACCACGATGACCGCGTGGCCCCGGTTTTTGATGCGCCAGTAGAGGCGCTCCAAAAGGGCGCCCGGGCCGTCCACGTCGAAATCTATTTCCGGAATGAGGACAAAATTGGCGTCTCCCCGCGCCAAGGCCGCGGTGGAGGCGATAAAGCCCGAGTCCCGGCCCATGAGCTTGACGAGGCCCACCCCGCCCGGGGCCCCCAAAGCCTCGGTGTGGGCGCTGCGGATGACCTCCGTGGCCACGGCCACGGCGGTCTCGAAGCCAAAGGAGCGGGAGACGAGGCCGATATCGTTGTCAATGGTCTTCGGGATTCCGACGATGGCGATTTTAAGGCCCCGGTTTTTGATCTCCTCGGCCACCATGTTGGCGCCCTTCAAGGTGCCGTCCCCCCCGATGCAGAAGAGGATGTTCATGTTGAGGCGCTCAAGGGAGTCCACGAGTTCCTCGATGGACTGGTTGCCGCGGGAGGAACCCAGGACCGTGCCCCCGAACTGGTGGATTTCCGCGACCGAGGCTGGGGTGAGTTGCATGAGGCTGTGCCCGTAGGAGGGGATCAGGCCCTGGTAGCCGTATTTGACGCCGAGGATGTTCTGGACCCCGTAGCGGTAGAAGAGGGTCATGACCAGCGAGCGGATCACGTCGTTTAAGCCCGGGCAGAGGCCGCCCGCGGTCAGGATCCCCGCCCGGGACTTGGAGGGGTCAAAGTAGATCTTGCGCCGGGCCCCGGCCTCCTCGAAGCAGGCGGGGACCGCGCCCTCTTCCTGGAATTTGGCGAGGGAGGCGAGGGTCGCGTCTTTCAAAACGCGCTGGCTGTCGTCCGTGAAGGCCTCCCAGGCGATGGCTTCGCTGGGGTTGCCGTCTTTGGGGGCTCCCCTTTTGGCTAAAAGCGGGCTGTCAATTTTCGTGGGTCCCAGGCTTTCGATATTAAGTTCGTCGTGAGCCTGGCCATGGCGTTGCGTCGCTTTGCTCATAAAATAAATCCTCTAAAAAGAATTGGGAGGGGGACAACAGCCTGAATCTAAAGATAAAAAGCGCCCAAAAACGAAAAAAGGATAAAAATCCTTGAAGCGATTAAATACCCAAGAAATTTTAGGCCTTTTGAGGCCCGCGCGCAAGGATAGGGAGGCGCGGGGCCCGTTTCGGGGCGCCCTTCCGCCTTGGCCCTTAGGGGAAGAGGAAGGGGGCGGGGGGAAAAGGGATGGGCGCCCGCTAATCTCCCCGGGGCTGGCGGATTACGGCTCTGGGAGCGGGGCGGGGGGAGATCGCCGCGCGGCGCTCCGGCGGGAGCCCCGTCGGAGCGTCGGAAAGAAAGCGAGAGAGAAAAGGAAAGGAAAAAGGAGAGGGAAAGGGAAAAGGGCCTTAGTCGGCCCCGCGCGGGGGCCTCGGAGGGAGAATGGCGGCGCCGCCGAGGCCTTCGCGGGAAAGATTCGGGAAAAGAGGGGCGAGGGGGAGCCACGCCGGGGAAGAGGGAAAGGCCCGCGCGCGGGGATTGGAGGAGGCGGGCCGATGGCGTGGGGGCGCCGCCGCGTGGCGGGTGGGGCGCTTGGCGAGATGAAAAGCGATAAGAGAGAGGCGAGACGCGAGAGCGGAAGGGGCGAGAGTTGAAGAGAAAGAGGAAAAGGGAGAAGGGCGAGCGTCGCGGTGGCGAGAGTTGAAGAGAAAGGAAAAAGGAAAAAGGAGAAGGGCGAGAGGAGAGAGTCGCGGAGAGAAGGCTTGGGGAGATGGGAGTGGCTCGGCCATTTTCCCTCCGAAACGTGGGAGGAAAAAGGAAGCGGCCGGAAAGGGAGCGTCAAAGGGAAGGCGCGCGAGGGCGCCAGATAGGGGAGCCGAAAGGGAAAATTCTCCCTCCGCTGGCGCTCCGGCGGGGAAGCGCTTAAGCTCTTTAAACCCGCGCGTGGGATTTAAGGGAAAAGGGGCGCCAATCCGGGCTCTTTTCCGGAAATTTTTTTAAGGGGAAGCGCCCGCGGCGAACGCTCGCGCTTAATTAATTGACCATTATTTCTTTAAAGAATATAATATTTTCGTTACGCTCGCGCTTAAACACGCTCAGCCCTTCTCTGGAGGCTGACTCTTTACGCCGGCGCGGAAGGGATATCCTCTCCCTTTTTTTATTTCCCAATATATCCAGTTTCGCATATTTAGCCTTTGCCGCGGATTTTTAAGGTAGTGGAGGACCGAGATGGACCCTATTATTCTTTCCAGGCTGCAATTCGCCCTGGCGACCATCGTCCATTTTTTCTTTGTTCCCCTAACTATTGGCCTCAGTTTTTTCATCGCCATAATGGAGACGCGCTATGTCCGGACCGGCGACGAAAAATTTAAAAAGCAGGCCAAGTTTTGGGGAAAGATTTTCCTCATCAATTTTGTCCTTGGCGTGGTGACGGGTATCGCCCTCGAGTTTCAGTTCGGCACCAACTGGGCCAACTACTCGAAATACGTGGGCGATATTTTTGGCTCCCTCTTGGCGATTGAGGCCACCTTGGCCTTCTTCCTGGAGTCGACCTTCATCGCGGTCTGGGCCTTCGGCTGGGAGCGGATCCCCAAAAAGCTCCACTGCGCCGCCATCTGGCTGGTGGCCTTCGCGGGGACTATTTCGGCGCTGTGGATTCTGCTCGCCAACGGTTTTATGCAAAATCCCGTGGGCTACGAGTACGACCCGGAGACCCAAAGGGCCGTTTTAACCGATTTCGCGGCGGTTTTGACCAATCCCTACGGTTGGCTCATGTACCTCCACACCGTTTCGGGGGCTTTTATCACCTGCGGCTTCCTCGTCATGGGGGTCTCGGCCTGGCATATGTTCTTCAACCAGAACGTCGCCTTTTTCCATACCTCCTTTAAACTGGGTTCCTGCCTGGCCCTTTGCTTCAGCCTTCTTTCCATCGTCTTCGGGCATCAGCTCGGGCAGGTCACGGCCAAGTATCAGCCCACCAAGCTCGCGGCCATGGAGGCGGTCTGGGACACCGAGGAAAGAACCCCCCTGTATCTCATCCAGTTGCCCAAGTTCACCAACGAGGAGGGGAACCTCATCCAGTCCCTGCCCATCCCCGGGGGCCTTAGCTTTTTGGCGACCAATTCCTTTGACGAGACTCTCCAAGGCCTCCGGGACGTGCCGCCCGAGAACAGGCCTTTGGTGTGGCCGGTTTTTCTCTCTTTCAGGCTCATGGCCACCTTGGGCGTTCTCTTTTTCGGCGTGGCCGTCGTGACGGCGATTATCCGCAAACTGGTTCCGTCCTTGGGGTGGGGCCTGTGGGTTTACGTTCTCCTGATACCCCTCCCTTACCTTTCCCTCCAACTGGGGTGGATCGTCACGGAAATGGGGAGGCAACCGTGGATTGTCTATAACGTCCTGCGGACCGCGGACGCCGGGAGCCCACCGGTGGAAGGCTATCAGGTCCTCGTGACCTTCCTGGTTATGGGGGGCATCTACACCCTCATCACGGTCACCGGTTTCGCCATGATGATTAAAACGGCGGTCAAGGGCCCCGAAAACTTAGCGGAACACTACGCCTAAGAAAGGCTCGGGAGGAACTCGCAATGGAATGGTTACAAGACGTTTGGTTCGTTCTCTGGGGCGTTCTTTGGGGCGTTTACTTTTTGCTGGACGGCTATGATTTCGGCGTCTCCATGTGGTTGCCCCTCCTCGGGGCTTCCAGCGAAAAAGAGAGGACGGCCATGTACAAGGCCACCGGTCCTTTCTGGGACGGCAACGAGGTCTGGCTCATCACCGCGGGAGGCGTCACCTTCGCGGCCTTTCCCCTCGCCTACGCGGTGCTCTTTTCCAGCCTCTACACCCCACTGCTCATTCTGCTCTTCTGCCTGATTCTGCGCGGGGTTATCTATGAACTCCGCTTCCAGGTTGAAAACCGCTACTACCGCCTGGCCTGCGACGGCTTGGGGGTCGTCGCGAGCCTGGTCGCCACGATCCTTTTGGGAGTGGCTTTCTCCAACCTCTTCCGGGGGCTGCCGCTGGAGTACGACGCGTCCCAGAATTTCTTCATGTTCCGCGGGAACATCCTCAATCTCCTCCACCCCTACTGTCTCTTGGGCGGAGTTCTCTTCGTTTTATTGTTCCTCTACCACGGCGCCGTCTACCTGGCCTGGCGGGTGAAAGGCGAACTGCGCAACAAGGCCCTTTACATGGCCAAGTTGGTTTACCCCATCTTCCTCGTGGCCTTTTTGCTCTTCGTGGCCCTGACCTTCTTCTGGGTGGGATACTTTGACGCTTACCTGAAGTCGCCCCTGCTCTTCGCCCTTCCGGTCCTCTGCGCGGTCCTCTTTTTGGCCTCCGCGTACTACCTCTACTTCAAAAACGGCGTGGGCCGCGCCATTCTCTCCTCCTGCGGCGGGATTCTGACGATGACCCTCACGGGAGTGATGGGCATGTACCCGAACCTCATCCCTTCCAGGCTGGGCGACATGGCGGCCAATTCCGTGAGTCTGGCCAACGGCTCCTCCACCAGCCCGACCCTGACCATTATGCTCTGCGTGGCCGGGGTGATGGTGCCCGTTGTCATTATTTACCAGATTTGGGCGCACCGGACCCTTTCCTGGACCGTCGAGTCCGATTATCAGTAAGTTCCCCGCGCGGAAGCGATCCGCGGGGTTTTTTCTTTCTCCACTACCTTAAAAGCGAAGGCCGCGCCGGCGGCGGGGATTTCCCGCCAAAGGCGCGGCTTTTCGTTCGCGGGGGCCCTTAAGCGCCAAGAAACCTCCCCTCCCGTTCTCTTTTGGCGCGCTTTTCTCTATAATTCTCAAAGGCGCGCGGGGCGACCGAGAGGCTCCGCGCCGCGCGCGACTTAAAATTTTTGGGGGAGGCGCTATTTTGCGTAACTTTCTTTTAGCGGCCTTGACGGCGCTAGCGGCGATTCTTTGGGGGAGCCCCTTAGGCTCGGGGGCCTTGGCGGCGGACGCGTCCGCGAGCGCTTCCACGGAGTTCTCCGACCTTCTCTGGACCCAGGCCGACGGCGAGGAAGAGGAGGATGTCTCCCTTTACCCCGCGGAGGTAACCCAGGCGGTGAACGCCGAGCGGAAAAACAGGGGTCTTAGGCTTTTAACGACGGAGCCGGCCTTGGACGCCGCCGCCATGGCCCGCGCGGAGGAGCTGCGGGAGGTTTTCGCCCACTACCGGCCCAACGGCACCATCTTTTCCACGGTTTTTTTGGACTACAAGGTGAGATCCACGCGCGGCGGGGAAAATATCGCCATGGGACAGACGGATCCCGCCGCGGTCATGGATTCCTGGATGAACTCCAAGCAGCATCGCGACAATATCCTTTCCGAAAACTTTTCGCGGATCGGGGTGGGCTTTTTTGAGGCGTCCGACGGCGTCCGCTATTGGGTTCAGGTCTTCGCGAGCTAACGCTTGGGGCGCGAACGCCTGGGGGCGGGTAGCGCCGCGCCGCTCGCCGCGCTCGCGCCTTTCCGCGAGGAGTCCCTCGCGGGCGCGGCGCGGCGCGCTTTCGCGAGGGAAAGGCGCGCGCCAGTAGCCGCGCGGACCGCGGACGGCGCGCCTTTGGGGCTTCAAGGGCGCGCGCTTTGGGCTCCTTGATGGCGACTCCCGCGCGGATCCCTTTGGGAGAGCGTTTGAAACGAAGAGAGCGTCTAAGAGGCGGTCGGTAAATTTATGTTTTAAAAACGCGGCGTAAATAACATAATGGTTTTGTTCGCCTTCTTTTAATTGTTTATGGTACGGAGCGCCGGGGACGGTTATGAAAAAATTCGCCACAAAATCTCAAACTTTCCGTCAGATTATTGAAGATGGCCTATTATACGCGGATAAAACGCGTTATATTTATAATTTGATTCGCGACCATAAATTTTGTTTTCTCTCCAGGCCAAGACGCTTTGGCAAAACCTTGCTCCTCGACACTCTTCAGGAATTGTTTCAAGGGAATCAAGAGCTATTCAAGGGTCTATGGATTGATCCGGAGACAATTATAGATAACGCTAAATCGTCTTTTGATACCCAAAATGAAACCATTTTACCTTTTTCTTTTAAAAAACATCCGATTATTCGGTTAGACATGGCTTATGATAAAACAGACACTCCAGAGGAATTGAAAAATGAAATTATAGGAGATTTGCGAGAAATCGCGCTTCAAGAGGGAATCGCGGTTACAGGCGATAGTTTTCATAGGATCATAGGAAATATGACCAATGGTCTTACTAATAAATACGGCGAGCGAGCGATTCTCCTGGTGGATGAGTATGATTCTCCAGTAACCGATCATATTAATAACTATAAAGTCGCGCGAGCTAACAGCAAGGTTCTCCATAATTTTTATCGCGTTATTAAATCGTATTCCGCTCGCTTTGATTTTGGGTTTGTTACCGGTATCTCGCGGTTCGCGATGACATCTTTAGAGTCAGGACCAAATAATTTTAGTGATATTTCGATGGATCCTGAATACGCTGGCGTATGCGGATTCACAATACCTGAATTTGACGCGCTATTCGCTGACAGGATGGATGAGACGCTTAAAATATTTAAAGAGCGTAATCACGGCGACAATGATTTTACCGTAACTGACTTGAGGCGAGCGATCTTGGAATGGTATGATGGATACAATTGGCTTGGTCCAGATCAGGCGCTTAATCCGTTTTCCATAATTAAATTTTTTACAAAGCGTCATTTCAGCAACTATTGGATTCACAGTGGGCGTCCATTCCACCTGGAAACGCTTATTCAGCGAAAACCAATGGATTTTATTCAACTTAAATTAGACAGTTACACAACTGAAGAGCTAACGGAGTCGAAACTAAACCAGCTTGAGCCCGCGCCCGTGTTATTTCATTCAGGTTATTTAACAATTGACCGTAAGAAAGACGCGCTAATTAATTTTAATCAAAAAATTGACATGTTTAATATGGACGAAGAAGAGTCAATTGAGGTTTTTTTCTTAAAAATTCCCAACAAAGAGGTCAAAACGACATATAAAGAGTATTGTTTCAGAACTATTTTTGGGAGCGGTTATAAAGACATTCAAGGCCTTGGAGCGGAATTAGTGTACGCTTTTTCCAATAAGAGGTCAGAAGAAATAACCATTCTTCTCGATAAAATTTTTGGCAATATTACCTACTGGCGACGTATAGCGCGGGAGAAATATTATCATGGAATTGTTCACGCGTCTCTTCTCGCGGCGGGCTTGCGCGTTGAAAGCGAAAAACTGGGGCGTTTAGGACGTTCCGATTTAGTCGTGATTCTACCTGACAAAAAATACGTAATAATAGAAATTAAATATTTACGAAATATCGAAAATAATATTCAGTCTTCTTTAATAGACGCGCTCGATGGCGCTTTAGAGCAAATAGAAATGACTGATTACTCTGGACCTTATAGAATTTTAAATCCCACCGAGATAATAGGCCTTGGAATTGTCTTTTACGGGAAAAACATGGTCGCCGCGAAATTTTGGAAAGGTCGCGATTTAAGATTGCCTCCTCCTCTCGGAACGGATACGCGCGACGAGTAAGTTCCATTCAATTTCCCAAATTAGCGCGGAAACTTTTTAGCCGCGTCGCTTTCGCGTTACGCGGCGATTTAGCCGCGCGGCGTCGGGCGCGGAGAGAAGACCGCCGCCAAAGGGCGCGCGCGGCGAGCGCCCAGGGTTTCCGTGAATCTCGGAAAGGGATTGGCGCTAACCCGTGGAGAGCGCCTTGCGAGCGTCGCGCCCACCGCGGCCCCGCGCCTTGGGCGAAAATTTGCGAGCCGACCCATGAGGAAGCTCGCCATGATCTTCCTGGGTTTTCCCCGCTGGCCCGAGTTCTCCCGAGTCCTGGATCTTATGGAGTTTATAGAGATCCGTCCGGCGATAGCTCCTTCGCGCGCTCGCGTCCGTCCGCGTAGCCGCGCCCAAAGTCGCGGTTGGCCAGCGGCGCCGCGCCGCCAGGGCCCGCGCGTTTCGCGCGGGCCCTGGCTTCCACTTTGTCGTAATATTTTGGGGCGAAAGGCCTTTTGAAAGGGCTACCTGGACCCGAAGGCCCGTTTTTCCTTCGAAGAGGGCCTCTTGAAGGCCCTTGTTGAAGGCCCTTGGCTCCGCGCCGGGCTTCCTTCCGAGGGCCTTGGACTTTTGGGGGCGGCGGGACTTTTTCCCTTGGTGGGGAGGCTTTCCGCCGGCCGCCAAGGCGGCGAGCGGTCCCCAGGGCTTTCCCAAAGCCATGTCTTTATGTTTTCCGTGGGCCCACTCTCCCTTTGGCCCCCTTCTTGGCGCTGTTTTTCCCCTTGGAGCGACCCCAGGGATAAGGAGCGCCCCAAGGCGGGGGGAGGTCGCCAGTTTAATTTTTTAAAAAACACCCCTTAAGGATGGTAGGGGGAGCGATTTTTCGCGCCGTGGCCTCGGCCATGGCGCGAGGCTCCCCGGTTTTCCCCGGAAGCCCGCCTCCCAGGCTCTTTGGCGCGCCTTGGGCCTCCCTTGGGCCAATTCGCGTTGGCGCGATTTTCCGGGTCAAAGCCTCGCGCGGACGGGCGGCGCCCCTTGTTGTCTCGCAAAAGAGACTCGCTTGTAACTTTAGGCGTTAACTTTTTCGCGATTCGCTTTCGCTCCGCCGCGCGCGCGGGTCCCTCGCGGCGAAAATTTCCGCGAAGACGCGCGCGTCCGTCGGGAAAGGGCGCCCTTCCAACTTTTACGCTATTTTCCGCGCCAGGCTCCGAAATCTCCTTGGCGCTCGCGCTTCCGCCCCCTGGGCGGCTTTTGGGGAGCGCGCGTCAGACCTTGTCGCTAAAACTTAATCCGCGCGAGGGGGCTCGGGGAGCCCCGCGCGCTTGAGCCGGGAAGCCCGTCTCCGCCAAGCCCCTGGGCCTGGGCTTCCCCGCGCTTTGTTTGAAGGGCTTGGGTTCGCGCGTGGCGCCTTCGGGCGTCGCCCGCTCCGCTTTAAAGGTTTTTGAATGAGTCTTGATTTTTTCTTGGATAGCCCCTTCGTCGGCGCCTTGTCGCGAAGCTTGGATTTGTTCCTTTTCTGCCTCTGGCTCGCGCTTTTCGCGCGTTTTCGCGGAAATTACTCCATTAAGCTCCCGCGCCTTCGCGGCGCTTCGCGGGAGCGTGGAGACGGAAAAGAGGCGCGCGCGAGGCGTTTTCCGCGGAAGGTTTTCGTTCTTTTGGCTCTGTTCCTCGCCAGAGTTTTTTCCCCTTTAAGAAACGGCCTTAAATATCTCCGCCAGATTTTGACCGCGCGGGGGGAGGGAAAGAGTCCAGGCGGCGGCCCCGTAAGGCGCGCCGCGGCTTTCCCGCCGCCTCTAAGCCTGTCCCGGGGCCTGTCCCCGGACGGCGCCTCCGGCGTCGCGTCATATCGACGCGGCGCGCTCTTAAGCGGCGGCGTCACTCCCTTAAAGCTTGGCGCGCCGGGGCTGGAGGCCAGCGCCCTTTCTATTCCCCGTCGGGAGGCTCTCGTTCCGCGAGCGTTCGCCTGGGGCGACTCGCCCGCCATCGGCGCGCCTTTAACCCCGAAGCGGTCCGGGAGCGAGAGCGCGGTTGGGGAAGCGCGCGCGCGGAGCTTACCCGCTCATGGGGAAGAGGGCGACTCCGTTCCGGGAGGCGCGGAGCTTCCCCGCCTCGCCCAGGGCGACTCTCCGCGGCTTGGGAGTCGCGGCGCTTTTCTTGAATCCAAGGGCGCGAGCCCGTTCGCGGGAATTTTCTCGCTCCCCGCGGAGACGGAGCTACGCGAGCTCGTCCTCGTTAGCGGAGGCGACTTCCCGCCCACGCCGCTCCCCGCCCGCGCGGGGGAGAATCTTTTCCCGGCGGAAGCGCCGCCGAACATTGTTCCTGACCAGGAAAAGAGGCCCGCGCCCCTTTTGAGCCTGGCCTCCCCGGAGGCGGCGGAGACGCGAACGGCGTCTACCCTCTTGGGCCTAATCCGGGGGCGGCTCGCCCGCGCGGGAGTCGACCTTGGCAATCTTAGCCTCAGTCCCCTCAAAATGGCCGGGGCTCAAACGGGCCAGGCGCTATTGGGGCTCGTCCGGCGGGCCGCCTTCGAACGCGACGCCCCAATCGTCAAAGAAGAGGAGACCCCGGAGCTCACAAGCCCGCCCCCGTTGGAGGACTTTAAGGCGGCGCGCCTTCTTTGGGAAAAGCTCCAAAAGGAGAGCGCGTTTTGGAGCGCCGTCAAAGAAAGCCCCGCGCTCTCGTCCTGGCGGGAGGGCTTTTCCCCAGAAGAAATAGAGGCGGCGTTCGCGGGCCTGGAAAGTTTAGCGCTCGAAAAAATGGAGCGGGAATACGCGCTCGCGCGTAAGCTCCATCCCCGCTTTCTTCTCGCGAGCGACCCCGCCCGCGCGGAGGAGCGCCTGACGCTCCAAGAGAAAGCCGCGCGGATCCTTGGCGGGCGCGGCGGCTCTTTTACTCTCTTTCCCACCCTGGACGGCGGAACGAGCCCGCGACTGGACGCCGTCCTGGCCTCCGTCCGCCTCGCCGCGGCCGCGCGCCCCGAAAGTCCCGAGGAGAGCGGTGGCCGCGTTGTCCTCTTTATGGAGGCGAACGGCGAAGCGCCGCTTGGATATCTGGCTCTCGGCCCCGCGCCAGTGGATCAAAAGCGGATTTTGGGGGAAATAGGCCGTTTCAGCCAAGAGCGCGGTCGCGTCAAGGTTCTTCTCGCGGGAGCGGAGTATTTTGACGTCCGCAAAAAGCTTTTGGTCAAAGAGGCGCCCGTCAGCCAGAAGGACGGGTGGATGGAGGGCTCTCTCCGCGCGCGGCTCGCGAAGGGAAGTTTAAACGCCTTCGACGGCGCGGCGATAGCCTTGCCCGCGCGGAGTCCCGACCAAGGAAGGCTTGTGGCCTTTCACTCCCCCGGCGCCGGAAAGGAGCGCCAAACGGCGCTCCGGGACGCCTTGTCGCTCGTTTTAAAGGAGGCGAAAAGGTTTTGGGGCGAAAACGCCGACGCCAAGGCGCGAGCTTCCTTTCAGGCGACGATCCGGCGGGGCCGGCGCCGGACCGGGCTTAAAGTCTTGGAGAGCTTATTTGAGGAGTCCCGCGCGCCCGGGGGCGAGCTCATTTGGAAAATCGCGGCGGAAAAGCGCGCGCTCGCGGAAACCGCTTTCGACTTTACCGTCCTGCGGACTACTGCGCGCGCCAAGATTATCCCGGACGCGGAGCTCTGTAGGCTTTATCGGCGCCACCAGAAGATCTCCCGGGAGATCGCGGCTTTCTCGGGGCCGCTCCACCTTGAACTCTGGCTGAAATTTTTCCGGGAATCCTGGCGCGCTTCCCCCGCGGCGGCGCCGGGGAAGGAGCTTGACGCGCCAGAATCGCCGCGCGGGGAGAACTCGCCCCAAGGGGAAGGCGAGCGGGCGGAAACGGCCCACGGCCTCCCGCGCGCGAACTCCCCCGGCGGCTCTTTCCTCCAGGAGAGACTCTACGAGCTTTTGGCTTCCCAGAAGCCGGGGGAGGAGCGCCCGGCGCTCGCTTCCTAGAAAGAGAATTTACCCACGCGCGCGGAAGCCCAGAGGCCTTACGCGCGCGCCCTTCCGGGGTCGGAGGCGGTTTAGGCCGCCGCCAGATTAGGGCGCCCTTTAAAAGCCTCGCGAGGGAGGCCCACGGAGGGGGTTCGCGCTCTTTTAAACCCAAGCGCGAGGCGTCCCCCGCCGGAGGCGCGCTCTTTGGCGCGGCGCGTCCGCGCTTCAAGGCGCGGATGGCGGCGGCGAGGAACGCGCCAGCCTCGGCTAGGAGGAGAGCTACGCCATAAGCGCGCTCTCTTTGGGAGGGTTTTGGGGCAAAAAACGCGTTCTTGGCGCGGTCAGAATATTTCGCGGAATGAGTTCTTAAAATTGGTTTGCCCTTCACGCTTGCTTTAAGAACGGTTTTTTTGGGGGGCTATTCGCGGACGGGACCGCGATATTGGCTTGCCCTTCACGCTCGCTTTTGGAGAAGGAGGAACGCGGGAGAGCCTCTCCAGGCGATGAAAATCGCGCGACTCAGGAAAAGGATGTAGACCAAGGAATCGCGCGAGGTTAACCGCTGGATTTTAACGGAACTATGGCTATGGCCGAAGGGCGCGAGGCGCCGGTCGCCCCGGAAATGGCGGAAACTATGGAGATATCCAGCGAGGAGCGAGGAAGAGCCACGCGCCCCCCGCCCCTCCCGATCGCGAATGAAAGATGGGAGCCCGCGGAAGGGGAAGCTCGCGTAGGAGGCGGGGAGGATGGGTGAATCCGCGTCGAAGGCCTAAGATGTCTTGGCTGGACAAGAAAGTGGACGTAGAGTATGTTTTTTAAGTAAAATTTTAATATCCCGAAGTCAGGATGGTCCCTGGGTTTTTAAAGGAGGTCTTTTCATGAAAAAGGCGCGGCTTGGGGTATTAGTGGCGTTTTTTATAGGTTTGGGCGTGACGCTCGCGGGCGCGGCTGGCGCGGAACCGCCCGAGGCTTTGCCGAAAGCGGGCGGCGCGCCGCGCGCGGTGGATTTAGGGCTCAAGCCCGTTTTGGCCCCTGAGTCGCGGGCTCTGGAAGAAACGCTTTGGGCTGAGAAGAGATCGTCTCGGAAAAAGCCGCCCGCGAGCCCGGAAACGCCGAAAGCGGTGGATGTTGTCGCTTTCGGCCATGAGGTAGCCGTCTTAGTTAACGTTCTGCGTGGAGAGCGCTGGACCATGCCCCTGGAGGAAGACGAGAGTCTCACCATGGCCGCTTTTATGAGGGCGTCCGAGCTACCCCTTTTTTACTCCCACGAGAGGCCAAACGGGGAAAACTGTTTCTCCGTTTTCGCTGAATTTGGATTGAGCTATGGCTACGCCGGCGAAAATATCGCGAAAAATCCTAAAACGCCCGTGGAGGTGGTTGATTCGTGGTATGAATCCGAGGGGCACCGCGAAAATATGCTGAATCCCAATTATGACCAAATCGGGGTGGGTCTGTCGCTCGACGCGGACGGCAATTACTACTGGGTCCAGCTTTTTCGGAGTAAAAAATAGCGCCGCGAGCGGATATCCGCGCGTCGTGGCGCGGTCTAGCGACCTCATTGGGCGACGGGGAGAGTTCTCCGATCCGGGGTGATATCGCGCGTCCGCGAGGCGAGGGCTTTTCCGCCAACAATTTTTGGGTGTTTTTTTAAGGAACTTCGCGGATAGCGTAGGCGTTTCCCGGCGACGGGGGAGAGGGCCCGCATTTAAGGCGCCCTAAATGGACGCCGTCGAGGCTGAAGACCCCTTGGACAGGGCCTTTGGCGCGGTTTCTGGCCTCGTGGCTTTAGGGTTGGACGGCGTGGGAGAGGCTTAATCTCCCTCTTCCGAGAGGCCTTGGGGCGGGGCGCGCGAGAAGCGCCCCATCTTCAGGCCCAAGGCTATGATGACTCGGGCTTTTCTTGAAGTCGGCCGCGGAGGCGCGTCTCGCTTGGGGGACACGCGGAGGGGAGGTTCGCCCCGGAAAAGGCGAGGACGTGAAAGCCAAGAGCTTAAACGCCACGTCATTTTACGTGAGAAGGCCAGGAGGGGACGGCGGAATAGCGCTGGGGCGGAGGGGCGCTAGCGGGCTTTGGTGGGGAGTCTTGTCGGAAAGCGAGGCGTCGGGCGGGGAAAAAGGGCGTCATGGTCCCAGTCTTAGGCGATCGTTGTTCCATAGTGACTATCGATGGGGCGGCGAAATAAGAGAGCGGGAACGCGCGGGGAGGCGAACGGCGAGACCTTATTGTATTTAATAGTTTATTTATTGATCTCATATTAGCTATTTTTCCATGGAGGTAAGGAAAAAGTCCATGAAAAATTTACCTTTAAACAAAAAATCGTCCTTCAGTAATATTATTAAGGAAAATTTATTATACGCTGATAAAACTCAATATATTTACGAAATGATAAATCGCTATGATTTCTGCTTTCTAGCTAGGCCTAGGCGTTTTGGCAAAACTTTGCTTCTGGATACCTTAGAACAATTATTTCAAGGCAATAAAGATTTTTTTCGGGGATTATGGATTGATCCGGATACCACTCAAGAGACACAGAACCTTAGTCTGTTATCCGCGCAATATAATCAATCCAATTATGATTTTAAAAAGCATCCAGTAATTCGGTTGGATATGAGTTCCGAAGTTGGCGAAGGACCAATTGAGCTCAAACAACGAATTATGCGTAAATTGAAAACGGTAGCCAACGAAGAGCGAGTTAATTTTGGCTCAAATATCTTTAGCGACGCTTTAGAAAATCTTTTTGATGGACTTTCGGCAAAATATGATGGAGCTTTAACGGTAGTTCTAGTGGATGAATATGACGCTCCAGTGTCAATAAATATAGACAATCAAGACATTGCCAAAGCGAATAGCGACGTTCTTCATGATTTTTATGGAACTCTTAAACAATTTGAAAAAAAAATACGTTTCTCTTTTGTCACCGGTATTACACGATTTGTCTTGACCACGATGGATTCAGGTCCAAATATGTTTAAAGATATTTCACTTAATCGAGATTTCGCTGGAATCTGCGGTTTTACTATCTCGGAATTTGACGCGCTATTTGGCGACAGGATGGAAAGCGTTTTAACAGAACTCATAGATATCGGAGAAATGGATTATAGATCTAGCGTCGCGGATTTAAGGAAGGAAATTTTGGATTGGTTCGATGGTTATAATTGGCTTGGAAAGGAACGTATTCTTAATCCTTATTCAATTCTTAATTTTTTCGATAATAGAGAATTTAGAAGCTATTGGCCCTTGAGTGGAAGGCCTAAGCATCTTTCAACTCTGATCCAGCAAAGGCCCATGGACTTTATCACTCCTCATCTTTCAAACTATACTGAGGGAGATTTAACAATCAGTGAACTTAATTGGTTTGAATCAGCGCCGATTCTGTTTCATTCTGGTTATTTGACTATTGATAAGAAGAAAATAGTTAGAGAAATTGACGCGCATGGAAAAATAATTAAATACGCTATCTATTCTCTAAAGGTTCCTAACGCGGAGATCAGCAAATATTATGATGATTTTTGTTATAGAACTATTTTTGGGTCTTACTATAGACAAATAGAAGGTCTTGGCCCAGATTTATTAAGATCCTTTAGCGAAAAAAATTCGGAAAATATTACCGTAATTATTGATACTTTATTCGCTAATTTAACTTATTGGCAAAATCTCGCCAACGAAAGGCACTATCATTCCGTTCTTCAAGCTAGCTTTCTCGCGGCGGGCCTAAACGTAGATAGCGAAAAAGCTGGGAGAGATGGTCGTTCCGACTTAATAGTCAAATTAGCTGACAATAGATATGTAATTATAGAGGTTAAATATTTGCCTAATGTCGAAGAGGCTAATGAAGAGCAAACTTTGGCGGAAGCCCTTGACGCGGCCTTAGCGCGGATAGTCAACAAAGATTACTCTGGACCATTTAGAATTATGAGACCACGGGAGATAATAGGCTTGGGGATTGTTTTTTATAAAAATAGCAAGGTCAGGGGTAAATTTTGGGAAGGGCCAGATTTTAGCTCGATTTCTCCTTTCAGTGGTGGCGATTCCTCTTCTTAATTTTCTTTTTGGTATATTTCAAGCTATTCGCGTGACAATTTAATTGTTTTGTTGTCGCGGGAACGCTTATGAGCGCGATCTAGCGTGAAATTCCACTAGCCTATTCCCATTTCTCCGCGTCAACGCGTCACACGCCTTGCCTTGTTTCGCTTTAATTAGGGCGCGGCGCGTTTCCTTTTTCCTCAAAATACCGAGGCCCAACCGAGGCTACGCTCCGCCGAAAACGCGGCGATCGCCCAAGCGTTTCAGCCGAGCCGAGGCTTGAAAAGCCGCCTTATCCGCGGATTGACGCTGACGGCCATGTCGCCGCGTAATCTGGTTTTTTGCCTGAACCAGCTTATGCTCGCCGCGCGTGGCGGCAAAATGGGCGAATTGGCGTTCCTGGCCTGGCGCGCCTCGTCGCCGCGTCGCTGGGGGCGCTCATTCGTCCCCGCCCGGTCGGTCGCTCCCGAGCCTTTTTCCGCCCTGGCGCTGTTCGGGTTGGTCGCGCCCCACGTCTGGTCGGAGTGGAAGCCTGGCGGAACGGGAATCTCTGGAGGGCCTTTTGGCGGCCCCAGCCTATTGTCTCTTTTTCACCCGCGCCTCTCCCGCGCGGCGGGCCCTGGGCTTCGGGGCCGCCTTGGCCGCCGGTCTGGCCGTCCTGGACCTGGCCGTTTCCTGAGCGACGGCCTCCGTCGTCTTGATAATATCCACGCCCCGTTCCTGACTTTGGAGAGCCTGGCGCCGTTTCCGGCCTGGTTTCTACGCCCCCCATTGAGCCGGCGGGCCGGCTCGCTCGTCGTCGCCCATCGCCCAAACATTCGGCGACCGATCGCGGCCATGGCCCTGTTTTTACCGCTCAACAGGCTCCTGGGGGCGCGTCTGATCCCCTTCATCAATCTGGGCCGCGCGCCCAGGCGCGGTGGCCGCCGCTCTGGTTGGCCCTGTGCGCCGTCCGTCCTAGCGCGGCGTAAGCTTCCGGCCGGACGGCTACAAAGCCATCCTTCTTATCCGCGCCGGGATTTTCATGATGGCTCCTATCCTGTCGGCGCCGCGCGAGTCGCCGGCCGTTTACCCTGGATTCCCGGTACTCATGAAGATTCTGAAGGGTCTATACTAACGAGATATAGATCTTTTTTTGCTCTTTCAAAATCTCTCCCAGCCGCATTTTGAACCCAGGTTTCTCAAAGCGCTCAATTGAGTTTAATTTTTTCAAAAGTTTAGCCATAGTATATTTGCGGTAAATATTATTATCTTGCATCTTTTTGTTGATGTAAGATACTAGAATCAAGGTAATGAACTGAACAAATAATTTTCCTTCCAGCGATAATTCTGAGGAAACATGCATTCTACGCATATTCAGACGTTCCTTTAAATATCTAAAATCTTTTTCAGCAACATCTTTAGCGCGGTATAATTTCATGGCAGTACCCGCGTCCATTTTTTCGTTTGTTAGTAAAACAACAAATCCATAGTCTTTTCGTGTTTCAAATATTTTCTCATCGTTTGGCGTAATATCGATTGTTGAATCATGTCCTATCGTCATTTTAAAATATTTATCATATGATTTTTCGTAATTGGTCAGGTCAAAAATCGTATTTTCCTGATAATTTGAATTCAAATCACCTTAAGTAACACATTAATTCTCGTGTTCGATAAGATATTCGCGCAATAAAATAATCAAAATTATTATGGGGCTGTACTATTCTGTTGCTCTGCCTTTTATACCGTTATCCAATTTTCGAAGATGATGATTAGTAAAATCCGCATTGAACGTAACTGGATGATGGCAATCGATGACGCTCTATGACGCGAATTGAAAATAAGCCGCAAAGCGATTATTAACTGCCTCAAGAAGAAAACAGGAATAATTAAATACAGCGGCTACTCGGAAGATCCATAGGCTCTCTGCCTGTCCAGACATTCGTTGATGAAAGGCGGAGTCTTATTCTCCAAAAGCATGATGATAGCGTCTATGGGTTTAATTCCATGAAGGCTACAAGTAATAATATACCCTTTAAGATCGCAGTATTCTTCAGCCATACGAAAGGACCTAAAGCGCCTGGAATTGTTCGCGTGTAATTTAATGGGACGAAGTAGGCGCTCGCTAAATAATGCGAACATTCATATTATTTAGCGAGTGTTTTTTAAAGGAAACATTTCGGATAGCTTAAGCTTTTCCCATCGGCGAGGGATATTACCCGAATTTAAGGCGCCTTATTTCACACGCTGGCGGACTGGTCACTCTTCAATTGCGAATCGCGATCGGCGTATTATCTCTCGGTTTCTGATAAATACGTCCCTTTCCCGTTCCGGGGTGCGGCTCATGAATTCCCTTTAAACTCAGGTACTCGTCCGGTACCGGTTGAACTCGGCCCGGCGGCGGGATGGCGTCATTTCTCTCAATCGACAAAATTAAAGGGTCTTTATATGTTTTTCCAAATACCTGTTTCATCAATGAACGACCAAGTACTTCCGCCAATAATGAAGGAACGGCGTTACCAATCTGACGTTGGATCTCAGCGCGGGAAGCGTTAATTCGGAAGTCAGAGGGGAACGTTTGAAGAGCCGCTAATTCTTTCCAGGATAATTTACGGTTATCCCAATGGAATGGGCCAATCGCTGACCCGGGCTGCGCTTGAATAGTCCATGAAGGCTTATTTTTAGCGAGTTTTAATAAAAAACACCAAAACCTAGTTCTCCAACCAAAAAGCGGTACCCCTCCCTTTCTGTCGGTATGCCAAAGATAGTTCTCCCCTTCTGGGATAGAAGGAAGCAATTTACCCCATTTGCCGCCAACTTTAAGTTTCTCGTCATCGTCAGGATGTAAATTTTTTAACGCGTCCCATGACGTGCGGTACGGAAGGAGATTGTTATTGAAGAGCGTGTAATTTTCGCGTGTTTGAACAGTATCAAAATGTGTCGGTTCCGGAAATACGAATTCTTTGCCGCCGCGCAAAGCGACTAAAAAAAACCGTTCCCTCAGTTGCGGCACTCCAAAATTCGCGGCGTTAAGCGCTTTCCAACTTGGCCTATAGTCTGTTCCAGTCTTTCGGTTAATTTCACTAATTTTTTTGATTAATAACTGAAATCCTTCTTCCTTGCCGTTATAATTTATACCGCGCACATTCTCGAGAAGAAAAGCCTTTGGTTTAAAGGTTTCAATAACACGGAAATATTCATTGATCGTATCCGCCCGGGGATCTTTCAGTCGGAGCGTATCTCCCTTTGACCAATACGCTGACTTTGAAAATGGTTGACATGGCGGACCGCCTATCACTAAATCTACGTCTTTTGTTGATCCAACATAGCGGCGGATGTCATTTGTTGAAACATCTTCCAGAGGAGCGCATTGCGCGTTCATTCGTCCGTTCAGTTTAAGTGTATCGCAAGAGTGGCGGTCAAAATCATTTTGATAAATAATATTCCATCCCGCGGCTTCTATGCCGTAATCAAGACCACCACATCCGGAAAACAAGCTAATAACATTCACGATCCTATACCTCCGGGTCAAAGACCATTTCAGTTTTCTTTCTGTTTACCGCTAAAATTATATCGCTCAATCCATTTTTGCTTATTCGCGTAAAAATTTCATCCAGCGTCTTTGTCTCGTTAGTTATAGAAATATGGACGTTATTTTCCGCGGCGCTTCTCGTCCCCCACGCCCGCAATCCAATTCCTGGAGTTCGCTTTGGGTGTTTCAGTAGAACACTGACCGCTTTGCGAGCTGAAATAATTCTAAACGCCGGGCTAGAGACAAAATATGAGAACTTATCCCAATATCTATCGACCATTGAATAAACAAATCTGTCTTCAGCGTCCCGAATTAGTGAGCCGGCATAGGTGGATAGAATTTCCCAGACCAATTTTTCCTCATCTGAAAAAAGAGTGAGTAAGAAATTTTTAACCTTTGATATCAGTGTGTAGTCCGCGCTAATAGCATACAGAAGGTTGGGGCGCTTTTCTGTCGCGTTGTAGGCTTTATACGTCGGTATTGGCACGCAGTCATCAGGCTCAAGACCAACTAATTTAGCCGCGTTCTCAAAGCGAGTGCCTGAATTTTTGACATTAATTGGAAGTTCCAGGTTATTCTCTGTTAAAGTAAAATCAACAAGCGTATGTCTCGCGAATCTTTCATCGCGATAGCCGACTGAGCGCCTGGTCTCATGAAGTTGGTTGAGCTTATCAAGAAATTGCCGTTCCGTAACCGCCGCTGGAAATAATTTGGTAATTGGATTTTCAGCGGAGCCAACATGGGTCCGTTTTTCAAGAAACGACTCATACTCGGCGTCTTTTAAGTCTTCAACAATTTCTCGGCTCCTTTTCAAACTTAGAGAACTTAATTTGAACAACGCTCGAGCCGTCTCTTCCTTGTTAGCTCCATTACGTAGTTCTTGCTGCGCCTTCGCGATTTGAACTCCTATCCATCGCGAGCCACCTAAAATTCGCGTAACGCATTTAGATGTCAAAATGAATTTCCTTCCTTAAGAACACTATAGCATGTCAATGGGAAAAACGCGACAAAAAGTTTTAGTCGCAAAATAAAATACTTTAATTTGATAATTGCTCCCATTTTTGATGATTTTATTTAAAATTTTCATAACCCCGTCTAAAGGCTCTGAACAATTTTAATTTTGATATAAATTAAGCCATTTCGACGCGTCGAAATGGCGTTAACCCGCTAATTAACGCTTTTGACATGTAAAAATGCCTTAAATTCAAATTGTATTCATTTTGACATGTCGAAATTAAATATTTTTATGTTAATTTATATTTAAATTTACAATATATAGTTTTTATTTAGGATTGGAATCTCATGAACGGACACGGAGTTCCTTATTCCCCCGTCGCCTTAACCGGAGTGACTCTTTGGGGAACTTTCGCGCTCGCGCTCTGTGGGCGATCCGAAAGCCCGCGCGCGAGCGCGAGGGGCGTGTCACGGTGAGTCAGGACGCTCGAAGGCGCCACTGCGGTTTCGCGGCTGTAACGCCGCGCCGGTTCTTTTCTCTCACGGGGAGACGCTATCCGTGGCTGGAGCGAGCGGAAAAAAATCCCCGGAAGCTCGCGGGAAGCTTCCGGGGATAACTGAAGGGAGCGCCGACTAAAATAAGGGGACGCGAGTTTAGACCATGCTCTGATAGACCCGGTCGATGTCCAAGGCTCCGTGGTCCGGGCCGATGGCGTAATTCCATTCCCCGTGAAACTCGGCGGGGTAAATGAGTAGGGCTTTAAGCTCCTCTTCCGAGGGGCTCTCGGGGGAAGGGAACTGGGAGTGATCAATCCTCAGGCCCAAGGCCATGGTGCGGGCGGGAACGGCGCGGCTGATGAGGCGCGCCGTGATCTCCTGATCCCGAGCGGGCTCGTCCCGAAAGTGCGAGGAAACGAAAGAAAAGAGCTTTTGGGCGGCGTTGTTCCATTTGGAGGTGCCCGGGGGGTAGCGGCAGAATTCCACCGGCAGGCCAATGGCGCTGGCGAGCTTCTGGAGATCCCTTTTCCATAGGGCGTGGCGGCGCAGGCCCCCGGCGTTGTCCGCCGTCAAAAGGAGCGAGGTGGCCCCGGGGAAGAGTTCTCGGCCTTCCACCTGCCACCAACCGTAGATGGAGTCGCAGGTAAAGGTGGAGGCCTCGTGCGAGGAGGCTAAAACCGAAGTCTGGCGAGCCAGTTTAGGGTCGTAGATTCCCCGGGGATGCGCGCCGGAGGCCAGTTTGTCCTGGATTTCCTGGAGCTGGGCGGCGGAAAGCGAGAGCGCGGGGACCGGCTCCATGTCCTGGAGGGTTTCTTTTTTGCGGGTCTCGACGGCGACAATGGGGAGGCCCGCGGAGAGGTAGAAGCCCACCCTCTTGCCGATGTGCCGGAATTGCGCGTCGCGGTCGGGGTGGACCCGACCTTCGTCGGTTTTGCGGGTGCCCATGAGGTTGTAGCCGTTTTTGCGGAGGATCTGGGCCACCTTTTCGTGGGAGATGCGGTGCCGCGCGGCGGTGAGTTCCTGGGCCAGGCGCCGGGTGCTCTTGCAGGTCCACAGGAGCGGCGGCTCGGCCTCGCCTTGGGTGGTCTCCCGCAAAAGATCCTCGAGGGAAAGCCAGATTCCCGGGTCCACCCTTTCCACGCGGGGCCTTCCGGCCCCGGACCGACGGGTTTTGCCCGGCTCCAGGGGGGCCTCGTCCAACTCTTTGATCCCTTTGGTGATGGTTACCCGGGAAAGGCCGCAGGCGCGGCTCACCATGGAAATCCCGCGGCGGCCGATGCGCTTGGCCTCGGAGGCGGCGATCAAGCGACGCTCCCGCTCGCCCAGGTGCGGCCAGACGTTATTAAACATTTTAGTTAAAGCGGTTTCGGTTTCGATCATAAGAGCTCCGAAGGGGAGCGCGGAAAAAAATAACGCTCGCGAAGGTAAGGGCGCCTGGAAACCCTTTGATTAAGGTTGGGGGGCGGGGGGAACCTTTAAGGTTCCCCCGGAGGCTCAATTCTTGATGAAATCCAATATAAAGGCACCGGGATGAGACGTAAAGAGCGGAGCGAACCTTCCCCCAAGGCGACAGAGGCCTATTTGAGGCGGACTAGAGAGCGCCTATGACCGCGGCGCCCCAAGTTTTGATGGCGTCGGTCGCGCCGTCGGGATCGCCGTTGATCTTGAGCTTCCCTCCCACGACCTGGGAGCCCAAGGAGGCGAGCTTGTCGGTGATGGCGTCCACGGCGCCGCAGAAGAATTTATAGTCTTCGTCCCCACAGCCGAAGACCGCGGTTTTGACGCCGGAGGCCTGGATCTTATCGAAGGAATCGAAAAGGGGGATGAAGTCTTCCTGGAGCTCAATTTCATCCTCGCCCCAGGTGGAGCAGCCAAAGAGGACCAGGTCTTTGCCCGCGCACAGCCCGTCCGCGGAAACGTCGCCGGCCTTGGCCTTGGACACCGAGTGCCCGGCGGCCTTGATTTGGCTCTCCAGCTGGCCGGCCACCCACTCGGTGTTGCCGGTGGTGGAACCATAGACGATTAAGACATTCGACATAAAAAAACTCCTAACTTGAGGAAGATTAAAGGGCCGGGCGCGGCGGCCCGGCGGTTGAAACACCGGGGAAATATCCGGCGGAGTACGAGGCCACGATAAAAAGGAGTTTAACTTAACTGATTCTCAATTGCAATAGCGTCGAGAGGGGAAATCGGCGCGGCCCTATGTAAAAATTTTATATAGTAATATCGCGGCTTTATGGTTAATAAAAGCCATTAAGAGCCTTTCGGGGCGGGAGCTAAAAACGAAAATTATTACCTAAAAAAAGATGGGAAAGCGGGACTGGCCTTCTTTAAAGTTTCGCTAAAATTCTGATTTTAGTGCCATATTTTACTAATTTATCTATATATGGGCGCTATTATGGGGAAATGAAGGCTTTTCCGCGCGTCCGCCATTTCCAGCTCTAAAGGGGCGACCGCGCTCGTCGGCTCGCGCGGGCGTCACTGAAAGCCGTCTTTGGCCGCGCGCGGCGGGGAGGCGCGGCCAGAAGAGGCTTGGGGAGCGTCGGCGCGTCTCTGGGGCGGCGGTTCCCAGACGCCCTCCAGACGCGGCTTGAGGGGTCGCGTCTCGCGTAAATTGGCGAAAGTCCTGATAATCGGGGCGGGCGACCGCGCGGCCCCGCGAAGGCGCGTTTTTCCCTTGGCTTCCGGCGCGGCTGTCTTTAAGCCTTAATTCTGGTCGCCCAAGACTGGGCTGGGAGGGCTGGGAGGGCTGGGAGGGCGGGGGAGAGGAGGACAGTTCGGGAGACTTTATCTTAAAGATCGTTTTCCCCGCGTTCCAGGAAAAGGTTTGAGGGCCGTTTTCGCTCCCAGGGCGGGCGCGGCCCCGCTGGCGCGCCCCTTCCCTCTGCGGCGCCAAGATCCGCGCGGCCCCAGAATTTCCGCGAGCGGACGTGGGGGACAATCGTCAGCGTCGGCTCGCGAGTCTTTTGGGAATGGCGCCCGTGGCCCGTTCGCGAAAGGCCGACGCGCGGCGTCTGGGATTTCCGGGCGCGATTTTTTCGCGCTCCGGTTGGCTGGGTCGCCGTCCTGACGGCTGCCTTTTGGGCGTTGGTTTGGCTGTCGGCCTATCGGCCGATGTCTTTCCGACGCGAACCCGTTTTTCGACAGAGGGCTCCAATTCCCTCAAGCTATCGGAAAGTTCTTTAAATATACGACGAAACCGCAAAAAGTCACGGAGGTGGTTCGCGGTGAAGATCTGGGTAGGGCATTGCCTAAAGAAACGGGCTTGCTGAACAGTCATAACACAATATATAGCATATCATATCTCCCTCCCAGCCTACTTAAGGCTAACAA